>PZPI01000102.1 GCA_003045935.1 Bacteroidota bacterium | reverse complement strand
AAGCATTTCTCATAATTTGATGGCTTTGCCAGAGAGTAGCTTAGAAGATATTCAAGAGGTACGGTCGCATCCGATGGCACTTCTTCAATGCGCAGAGTATTTTCAAAATCATAAATCTATTCGCTTAGTTGAAGACGATGATACGGCATCGGTTGCTGCGAGAATTCAATCTTCTAATCTGAAAGGTGTGGCTGCGATCGCGCCAAAGGTTGCGGCCGAACTTTATGGGCTTAAGGTTCTTAATTCAGACATTCAGACCTTAACCAATAACGCTACGCGTTTTGTGGTGCTAAACAGAGCAAATAGTGTTACGAACTCAGAGTTTATAAACAAGGCATCTGTTCGATTTGTCACCGGTCACAAGAGAGGGAGTCTTGCAACCATACTGAATGTACTGAGTGACTGTGAAATGAATTTGACTAAAATTCAATCGCTGCCCATTGTGGAAACGCCGTGGAAGTACGCCTTTTTTGTAGATGTGACTTTCGAAAAAATTACCGATTTCGAGAAAGCTGCGGCAGCTTTAGCGATAATGGCAGAGGAATTCAAAGTGCTAGGAACCTATGAAAATCAACTTTTAAAGAGCGTTTAGTAATGAGAGAAGCGAATCGATTAAATAGTGTTTCAGAGTACTATTTCTCTAAAAAACTAAAAGAAGTGAAAGGTCTTATTACCGAAGGAAAGCCAATTATCAATATGGGTATTGGAAGTCCAGACCTTGATCCCCCTACTGAAGTTACTGATGCTTTAATTCGCACCCTTGCTGAGCCAGGCGTTCATGGTTATCAGAGTTACATAGGTAGAGAAGAACTAAGAGCAGGTTTTGCAGATTTTTACCAGACCCATTATGGAGTAAGTCTTAATGCAGATACAGAAATTCTTCCGCTCATGGGTTCTAAGGAGGGGATTATGCATATCAGTATGGCCTTTGTGAATCCAGGAGATAAGGTACTGATACCTAACCCCGGATATCCAACCTATTCTTCAGTTACAGAATTGGTTGGGGGTAAGGCTGTATTTTATCGATTAACCCCAGAAGGTTTACCTGACTTTGATCATATCGATGCAAGAGATCTTAAGGAGGCGGTGATGATGTGGGTGAATTATCCGCACATGCCGACAGGTAAATCAATTTCTGAGGATAAGTGGGCTGTCTTGGCTCAAAAAGCTCAGGAATCTGATTTGCTTTTAATTAATGACAATCCATATAGTTTTATTGGCAATGAACATCCAACTTCAATTTTGTCACAAAAAGGGAAATACGGCCCATTACTCGAGTTGAATTCTCTCTCAAAGGTGGTTAATATGGCCGGATGGAGAGTGGGCTCAATTCAAGGAGATGCGGGTCTTATTCGGTCGGTTTTGAAGGTCAAATCAAATATGGACTCTGGAATGTTTATGGGCATTCAACGTGCTGCGGTTGCTGCACTTGCTCAGCCTAAAGAGTGGTTTGCTCAGCTCAACAAGGTATACGATCAGCGAAGAGTAAAGATGGAAGAATTGTGCCAGTTGTTAGGATTGGTGCCTGATCCGAATCAGGTAGGGATGTTCGTGTGGTGTCGGATCCCAGAAAACACCAGGGCCGAGGAGCTCGTAGAGAAATACCTTAGTGAATATCATTTTTTTATTGCACCCGGAACCATTTTCGGCTCTGAAGGAAGTGGATATGTTCGGTTCTCTCTTTGTATTGAGATCGATCGAATTGAAGAAATAATTAAGCGAATCAATAAAGCGTCATGAAGTCAGTAGCGATAATAGGAGTTGGATTAATTGGAGGATCATGGGCGCTTGCTCTAAAAAAGCACTTCTCAGATATCACTATTTTGGGTGCAGATAATAATCAATCTCACTTAGAGGAGGCGCTTCGTTTGGGTTTAATTGATAAAGCCGTTGATTTAGATGCAGCTGCACAGTCAGATTTAGTTTTTGTTAGTATTCCTGTAGGAGCAGCCTCAGAGGTAATTCTGTCTTTACTCGACAAGGTTGGTGAACATACCTTGATTATGGATGCGGGTTCGACCAAGTCAGCACTTTGTCAATCAATCAGTGATCATCCGAATCGATCACATTTTCTAGCTGCTCACCCAATTGCAGGTACAGAATTTTCAGGACCTGCCGCTGCAAAATCTGATTTGTTTGATGGTAAGCTGATGATTCTCTGCGAGATAGAAAAAACAGCTATCCGACTTCAAGAAAATATATTAACCGCCTTTCAAAAGATTGGTATGCGTTTACGCTATATGGATCCAGAATCTCATGATAAACACTTGGCCTATGTATCGCATCTATCTCATGTTAGTTCGTTTATGTTAGGAAAGACGGTTATGGACAAAGAAGTAGATGATAGAAACATTTTTGATTTGGCTGGAAGTGGATTTGCATCAACGGTTCGTTTGGCAAAAAGCTCACCAGAAATGTGGGGCCCTATCTTCTTACAGAATAAGGAACACCTTAGTCATACACTAGAGGCTTACATCTCGAATCTTCAAAAATTCAAAATGCTCATTGATAAAGAAGACCTTGAAGCACTAACGTCAGAAATGAAGCTAATAAATACTATAGAAAAAATATTAAACCCATTACCTTTAACCCCTTAAATCACAATCATGGAAAATTCGAAAGCCTTACGTACTTGGCTAGACGACATGCAGTTAGATCATCCGCTCGTAATCGCGGGTCCCTGTAGTGCAGAAACTGAAACACAAGTTCTTGACATTGCTCATCAACTTAAAAATACAGATGTAAATTATTATCGTGCAGGTATTTGGAAGCCTCGTACACGTCCTGGAAGCTTTGAGGGTGTTGGTGCCATAGGTCTAAAATGGCTTCAACGTGTAAAAGAAGAAACTGGTCTTAAGACAGCGACTGAGGTAGCTAATCGTGCTCACGTAGAATTAGCATTAGAATATGACGTAGATCTTTTATGGATCGGAGCGCGTTCTACAGTTAGTCCATTTATTGTTCAAGAAATTGCAGATGCACTTAAAGGAACAGATAAAATAGTTCTTGTGAAAAATCCAGTTAATCCGGATTTAGCTCTTTGGATTGGTGCGATAGAGCGTTTATATGCTGCAGACATCAAAAATCTTGGAGTAATCCATCGCGGATTCTCAACATACAAGAAGACTAAATATCGTAACCTCCCTGAATGGCAGATTGCTATTGATTTTCAGACCAAATTCCCTGATGTTCCTATCATTAATGACCCTAGTCATATTGCGGGTCGTAGAGATTTAATTTTTGATGTTTCACAAAATGCACTAGATCTGAATTTTGATGGTTTGATGATTGAAACCCACTGTGATCCAGATAACGCATGGTCAGATGCAGCACAGCAAGTAACACCCGAGCGTCTTTTAGAAATTTTTAAAGATTTAAGAGTTCGTAAAACTGGTGATGACGAAGCAGAGTTTCACAATGCATTAGGACAATTAAGAGCGCAAATTGACGTTCTTGACGGTACCGTTCTTGATACGCTTGGTGAGCGCATGAAAGTTGCTGAGGCGATAGGTGCTTTGAAGAAAGAGAAGAATGTTGCGGTACTTCAGTCGAATCGTTGGAATGAAATTTTAGGAAAAATGATCCTAGAAGGAGAACAGCGTGGTCTTAGCGAAGAATTCGTATTGAAACTTTTCAAGAGTATTCACACAGAATCAATTCGTCACCAAGAGCAGGTTATTAACTTCTAATCGATAAGTGAAAGGCTTAGTTTACAAATCTACAGGAAGCTGGTATCAGGTAAAATCTGACGAAGGTAAATTTTACCAGTGTAGAATTAAAGGTAAACTTCGCCTAAGCGGAATACGATCTACTAGCCCGGTTGCCGTTGGTGATCGGGTTGGTTTTGATCTAGATGATGAAGCGGTAGGTGTTATTCATACCATCGACCAGCGTGAAAATTATCTTGTTCGAAAGTCAGTGAACTTATCTAAGCAGCTTCATATTATTGGAGCTAACATTGATCTGGTATTTCTGGTAATTACCCTAAAGAATCCTGAAACCTTCACTACTTTTATTGATCGTTTTTTAGTCAGTGCCGCTGCTTTTGGCATTGAAACGGTATTGCTTTTCAATAAAATGGATCAATACACTGAAGAGGAATTCGAGAGGGTAAATGAACTCAAAGGGTTATACACATCTATAGGTTATCAAAGCGTTTTGTGTAGCACCAAATCTGATCAGGGAATGAGTGAGTTACGAAATCTTATGAAGGACAACACGAGTATTTTTTCGGGTCATTCAGGAGTAGGCAAATCAACGCTAATCAATACGGTTGCGCCCGAATTGCTATTAAAAATTGGTGAGATTTCTGAACAGCATGGCCAAGGACAGCATACTACTACTTTTGCTGAGATGTTTGATCTTTCATTTGGAGGAAGAATCATTGATAGTCCTGGGATCCGAGGCTTTGGGATTGCAGATATCAATAAAGAAGAGATTGCTCGATATTTCAAAGAGTTCTTTAAAGCGTCGGAGAACTGCAAGTTTAATAATTGTCAGCACCTTTCTGAACCTGGTTGTGCCGTGAAAAGTGAATTAGAAGAAGGGACCATTGCAGAAAGTCGTTACCAAAGTTATCTCTCCATGGTTTTAGAAGAGGAGGGACCTTATCGTCAAGATTCATTTGCAGAATGAGAGTAGTAATTCAACGCGTATTAAACGCTTCGGTATCGGTTGATCAAAAAGAAGTTTCTCGAATTGGTAAGGGATTATTGATCTTACTAGGGGTAGATATTGCGGATGCTGAAGACGATTTGCTTTGGTTAGTTCAAAAGATTTCAGGACTGCGAATATTCAGCGATCACGATGATAAAATGAATTTGAGTATTAGAGATATAGATGGAGAGGTACTCGTGGTATCGCAGTTCACTCTTTTTGGTGCCACGAAGAAAGGTAACCGACCTTCTTTCATACGCGCTGCAAAACCAGATAAGGGAGAGAAAGATTATTTGAAGTTTGTTGACGAGTTACAACGACTTATCGAAAAACCTATTCAGACTGGTGTTTTTGG
>PZPI01000015.1 GCA_003045935.1 Bacteroidota bacterium | reverse complement strand
AATAAATGTTGTTTTACCGGTCTCGTTTTTTATTGGGGCTTTAGGTATGGCTGTGGGTATTGGAGGTTCAAGCATTGTGTCTCGCGCCCTGGGTGCTAAGGATCAAGATAAAGCCCTTCACACTTTCGGTAATCAGATCGGTCTTACGCTACTTGTTTGCACGATTATGGTGGCCTTGGGACTAGGTTTTGTGGAGACTTTAATTCCTGCGTTTGGAGGCAAGGGAGCGATCTACGAGCCAGCCAAAGTCTATTATCAGATTGTACTCTATGGAGTTCCGTTTTTGGGGCTGGCTATGATGGGGAATACGGTAATCAGAGCAGAAGGTAAGCCAAAGGTCGCCATGGTTGCCATGATTATACCTTCGGTTACGAATCTTTTGAGCGACTACCTATTTATTTATGTTTTTGATTGGGGGATGCATGGAGCAGCATGGGCGACAACTCTAGGTTATCTCCTCTGCTTTCTATATATCCTCTACCATTTTCTAACAGGGTCGAGCCTTAAACCGACACTTAAGCATTTTCGTTTTAAGATAGACTTACTCAAAGAAATGGGGTCTTTAGGTTTTGTAACCCTTTCTCGACAAGCCATGACCAGCATCAATTATTTAATTTTAAATACGCTGCTTTTCACTCTAGGAGGAGAGGCACTCGTTGCAGTTTATGCGATTATCGGGCGCACACTCATGTTCGCCCTCTTCCCCGTTTTCGGAGTAACTCAAGGGTTTTTGCCTATTGCGGGATACAATTATGGAGCTCAGCTCTATGATCGAGTGAAAGAATCGATTGTTAAGGCCATTGGCTTTGCAGCCATACTCGCAACTTTGGTTTTTGTGTTGTTGTTTTTGTTTCCGACCCAAATTGCAGAACTATTTTTAAGCGATCGATCTGATTTAAGCGCAGAGGAACTCGCCATCAATACTGTAGTGCTCGAAAAGGTGGGTATGGCCATGCGATGGGTTTTCGGTGCTACTCCAATTATCGCGCTGCAACTCATTGGAGCAGCCTACTTTCAAGCCATTGGTAAGGTTAAGCCCGCTTTGTGGCTCACTTTACTTCGACAAGGCATTCTTTTTATCCCCACGCTATACCTTATGGCTGCGCTCTATGGAGAGCAGGGAGTTTGGCAGTCATTCTTCATTGCTGATGTTTTGGCTACTATAATAACTGCCTATTTTCTAATTAAAGAAGTGCGTAAAACCTTGATGAACTCTTAAGGTTTTCTCTCTAGAATTGAGAATCTTTTTCTAATTTGGGTGAACTAACTTAAAATTTCATCCCAAATGAAGTTCTTCAAATTTCTTTCGGCATTTGTTTTAGCCAGCACCGCTCTATTTGCTCAGGCTCCTGATGAGTCGATGCATAGTAGTATTGAATATCGACTTATTGGCCCTTTTCGTGGAGGTCGATCTGCTGCAGTAACAGGAATCCCTGGTCAGCCTAATACATTCTTTTTCGGAGCAACCGGAGGAGGAGTTTGGAAAACCACCGATGGCGGGACCACGTACGAAAACATTTCTGACGGATATTTCGGTGGAAGTATTGGTTCAGTAGGCGTTGCCGAGAGTGACCCTAACGTGATTTATGTAGGTGGAGGTGAAAAAACAGTTAGAGGAAACGTTTCTTCAGGTTACGGAATCTACAAATCTCTGGATGGCGGAAAATCGTGGGAGTTTAAAGGACTTCCAAATAGTCGTCACATTCCGAGAATACGCATTCACCCCAAAGATGAAAATGTGGTTTACGCCGCAGTGCTTGGAAATATTTACAAGCCTACTTCAGAGCGGGGAATCTATAAGTCAATCGACGGTGGTGAAACTTGGAGAAAAGTACTTTTTGTAAACGATATGGCAGGGGCTGTTGACCTTATCATTGACCCTAATAATTCGAGAGTTATATATGCATCTACTTGGCGTGTTCAGCGAACTCCTTACAGCCTAAGTAGCGGGGGTGAAGGTTCATTATTATGGAAGAGTATTGACGGGGGTGAAACTTGGAATGAGATTTCAGATAACGCAGGATTCCCTAAAGGCACTTTAGGTATCATGGGAGTTACCGTGTCACCTGTTCAAAAAGATCGAGTTTGGGCAATTGTAGAACACAAAGATAAAGGAGGCCTATATCGTTCTGATGACGGAGGCGAAAATTGGTCTTATGTAAATTCTGAACGTAAGCTTCGCCAGCGTGCTTGGTATTACACCAGAGTGTATGCAGATACCCAAAATGCAGATCGGGTTTATGTTCTAAATGTTCGCTACCACCGTTCTGACGATGGAGGTAAGACTTTTGAAACCTTTAATGCCCCGCATGGTGACCACCACGATCTTTGGATCGCTCCAGAAGATAATAACCGAATGATTATCGGTGATGACGGAGGAGCTCAAGTGTCTTATAGTGCTGGTGAAAGCTGGAGTACCTATTACAATCAACCGACCTCTCAGTTTTACCGAGTGACGACAGATAACGCGTTCCCGTATCGCATTTATGCTGCACAGCAAGACAATTCAACCATTCGAATTCGTCATCGCTCTGATTCTTACAGCATTGGTGAAGATGATTGGGAGGAAACCGCAGGTGGAGAGTCTGCACATATTGCCGTTGACCCTACCAATGATGATATTGTTTACGGGGGTAGTTATGGAGGATTCTTAACTCGAGTAAATCACGCGAACAATACTACTAGAGCTATTAACGTTTGGCCAGACAACCCAATGGGTTACGGTGCTGAAGGGATGAAGTATCGTTTTCAGTGGAACTTTCCGATTATCTTTTCGAAGCATGATCCTAAGAAGCTTTATACCTTCTCTAACCATGTTCACCTATCTACCAATGAGGGTCAGAGCTGGGAGTTGCTGAGCGATGATTTAACCAGAAATGATGCGACCAAACTCGTATCTAGTGGAGGGCCTATCACTCAGGACAATACAGGTGTTGAGTATTACGCCACCATCTTTGCAGCCAATGAAAGCCCGCTAAAAGAAGGCCTTCTTTGGGTGGGAAGCGATGACGGACTGATTCATTTGACCAGAGATGGCGGTAAAACCTGGGAGAATGTGACTCCTAAAAATATGCCAGAGTGGAGCATGGTAAATTCTATTGAACCATCGGCTTTTGACGAGGGAACCGCTTATGTTGCCGCAACTAGATATAAGTTAGGCGACTTCACTCCATACCTATACAAGACTACAGATTACGGTAAGAGCTGGAAATTGATCACAAAAGGTATCGATCCTGAGCATTTTACGAGGGTGGTTCGTGAAGATCCGGCGAGACAAGGATTATTATATGCGGGTACCGAAACAGGTATGTACATTTCTTTTGATGACGGAAAGTCTTGGGATTCCTTTCAGAAAAATCTGCCGATTGTACCGATTACCGATTTACACATCAAAGACAACGGCCTTATTGTGGCTACTCAAGGTAGAAGTTTGTGGATGATCGACGATCTAACCGTACTTCATCAGTTAAATGCTCAAACAATGAAACAGGATGCTGTTTTATTTGACCCCAAAGATGCTTACCGAACTAAAGGGGGTGGAGGTAGAGCTTCACTCACTGCAGGAACTAACCTACCGGCTGGGGTCACCACGCATATGTACTTCAAAGATCTTAAACCTAGTGACAAGGTCAGCTTAACCTATACTTCTAAAGCAGGAGATACTCTTGCCCACTTTAGTACTGAGGCTAAGGATAGAAATGAGAAATTGGGTATAAAAACAGGTGCAAACACTCATAACTGGGACACTCGCGGCAAGGGAGCAGAGCGATTACCGGGGATGATTCTATGGTGGGCAAATTTAGGAGGTCCAAAGGCGGTTCCTGGAACCTATGGCGTTCACCTCAACTATAACGGTTCTATTCAGTCGAAGGAATTTGAAATTTTAGCAGATCCGAGGGCAGAGGCAAGTGTTGCTGAGATGCAAGAGCAGTATGATTTCATCACTGAAATCAACACTACTGTTGACCTTGCACACCAGTCAATTAAGAAGATAAGAGCGATCAATGAGAAGTTAGATACCTTTATTAGTGCCTATTCTTCAGACGATTCGGTGAAAGATCTAGTGGAAAAGGCTAAGGAATTAAAAGGACAATTCTCTGAGGTTGAGAAAGCACTTTATCAAACGCAGAATAGAAGTGGTCAAGATCCACTTAACTTTCCGATTAGACTTACAAATAAATTGGCTCACCTTAATTCATTGGTGTCGCTAGACGACTTTGGCCCAACGGTTCAAGACCGTGCGGTCAAGGAAGAACTTACGACTAAGATTGAGGAACAGTTGGCTCAATTCGACGCGCTAATTGAGAAGGAAATTGACGCTTTTAATGAGACGTTCAACCAAAAGCAGCTACCTTTTTTACGGCTAAAAGACTAAGGTAGAATTAACGACCTTTGCCACTTGGAAGCATACAATTATATCAAGGCGTTACACCTCATATTTGTAGTCACCTGGTTTGCAGGATTGTTCTACATGCCTAGGTTGTTTATCTATCATATTGAAGCACAAGAGAGCGAAGAACCCGCCCGGTCGATTCTGTCTGGGCAGTTCAAGCTGATGAGTAAGCGACTTTGGTTGATCATCACTTGGCCTTCTGCAATACTCTGCACTTTATTTGCCATTGGCCTCTTAGTGCTGATGCCCGAATGGTTGTCACAAGGTTGGATGCATGTAAAACTCTCTTTTGTTCTATTGCTTTTTGTCTACCACCTGAAAACCCATCAGATTTATAAGGAGTTACAGCGTGACTACTTTAGGTATTCATCGAAATTTATGCGGCTGTTTAATGAAGGTTCTACTCTCATTCTGTTTGCCGTGGTGTTCTTAGTCATTCTAAAAAGTGCGCTTAATTGGATCTTCGCAACCGTCGGGTTCTTTGCACTGGGGGGAATGCTAATGATGGGGATTAAAATCTATAAGCGCATTAGAGATAAAAATCCCGAGGCGTGAAAAACCTAAAGAGTCTACAGCTTCGAGTTTTTGCCGCGATGATTCTCATCGTAGTCTTAGCGCTTGTCTTTACGGGCGTAGTCTCTTCATACCAATATCGAGAACAATCCGCAGACTATCACAGAAATCGTTTAGAGCGTAAAGAAGAACAGGTTTTAAAGAGCCTTGAAAATGTAGTTTCTGGTACTTACCTAAAGCTGAGCGACGAGAATATGTCTCGAATTTTCAACGAAGCAGTTGGCCAAATTTCAGAGATACAAGGAGTAGATTTCACCCTTTATTCTATCGAAGGAGACTTAATCAAGTCATCGAGAAGAGATGTTCCTAAAAAACTCTTTCGCCCCTTGCTTGAGCGAGTTATGGACAACGAACGCTTCGTCGTCGAAGAGGTCAACGAGGGTCGATCAGTGCTCTCGTCATTCTTTTTCTTAAAAACTGAGAATGTACCTCTAGCCATTGTTCACCTGCCTTATTTTGAGGATAATACCTTTAATGATTATGAACTTAAGGAGTTCTTAGAGCGCATAGGAATTGTATATGCACTTATTCTTGCCGTGGCACTTGTGGTCGGATACTTTATTGCCAGGTATATCACCAACCCGATGAAGGAAGTTGCCCATCATTTGGCCGAAACAGGTTTGGGATATACAGAAAAAATAGAACTCAAGACAAGAAGTACTGAACTAGACTCGTTAATTGAAGCCTACAACCGGATGATCGACGAACTTTATGACAGTGCTCAAAAGCTAGCTCGATCAGAGCGGGACAAGGCATGGAAAGAAATGGCTCGTCAAGTAGCACACGAAATTAAGAACCCGCTTACTCCGATGCAGCTGCAGGTTCAACAGTTTGAAATGAGTTTTGATCCAAAAGCTAAGGATGCCAAGTCTCAACTTAAGGAATTCTCGAAGGCCATGCTGCAGCAAATCGCTACCTTAAATAGAATTGCCACCGCCTTTTCTGATTTTGCACAGATGCCTGAGCTCAAAAGAGATCAAATTAACGGGGTTTCAGTAGTTCAAGGAGCGGTACAGGTATTCACCGAAAGCTTTATTCACTTCGAATCTGGCGAATCAGAAATTTTACTTTACGTTGATGGTTCTCAGCTAACGCAGATTGTAAACAATCTAGTTAAGAATGCCATTGAGGCTTGTAAAGAAGCCGAAAACCCAGAAGTAATCATTCGAGTACAACGTGACGAACAGAAGTTTGTTCTCAGCGTCATTGATAACGGGGTGGGAATGAGCGATGAGGTACAGCACCGAATTTTTGAGCCTAGATTTACTACAAAGACAAGCGGGATGGGTCTCGGACTAGCAATTGTACGTGCAAGTGTTGAACAAAATCAAGGTACTATTGATTGTCAATCGGTATTAGGCGAAGGAACTCAGTTCACAATTAGTTTTGAGGCGTTAAGTTAAAATCTTCGGATTTGCTCCATTTTTTACTACTTTCAAGGACACTTAACTAAACTATTGCACTTATCTATGTCAAATGCTAAGAATTCAAGACGTGATTTCTTAAAGAAATCTGCTGCTGCCGGCGCAGGTTTCTTTATTGTTCCAAGAAACGTTTTAGGAGGGCCGGGGTTCATTGCCCCAAGTGATCAATTGAGAATTGCCGCCTTTGGAGCCGGAGGAAAAGGTTATGGCGACCTGACTAACGCCTACAACAGTGGAGCTAACCGTATTGTCGCACTTTGCGACATCGAGCCTAAGCAGGCCGCTCGTGCCATGGCTGATCACCCTAAGGCAAAGTTCTATCATGACTACCGAGTGCTTTTAGATAAAGAACGAATTGACGCGGTTACGATTAGTACCCCTGATCATACTCATGCGGTGATGACTTATGATGCCATGATGCAGGGTAAGGCAGTGTATGTTCAAAAACCGTTAACTCATACGATTGCTGAGGCAAGATTACTTACAGAAACTGCTAGAGAACAACGTGTTGTAACTCAAATGGGTAACCAAGGGGGTTCTAACCAAGGGGTTGTGAAAGTAAAAGAATGGATTGACTCAGGAATTGTAGGTGAGGTAAAACACGTAAATGTTTGGACGAATCGCCCGGTATGGCCACAAGGTATTTCAATGCCAGAGGCCGATGAACAAGCACTTCCTGAAGACGTAGCTTGGGATCTTTGGTTAGGCCCAGCGAGTAAACGTCCCTATACGCCGAATCTTCACCCATTTAACTGGAGAGGTTTTTGGGAGTATGGTACAGGTGCACTAGGGGATATGGGTTGTCACCTTTTTGATGCACCTTATAAAGCGCTAGGACTAGGTTATCCTGTAGCGGTTCAAGCTAGTGTAGCTGATGTCTATTCTAGAATGTGGACTCCAGATTACACTCCTGAAGCTTGCCCAATCTCTACCCGAGTTACTATTGATTTCCCTGGCGGAGTTGTTTTTGAATGGACAGATGGAGGAATTCAGCCTGCTCTTCCAGACCTGCTAGTAGAAAATAATTTCGTTCCAGATTCGAGCGGAGTTATGATGATTGGTAGTAAGGGAATCATTACCGTAGACACCTACGGTAATCATCCGAAACTATTCATCGAAGGCAGAGAAGTAGAACACTTTGATACAGATGCTCAAGGCAATCTAGATTTAATCCATAACTCTTCTTGGACAGAAGCAGTTAAAGCTGGATACGGTTCTGATCAGCACAAGGCACTTACCTCGTCATTCGATTATGCAGGGCCATTCACTGAAACGGTACTTATGGGTAATATTGCTATTCGAGCGCATCAAATGCGTCGTCAGAATGAAAATGGTCGTTATGACTACTTTGGACGTCGTAAGCTCTACTGGAATGGTGAAGGCATGCGCATCACCAATTTGGAAGAGGCTAATCAGTTTGTTACTAAGCCTTACCGAGAAGGTTGGCGCCGAGCGAATCTTTAATAAAAAACGTCCTTTGGGGCGTTTTTTATTCTTTTAGCGCTGAGCGAACAGCAGCTTCTGCTTGTGCTATAATAGCGCTTTTGTCTCCGGTATTTTCGATGGGCTCGTGAACGATGTACTCCATGCGAACTCCAACCTGTAATGGGAAAAGCCCTTTCCTTGTAAACTGATAAGCTCTATTTATGGTTAAAGGCACTAAAACTGCGTCTGGGGCAGCATCTAGTAATGCAGAAACCCCAGCAGTTTTAAAAGGCTTCATCGCCCCACTTCTACTTCTTGTACCTTCTGGGTAAATGACAGCAGCAAACTTCTTTTTGTTGATGAATTGACCTAATTTTTGAATCTGTGGAATCGCTTGTTTAGAATTTTTTCGATCGATAGTTACAGATCCGCCATTTCTGATGTTGTAAGAAATGGTTGGTATACCTCGGGCTAATTCCTGCTTCACCACAAATTTTGGGTGATACTTTCTGAAGAACCAAAAGATCGGAGGAATATCGTACATGCTTTGATGATTGGCTGTAAATATTAGAGGGCGATCATCGGGTAACAACTCTCTTCCCTTGACTTTATAGGTAGCTCCTAAAATTCGAGTGGAGTTGGTGAGGCTCATCGTAATAATTGAAATGATAGCATCATGCGCTCGATGCCCCAAAAGCTTCAGGGTAATTCTTTGTAAAGGATCAAAGAGGACTAAAATAAGCCCAAAGGCTAAATAGAATATCGGAGATAGCAAGTAGCTAAGCAGTGTTCTCATGAGTGTAAATCTATAAAAAAACCACTCCAGTGGCGGAGTGGTTTTTAAGTCACAATAAGTGATTATGGATTATGCGCAGAATTCATCGTAAGCACCTTTTAGATTGTCAGCAATCATTTGTGCCGGACGTCCTTCAATGTGATGGCGCTCAATCATATGTACTAACTCTCCATCTTTAAAAAGGGCCATGCATGGCGAAGAAGGAGGAAAAGGCACCATCATTTCACGAGCTTTATTTACGGCTTCGATATCGAAACCTGCAAAAGCAGTCACAATACGATCAGGAGTATGAGGGTGAGCTAAACTCATTTTTGCAGCAGGTCGAGCGTTAGCAGCAGCACAACCACATACTGAGTTAATAACAATTAGGGTAGTGCCTTCAGCATTAAGTGCGGTTTCAACAGCTTCAGCGGTTACTACCTCTTCAAACCCAGCAACGGTTAGGTCGTGCTTCATGGGTAAAACAAGATCTTCGGGATACATCATATCTAAAAATTTTATTAAGCTTAATTAGACTACAAAGATAGGGTTTTTCAAAAGTGTATCTTTGCGCCTATGCGCTCAATAGCACCTATTATCGGAGCCTTTATAGGCTATTTTATACTGCGTTTTCCTGGGGCTATTCTCGGCTATTTTATCGGTAGAATGTTTCAGTCAAACGTTACCGTTAAAACCTTTAGTAATTCGAGATCCATTGATTTTGACTTTGGCATCAACCTCATTTCACTGGCCACCGCAATCATCAAGGCTGATGGCAAAGTAGATCAGGCTGAGCTTGATTATGTTCGTCAGTTTTTTATTCGAAACTATGGCGTACAGCGCGCTAATGAGGTTTTCAGAAGTTTCAAGTTTCAGATTAATCAGAGTGAGATAAATGTGGCAAAAATTGCCTCTAAATTTCGTTCATATACTTCTTATGCGACTCGAGAACAGATCTTATACTTCTTAATAGACCTTGCTAAGTCTGACGGCAGTATTAGTCAATCAGAGATTGATAAGCTAGCCGAAATTGCTCGTTATCTAGGTGTTCAGCAATGGGAACGTCTAAGAGCCCTTTTCGAAGATAGTTCTGATCAGGCCTACAAGGTGCTTGGGATTGAACCCTCTGCTACCAATGATGAAATAAAAAAGGCTTATCGTAGCTTAGCTAAAACCTATCATCCTGATAAGGTAGTTACCGACGACCCTGCTCTCAAAGCAGGAGCAGAGGAGAAGTTTAAGCAGATTCAAAAAGCCTACGATACCCTTCAAAAAGAACGAGGAATTAAATAATGGAGACACTGTTTTTTTACTTTGAATTGGGAATCAATCATGTGCTTGATCCAAATGGATATGACCACGTACTCTTTATGTTTGCCCTTGCGCTGCCTTATTTATTTAAATCTTTTTCTAAACTATTAGTGCTGGCAACGGCTTTTACATTGGCTCATTGCCTTTCACTTGCATTAGCCGCTTTTAATGTAATGAGTGTGGACCCGGGAATCATTGAATTTCTGATACCTGTTACCATTGCGCTTACCGCCATTCATAATTTGATTACTAGTGGTTCTTCAAAAGGATCTTATAGTGTTCAACTTGCGGCTACCGTATTTTTTGGATTGATACACGGGTTCGGATTCTCTAATTATTTCAGAATGATCATGAGTGGAGAAGCGAGTAAGCTCACTGCACTTACAGGCTTTACCCTGGGTATTGAGCTGGCTCAAATTATTGTAATTACTTCGACCTTGCTATTTACACTTTTGATTGCGGTCTTGGCTAGTGATCGAAAGCCTCTTATCTTACGCATTCTTTCAGTCTTAGTATTAATTCTGTCAATAAAAATAGCCGTGGGGAACTGGCCATTCTAATGGAAGCAAAAAAACAACAGAAATACGACCTTGCCTATCTCGCAATGGCTAAACGCTGGAGTGAACTATCTCACTGTACCCGCAAGAAAGTAGGCGCACTTATTGTAAAGGATCGAATGATTATTTCAGACGGATATAACGGCACTCCTACCGGTTTCGAAAACCCCTGTGAAGACGAAGAAAACTATACTAAATGGTATGTACTTCATGCTGAAGCTAACGCTATTTTAAAGGTCGCAGGCTCAACCCAATCTTGTAAAGGAGCGACCCTGTACCTAACCCTTTCTCCGTGTCGCGAATGTAGCAAGCTAGTTTATCAAGCAGGTATCAAGAGGCTTGTCTATGACAAGGCTTATAAAGACACCACCGGATTAGATTTTCTTCAAAAGGCCGGAGTTGAGGTCCTGCAACTAGATGCAGAATAACAATGTTTAGTGAATAGGGTCTTTTGAAATCCTATTTCAGCTTCTCTTTTACTTTTAGAGATTGAAGATTAATAAGCACAATTAGTACTACGATCAACGAGACTAACACTCCGTAAATAGCAGTTCTAGAATCATCTGCCCACATGTTATTAAAATCGATGTGATAGGTATTGAATGCAGCTAATCCGACAGCAATGATTAGGATGATATAAGAGATAATCTTGTTCATAGTAATCTATTTAAAAAAGTTGAGGGGCATTTGCGGCAAATAGTTTCACAGCTATGGCAAGTAGTATGATGCCGAAAACCTTTCGAATTACTGTAAGACCGTTGTTTCCAAGAACCTTTTCAATACTTTTCGAAGATTTAAGGACCACATAAACTACAATGAGGTTCAAAATGATAGCTACAATGATATTTTGAACCTCATATTCTGCGCGCAGCGATAAAATTGAAGTCATCGTACCTGCTCCGGCAATTAGCGGAAATGCAATCGGTACCACCGAGGCAGTTTCTGGCGCATCCTCTCCGAATATGCTAATGCCTAGAATCATTTCTAAAGCCAAGAAGAAAAGGACAAATGCTCCTGCTACAGCGAATGAATTTACATCGATACCGATAAGACTCAGAATCTTCTCTCCAATAAAGAGAAATGCAATCATAATAATCCCAGCTACAACAGATGCTTTCTCTGACTGAATATGACCCACTTTCTTTCTCAATGAAATAATTATGGGTACAGAGCCAAGGATGTCAATCACGGCAAAGAGGATCATTGATGCCGTTAAAATTTCTTTGCTGTTAAATTGAATATCCATTGTAATACACTGATTAGGTATTGCAAAGTTATCCCAAATTTTGAGGGTTAGACGATTTCTATGAAATATTGTCTAGGTGTTTTCCCTACATGTCTTTTAAACGCAGAAGTGTAAGCATCGATTGACATAAAGCCCGCCATTTCAGCTAGTTGAATAGATGATTTATTAGAGATTAATTCAGGGGTTTCTCTCACCTCAGAAATAAGATATTCAACTCTGCATCTCGAGATATATTCTGAAAAAGAGACCCCCATCTTTTTATTAAATATATGTGATAGATAAGCTGTATTTGTATTTAATTCTGTGGCTAAAGAAGCAAGTGAGATGGTATTATTCAGAAATCTTTTTTTAGAGGTCCATTGCTGAATGGCTATATGTAGTTTTTCAAAAATCTCAGACTTTTCCCAGCTGATATTGGGTTCTAGAGTTTCTTTGTTCTTAACTCGATCTTTTTTTGTTCTATCCCTATTTACAAAAAAATAGATCGTAAATACTACCAGAGATACGATGAGTATAGCAATAGAAACATCGAGTCTTGAAATCTCGCGATGAGTAATATCTAAACCATCCTTTTTTCTTTCAGATTGATTATAATGATACAACTTCCCAATAAATTCATTTTTTGTAGAACTCTCCTTTGTGAGACCGACTAATTCTTCATAAAGAGACCT
Source organism: Bacteroidota bacterium (assembly GCA_003045935.1). Classification (GTDB taxonomy): domain Bacteria; phylum Bacteroidota; class Bacteroidia; order Flavobacteriales; family Flavobacteriaceae; genus UBA3478. The sequence goes on along the minus strand of PZPI01000015.1, from coordinate 10,197 downwards.
TCCATTTGTAAATGGAGGATAATTGAGTATTTGGAGTATGGAATCTGTTTTTATTAAATATCTATAACTATGCTGGGGTTGATCTAATTTTTTTAATGCTACAGCGATGGTATAATAAACAGTTGGCAATTTGCTTTGATGAAAAACTGATAGGTTTAGAACAAGTGAATCTCTACTTTTCGAAAAATTACCCTCTTTAAGATCAATCAATGAACCTACAATGATATGATCATTGAAAAGAGTCTTGTCTAGTTTCATTCCAGATATTGCTAGTGATTTATAATAACCTGCTAGTGATAGATTATTTTCGTCTAGGTAATTTTTTGCAATTTCTAGGTAAATCCAATACTTGTTTGTATTTCTTTCATCTGGGTAATATTTGTTCAGATCTGAAAGAGTGTTTTCAAGGAACGGGTTAATATCCTGCTGACTGTTAGTTTCTCTATAAATCCCTGTGATTGCCAAAATATTATCAATCATTCCATTATTCCAATTAGCCGCTATCGCAGCGTCTAAAGACTTTTCGAATAGAGTTAAAGCGTTCAGATAATCCCCTTTGTAATATTCTTTAGAGCCTATTGTGTAGTAGTTTGCGGCAACTTCTCGCTTATTGTTTAAAGCCTTAGAAATTGTGTTTAATTGATTTAAAATTTTTCCTTGATCAATTTCATGTGACAAATACCAGTACTTCCACCTTAAAACTTTTAGCTGTTCAATAGTATCGTTTAACTCTACCGCTTTTGAAAGGTGATTATCAAAAATCGTTTTTAGGGAATCTAGGTTATTCTTTTTTTCATAAGGATGTTCAAGGGAGTAGTATTGATCATAAATACCATTCTGACTAAATGAAAAGTTCAGAAGAAACAGAAAAAAGAATAGAATTAGTCCCTTCACTCTGAAACAATTTTAGATAGAAACTCCAATTTACCTTCTTCAAATAGCAATGGTAAGCTGTCTAACGGCGTTCCTTTGGGAGCTTTATAGTTGTCGTAATCGAGAAATATAAAATTCCCTTGAGGTCTTTGGTAGGCTTTTCTAAAGCGAACCCCTCCGTCATTAATATGAAAATTATAAGACAGGTAAGAAAGTGTATAGGTTGAGGTATCAAAATAGTAACGATAGGTATCCTCATGATCGGCGCCACCATTCTCCTCTGAGAAGGACACCTTTAGCGTTTGATATTCTTTTTCTTCAATTACGGTATTTTCTAGAAGTGTTATTACTGCAGCATCGTCTAATAGGGGTAGCGGGAGTTGATAGAAATAGGCAACTGAATTCAGAGAGTTCATGAAACGTGCCTCATCCTCTTTATTCAGACTCATGGGTTTACCATTGACGCTACGTTTAAATTTTGTAGAATTCCAAAGACTATCGATCTGAATGATCGATTGTCCGGTAATAGAGTCTGTGAGTTGAATTTTTTTGGTATAGAGATAGGGAGATTGAGTTCGGTCGATGAGGTAGGTATACTCTCTAAACTTGAATTCAACGGGTTCTTTATAGAAGTTGTTAAACCCGTGATATTCAATAGAAGATTTAATTATACGATCCGCTTCTGCCTGACATGAAGTTAGGGCGATGAGAAGGAGGAGCGTAAATAGGCGATTCATAGGGCAAATTCTTTCAATACATCGATTGAAACGAATGATAGGGTTTTTTGATGGCTGGCTTCGAGTTTGATTTTTGGGGCAACCCCCGCCTCGTATGCCTCATACCAACGCCAAACACATAAACACCAAAAATCACCAGGCTTGAGACCGGGAAAGAGATAATAGGGGTTGGGTGTGATCAGATCGTTTCCTTTCGATAGACTGAAAGATAAGAATTCTTCGGTCACCTCTGCGCATACAGTATGAGTGCCGTGGTCTTGTCTGCCGGTGTGACAGTATCCGTCTCTAAAATAGCCCGTTAATGGGTCGAAACAACAGGCTACCAAAGGAGTTCCTAAAACGTTTAGCGCCTGCTCCATAACTTTAGGTGAGCTGAGGTTGCTTGATGGCTTCATAGATTCCATCCCAAAGCGTGATACGAACCTCTAAAGACTTTATTGCAACTGCTTCTGCCTCTTTCCAAAGGGAGTCGTTTTCTCCACAAAGCGTCTCAATCATTTTGAGTGCAATTGGGCCGTGTTCGTCCCCGTCTAATTCAATGTGACGATCGAGATAGTATCTGAATTTATCGTAATCTTGACCACTTGTCTTCGCCTTTTCTAAGATTGCGATGAACATATCAGGAATAACATCTTCTCGACCGAAGGTGAAAGAAGCGGCAATCTTATGAGCTTCTTTAGTCGCTACAATGCTAAAGGTATAATTCACGAAGTCTTGTGCGGCTTTTGGGGCATCAGCGATTTCTAAGGCTTCTTGAATGTTTTTATTACTTCGAAGAGCTGTGATGAACGTATCAATTCCTTTTGTCGAGGCGCCTAATTGTTTCATCGCATCGAGATACATTTCGAAGTGACTCATCGGTTCGCCGACCTCGTTAATATCACTCTCTTCTCCATGTACAATTTCATTGATAAATCTTGCTACTTCTCCGCTACCAGTAGGTAACCAAGGTAAGCTTACACAGGTAAATTGAAGTTGTAAGGCTTTAAGCAAAGACATGAAATCGAAAACGGCATAGACGTGAAATTCACTAAAGAGTTTCACATCATCAATGCTTTGTAGACACCTGTATAATGGATGGCTTTTTAACGAGGCTCTTAGCGGAGCTAATTTATTCTCTAAGGCTTCTATTCTCGAACTCATATCATAGCAATTTTAGAGTGCAAAATTAAGAACTTATGATTTTACAGCATGCATTCGAACCACCTCAGTTTTACCAACATGGCATTCACCTTCTTCAAGAGTAATGACTTGTTGTTTTAGAGTTTTAAATCGGTATCCGTTAAAATGCAACTTCATATCTTCAACACTGTATAGAAAATCGTCTGATTTTGGACCTCCAACTGAAGGTTGTTCAGCCTGATATTTTAAATGGTTCGGACTAAAACCTTCTAGAATGATCGATCCTCCTGGTTTGAGGTAACTGGTAAGTCGCTCGAAATTCATTGAACGAATAGCGTTTGGAAAATGAACATAAATCAGGGCTATGGCATCAAAACTCTCAGGCTCGAAACTAAGATCGGTTAATGAGCATATTTGATAATCAATGCTAACCTTTTTTTCCTCAGCCAATTGTATCGCTTTTCTACAGGCATTTTCAGACCAGTCATAGGCTGATGCTTGCCATCCTTTTTCAGCTGCGTAAACAGCGTTTCGACCTTCGCCTTCTGCGGAAAGTAAAATTTTACCAGGAGGTAACAGGTCTAATTGTTCTTTGAAAAAAACATTAGGGTCTTTTCCGTAGGCATATTCGGCACGTCCGTAGCGATCGTTCCAGAAGTCTTTCATAGCATAATTTATTATGTAAAGTTAGGCAAAAGCAACTGGTCCGAAGACGGTAAGGAGGTTATGAAACGGGAAAGTTTTACTCTCTGATTGCAGTGTCTGTTGTTATTTCGATGACACCACTAGAGCCCCTAAATCCGTACGCTGAGGTTTCTAAAAGAGATTTCAAAATCTTGACTGATCGTATGCTGTTGAGATCGAGCCCCGGCGGAGCCTGTTCGCCGTAAATGATACCATCAATAACCCAGAGGGCATAAGGATTACCAGAGGTTGGAGCATACATTCTGTCGTTTAAGACAATCACCCGATTATCCCGAATCTTCGCTGTTCCTAAATGAGCTCGAAGGGCTTGAATAAGGCTCGGAGCGTTGACATCTACTTTGTATTCATTCAGTTCAATACGAGGTTTAGTTTGCTTTCTCTTACGTTTGCCCCTAACCTTGACCTCTTTTAAGGCGATAGTATCTTGATTCTCTTGAGCACAGAGAGGGGTTGTGCCTATTACGAAGGCGAAGAATAAAATAAGGTAGCGATTCATTTTTCCCTCGAAGAAAGCGCAACCGACATTGCGACGCCGATACTCACGCCGACACCTATACCAAGTGCAATATTGTCTTGACTTACCCCAATCGCGACCCCAATGGCTATTCCCATGGGGAGTCCTATCGCAAATTTTGATTTGTTCATTATAGAAGGTTTTCCTTAAAGATAAATAAGATATTACTTACCTAAGTTTAACCTTAACTTCTCTTTAAAGGCTTCTAACCAAATTATATTTGTGATGTAAGAGTCTTAGAGGCTAAGGGATTGTTCGAGATCCGGTCTCACGACTCTTTTTTAATGTTCTCTTCTCAATTTTGATAAGAACTCAGGAGTGATTCCTATATACTTGGCAATTAATTTGAGTGGAACTTCTTGTAGTAGTCCTGGGTACTTGGTGATGAATTGTTCATACCGCTCCTTGGCACTTAGATTTAGTAAATCCAGATTACGTTTTCGACTACTTACCAAGGCATTTTCGGTGATGATTCTAAAGTAACGTTCGAGTTTAGGAACAGCCTCGAAGAGTTTTAACTGTTCACTTCTTGAAATGCTGAGAATCTCACTTGAGGTCAACGCTTCTACCGAAAGAGTTGAGGGAGCATCAGATAAATAGGCGTAAAGATCAGTGATCCATCCGTGTGGTCTTGCAAATTGAAGAGGATTAATCTGATCTTTATTGTCAAGTGAATAAGAATAGAGGCATCCACTTACCACAAATGCTAGCGATCGAGCCTGCCCACCCTCTTTTAACCAAAGATCTTTGCGCTTTAATTTTAGGCTAGAAAAGGCGTGAATCACCTTTCGCTGCTCTTCAGCGCTCAATTCGACGTGCCTAGAGATCGCTTTAATTAATTCTAACTTCATTTTCGAACCACTTCAATTTCAGGATTAATCTCAAGAAGAGCTGCTACAAAAGCTTCATTGTCTGCTGGGCTAAAATAGATTTCATCATATTTGTTGTAATAAATAATCACGCCGTTTCTTGCCGTTGCAGGTTTTATACCGACCCAAAGCGTTTGGTTCACGACTACTTTAAGAATACTTGAAACAGAAAACTTTCCGAATAAAATACTTGATCGCCATCGCAGCTCATCTCCATCGATTCGATAGTAAGTGTGGGTGTAAAATGAAATCATCATTAAGGTAGTTGCAGCCAGAATTACAAACGTGATGAGTTCTTCTATGCCCGAAATCCCTGAACGAAGCAAAGGCCATATTGGGAGCACACAAACGGCTATGGAAAAAATCATAAGCCCGTTAAAAAGAGCGTCTGTTCGAGCTTTGAATACCTTTATGTCATTTGCTGATTTCATCAGTTGGTGCAGACTTTGATTGAAAGAGACTCAGAAGGAGTAGGTGAGTAGGCTAGGCATTGAGCGCATAATTGTTCTTCCTTAGAAAGTGTAAAGTAGAATTGATCTCCTTCTTCGATCTCATTCGGGAAATCGCAAATTGAACCTAATCTAAAAGCGTTGTTATAGGTGATTTCTTCTAAGGGGTCAAACCAAGTCTTAGCGATGAAACCTTGCTCATACCACTCCTCTGGCACTTCGCCCTGAACGGTTATCACATAATTCATGCAGATTCCTTGCACTGCTAACTTGCCTAAATAGACAGGCCCTTCTTTACATGAAGGCTCATCGAGTAGCGGGTCAATGCTATCGCACTGCATAAGCGGTAATAAAGCAAGGAGTATTGCATAGAATTTCATCCTTATAAAATTAGTACATTGCAAGCTATGAAACGAATTGTCTTTATCCTTGTTCTGCTAGGTGCCTTTACCTCTGTTCAAGCCCAAGAATTTGATCAAAATGAATTGCGATTAAATCTCTTAGACATGTTGTCTAGAGGAACTCTCAATGCGAGTTACGAGCGATTTTTAACCCCGCAGACCTCTTTGGGAGTGACTACTATGGTTGCCTTAAACGATGATTATAATGAAAAGTTTGAGTTTGCACCATCGTTTCGAATGTATTTTAATGATGATTTATTAGTGCTACGAAAAAGTGTTTTTGTTGAGGTATTTACTGCCTTTGTGGTAACGGATAATGGATATTACGACTACAATTATGTAGAGTGTGATTATCTAACGCAAAGCATTCAGGCTAGTGCAGACTCCCAAGGTCTGTCTATTGCTCCTTGCGGATACTATAATGAACCATCACCAGAGGCTGCTTTTGCTTTAGGAATGATGCTCGGTAAAAAATGGGTGAATCAAAGCAACTTTACTTTTGAGCTTGGCCTAGGCTTTGGCCGTTACTTAACTCAAACTGACAATGAGGCCTATCCACGTATTAATTTGAGTATCGGGAAGCGTTTCTAGCGAGCCACTGGTCTCTTCTTAACACAGCATTTTCTGAAACATCCTTCCAGAAAAGGTTAATGTCAAAAGCGTGGTAGTTTTTAATAAAACTCATGAAAAAGCGCTTCGGAACTTTAGGCAGCGATGCCCAAATCATACCGTCAATTAATTCAATGGTTATACTCTCGGGATAGATTTCTTTATCGTAGTATAACAGCCCTTTATGATTTTCGAAGGTGGTCGTTTCTAGACCATTCCAAGTGATAGGGTTTGAGGTAACTCGCCCTTTGTAGTAGCTTTTGTAGCTCTTCGGTAATTTACCTGACTTATAGGTGTTCCAACTCACATAGCCCCCAATCGCTTCTGGTGTTTCAAGTGGCTTTAATGAACTAAAATACAAAGGTTCGATTCCAGCGCCTGGTAGGTAAGCTGCAACGAGCTGACTTTGAAGGTCAGTGCCGTCGAAGAAATCCTTTACTAGTTTACTACCATGCATACTCCCCTGGGAGTGTCCCGCGATGATGATGCCTTTGCCATCATTGTAGTTTTTTAAATAATACTCAAAGGCGGCTTTCACATCTTCGTAGGCTATGGTCCAAGTATCCCCCGCAATGGGTCTTAATTTATTATCAAACACTTTATAGTGTGCCTGTCTGTAAAAGGGTACATATAAATTACCCGCATCTGCGAATGCCGAAGCCTGGTTGGTCACACTAAGCGCGATCACTTCTTCTCTGATATCTGGCCGATAAATATCTGCATTCCAAGCGGGGTCTTTTTTGTCGCTAAATAAGGTCGGATAGATAAAGAACACATCAACCTCTTTGGTAGTTGAAGGCTTAGCGAGCTCAGATAATGCCTCTGGGTATTGCCCGGGAAGTACCGCCCAACTTTCGTTTTTTGAATAATCTGGACTTTTAGGTGTTTTCACCGAACTAAACGGAATTATCTTTGCTGAGCTACAACTCAGTAGAAAAGCTCCAAGAACAATTAGTAACCATTTGTTTTTCATAGCTATTACATCGAGTTGTAAATTTAATGAATCATAGTTAGAATGAAATCACATCAAACATTTATGACAACCCTCCTCTTTTCGGTGATTGTATCAATTCTTACGGCCTGTTCTTCGGGGACAGACCCGATAAGCACTAATGAGCCAACCCAACCCAAATCATTTACCGAGGTCGTTATTTTTTCAGTGAATGATGTTCATGGACGCATTTACAATTTCCCTAAGCTGAAAACGCTACTTGACCAAGAGCGAGAGAAAAACGATCAAGTTTTCTTTGTGAGTGCAGGAGATCTATTTTCAGGGAACCCTATCGTTGATTTTCACCCAGATAAAGGCTTTCCTCTAATCGATTTACTTTCTAAGACAGGCCTAGATGTAAATGTCATCGGTAACCATGAGTTTGATTATGGGCAAGAGGCTTTGGCTGCAAGAATCAATCAAGCGAGCTTTGACTTTGTATGCTATAATGTAGATGGAGGTTCAGGTGCCCTAGCAGAGGTTCCTGAATACATCCTTATTGAAAAGGGAGGTGTTAAAATCGTCTTTGTGGGTGTTGTTGAGACAAGTAGCCCCGGTGGTTACCCGCTGACACACCCCAGAAAAATAGAAGGCTTAACCTTTTTAAATGGAAACGCAGGATTCGGCAAGTTCGCTAACCTCAAGAACGAAACTGGAGCCGATTTACTTGTTGCTTTAACTCATCAAGGCGAAGTAAGTGATGAGGCATTACTAAAAGCAAATCCGTTTATTGACTTAGTGATCGGAGGGCACACCAACAAAGAATACGGTATCGCTGTCGGAGAAGATTTTATGGTAATGTCAGGCGCCCATTTAGAAACCGTAGGTAAAACCACTATCAAACTCTACGAGGATGGAAGTACTGACTTTTCATGGCAACTTATCAACTTAGATAACTTAAGTATTGCTGAGAATGCAGAGATCTCAGACCTTGTTGAAGCATATAATAATAAGCCAGAATTTTATGAAGTAATCGGGAGCTCTGCAATTGATCACTCAAGAGATGAAACCTCTTGTTTCTACACCGATGCATTAAGACAAGTTTCAGGTTCAGATTTTATAATTCAAAATAGAGGAGGTGTTCGCGCAAATCTTGATCAAGGCGAGGTAACGCCTTTTGATATTTATACTATCGACCCCTTTGGTAACGGGTTTGAGACATACGAGTTTACGGTTGATGAAATGGAGAACGTACTAGAGTCTATACCGACTAGTTACAGCTATTCAACCCATTATAATTTGATTTTTCAAGGGGATGAAATTGAAATTGCAGATGCTGATGGAAACTTACTTAACGACAGCACAGTGGTTACCTTGAGTATTAATGACTATCTAACCAACGTTTTTGCTTCGCTTTTCGATGAGCCTAGTTATGTTTATGAACTTACTACAGCAGATTATCTCATCGAGTTTTTTAGGTCACACGCCGCAGGGCCAGTCGACTACAGTGGTTGTGCGAATTAAAAAATGGTGTCACAAAAAAGGCTCCTTTTAAGGAGCCTTTTTGTTTTAAGATTAGAAAGAGATTCTTATTTCGAACTCTTGTAATATTCTTCACTAACCTTGATGGTTGAGTTTAATAGATCTTTCGATTCTAGAAGAATATTAAAGAATAACGTAGTATTCTTAGGAGAGGTTTCGTTTGATCTAGTTCTCGCAATTTGACTATCAATCTTAGCAGTTATTAAAGAATTGATTTGTTCTTTTTTCGCGATTTCTTGAGCTAGTCCATTGTAATCTTTCTCTGAGAAACACTTCTCAATGTTATTAATTAACATTGACAGTGAATCCTGAATCTCATTTAACTCCTTAATCTGATTGTACGTCAATGGCTTGTGTTGATTCTCAACGTGCTTGAATGATTTACGTGCGATGTAATCTAGAGATTGCGTAATGTCTGTTAAACAAGCTAGAACGATCATGTAGAAATTACTACCGTTAACACTTTTCTCATCTAGGTTTTTGATGAAGTAAAACAAGTGATTTCTAAGGTCTTCAATCTCTGTTTCAAGTTTAGAGATTTGTTTTTTAGCCTTTTTGAGCTTGTCAATCTTTTGCTTGGCTAAACCGTCAATCAGGTTATGACTGATTTTATTAGCTCTAGACATGACATCAGCTACATTCTCAGAACTCTCCTTGATAATCCCTTGAACGGTTTTACTCTCTGATTTTCGTAGGACCTTCGGGTTTAATTTTTCTGCTTGTTTCTTTTTGTGGCTAACGTAGTTTCTAATAAGTAATGCTGCTGTTACCATAAGTAAAATAACGATTGAAACTCCTTTTCCTAGATAAATCAGGTAGGTTAAGATTCCTGCAAAAACAAAGGCGATGAAGGCTGTAAAGAACCATCCTCCGATAACATTGATCACACCAGCTACGCGATAAACTGCCGATTCTCTTCCCCATGCTTTATCTGCTAGAGAAGTACCCATTGCAACCATAAATGTAACGTATGTAGTTGATAGGGGTAATTTCATTGAAGTTGCAATAGAAATTAAAATACCTGCAACGGTTAAGTTAATTGAAGCTCTGATTAAATCGAATGCAGGAAGCTCCTTGGCTTTGTCTGAAGAAATATTCAGAATTGGAACTTTAAAGCTGTTTTCAATTCTATTTTTTGCAGATTGAGGTAGTAGGTACCCAATCGCAGAAGATAGTGAGGTTCCACCTCTTACGATAAGCTTAGATAATAAGTTGGGTTCAAATCGCTCAGAACCTTCCGATTGCCTTGATAGGTTGATCTCTGTCTCGGTTACCGATTTTGCTTTCTGAGATAACCAAAGAGTAGCTACCATGATTCCTCCGGCTAAAAGCAGCAATAGCGGTTCAGCAGGTACTTTCTTTGATAAAACACCCATGCTGAACTCTGAAGCTGGCACTCCTGAGGCAGACCATGCTTCAAAAGAATGGTAAGCGGCCATAGGAAC
>PZPI01000101.1 GCA_003045935.1 Bacteroidota bacterium | reverse complement strand
TACACACCTGGAGCAACCTTATTGTCAGTGGGTGATCAATCCAAAGATTGAAAAAATAGAAAAATACTTTGGTGATAAATTGTGTTAATCTTTCAAAATTTTCAAACGTTTGAGCATTTTCATTTCAAAGGCCCAGAAAAATTTGAATTGACCGAAGATCCATCCGAATAATACAAGCAGAACTTGATATAAGGGAAAGATTAAGATGATTCGTAGCGGCCAGTAAAGGATGGGGTTAGTTTCTGAGTAAATTCCAAAAAAATGAACCACAGGTGCAGCTATTTTTGAGGCTGTACTGCCGGTTATTGCAAATACAATAAAAATGATTACCAATTGTGAATTGGAGGTTATTTGCCACTTTTCTTTGAGTCGATTCATGAGAGAAGATTTTCTATGCATTATCCGTATGTTCTATGATATCGGTTAATACTTTGACACTTTCTAAAGAAAGAGCATTATACATGGATGCTCTATATCCGCCAACGAGTCGGTGACCTTTAATTCCCACGATATTTTCTTCCTTACATTTTAGATCGAAGGCCTCTGCTACAACCGAATTCTCTATGGTGAAAGTAACATTCATTTCTGATCGACTCTCCTTATCAGCAAAACCTTTGAAGTGGACACTTTTGTCAAGAGTGTCATAAAGCAATGCTGCCTTTTTTGAATTGTTCTCTGAAACGATTGAGATTGTTTTCTCTTCAAGCCATTTAAGATTTAAAAGGCTAGTATAAATCGAAAAAACAGTAGGAGTGTTGAACATAGAATCGGCGTCAATATGCTTTCTATAATCCAACATTGACAATTGGTTTCTGCTTACGATCTGCTCGAGAAATTGATTTTTGATCACCACGATTGTCGTACCAGCAGGTCCAATATTTTTTTGAGCTCCGGCATAGATTAAATCAAACCCGCTATAGTCTCTGCGCGTTGAAAATATATCAGAGCTCATATCGATGATGGTTGGGCTACCTAGGGTGCCAAATTCTTTAAACTGTGTTCCGTAAATCGTATTATTACTTGTGAGATGAATATAATCGTAACCCTCTGTTGGCAAAGAATCTAATCCCATTTTGTTAGGAACTGATTTGTAGTCAACAGTTTCTCCATCGAAAAGTAAGGTGACCCCCCCGATCTTTTGTGCTTCAGCGATCGCTTTTTTGCTCCATACTCCGGTATTTATGTAGCCTGCACTCTGACCCAAAAAATTATAGGGAGCCATAGCAAATTGAAGGGATGCACCCCCATGCATAAATAGTGCTGTATGAGTTTTGCTTGAAAGCCCCATTAACTTTAATAGGAGATCTCGAGCTTCTTCTATGACATCAACAAAGGCCTTAGATCGGTGGCTTGTTTCTAATATCGAAAGCCCTGATCCATTAAAATTTTTTACGGCCTCTGCAGCCTCCTCAAAGACTGTGGTCGGCAAAATACAAGGACCTGCACCGAAGTTGTGTGATTTGATCATTGGTTAGGACAATAAAAATTGCAAGGTATCAATTTGGTCTGCAAAATCCCATAATTGAGGTTGCTGTGTTTGACCAAAATTCACCTCATTTAATAAAGAACTTTCAGATGCGACAACGCATTGTATTTGGTCTCTATGTTCTTGAATGTAGCTGTTCACTTCAGTTAGATTTTCATAAAAATTGTAATGAAGAACTCCTAATGGAGACTTGAGCATAGGATTATTCTGAAGAAGAATAAATTCGAAGTCGATAAACGGGTTTCCGTTCATCAACGCTATCGCTTTGTGGTAGTCATAGTTGTTTGCATATTTATGATGATTGATGATCGTTGCATAGGCTTTAAATGCATTTTTTAGACGATCAAAGTCAAAGGAGAGAGGCACCCAAAGTTGAGTTACGTTTCGGCACCCCAATCCGAAATATTGAAAAACATCTCTCGCCAAATTTTCTAATTCACTGTCGGTAGTTTCTTGCTTTAAAATTGCAAGAGAGCTTCTGTTTTTTCTAATAATATTTGGGAATTTAGAGAAGTAATGATCAAAATAGCGAGCACTATTATTACTTCCTGTAGCGATAACATGGGTGAATCCCTGAGCTTTTGCCTCACTAATTTCAAAGTATTCCAAAGCTACTGGGTGGATCTTTCCTAATTGCTCAATGAGGTATTTCATCATAAGAGCGTCTTTTGAAGAGACCTTAACCACTGATTTTGCACCAGACAAAAAGGAACAAACAACATCGTGCATACCAACAAGCGGTATATTTCCGGCTAGAATAAGCAGCACGACCTTATCGTTCTTTTTCTCAAAAAGCTGAGTGTCATAACCCCCTATAAATTGATTTAGGTGGTTAATTTCTAAAAGAGTAGCCCAAGAAGATAAACTTTGAATTGTACTCTCAATAGTAAACCATGGATTACTCTGATTTACCTTGTTTAATAGGTTTTCAAAAGCTTCATTATAAGGCGAGTTATTCAATTCGAATTTTATAATCTCCCCGAGATCTGCTAAGACTTGGATTCTTTGATTTAATGATAGAACCTTCATTTGTTTACTATCTAGAGTGTAGCTAATTTTGCACAAAAGTAATACATCATATCATGGCAATCATTATCACTGACGAATGCATTAATTGTGGGGCTTGTGAACCGGAGTGTCCGAATACTGCAATTTATGAAGGCGCAGATTCGTGGAGGTATAGTGATGGAACTAAGCTAACTGGAAAAGTTTCGTTGAATAATGGTGATACTATTGATGCAGATTTAGCCCAGGAAGCGATAAGTGATGAATTTTATTATATCGTTCCAGACAAGTGTACCGAATGCATGGGTTTTCATGAAGAGCCTCAATGTGCTGCTGTATGCCCTGTTGATTGTTGTGTTCCCGATTCCAATGTTGTAGAGACTGAAGAGGTGCTTCTTGCCAAGCAAAGACTGATGCACCCCGATTAATATCCCTAACCCCTAATTTTATGAAAGCAGGTATTGTAGGTTTGCCCAACGTGGGAAAATCGACCCTTTTTAATTGTCTATCTAATGCAAAGGCACAAAGCGCGAATTTTCCCTTTTGTACCATCGAACCTAACGTTGGGGTTGTAAACGTTCCAGACCCGCGTCTTGAGGTTTTGGAGTCGCTAGTTGACCCTGAAAGAGTAGTTCCTGCTACGGTTGAAATTGTAGATATAGCTGGCCTTGTCAAAGGAGCCTCTAAAGGGGAAGGACTAGGAAATCAGTTTCTAGGAAACATTCGAGAAACGGACGCTATTATTCATGTTCTGAGATGCTTCGAAGATCCTAATATTGTTCATGTTGATGGTAGTGTTGATCCTATTAGAGATAAAGAAACAATTGATATCGAATTACAACTTAAAGATTTAGAAAGCGTTGAAAAACGCTTAGAAAAAGTAAGTCGAGCTGCTAAAACAGGGAATAAAGAAGCCCAAAAGGAGAAAGAAATTCTTGATCAATTGAAAAGCTGTTTAGAATCAGGCAATTCTATCCGAACCCTGGTCTTCGATAATAAGGATCAGCAAATTTTTGTTAGCTCACTTCAGTTAATTACCGATAAGCCAGTGCTTTATGTCTGTAACGTTGATGAATCGGCTGCAGCTACAGGTAATGCAATGGTTGAACGTGTTAAAGAAGCAGTTGCATCAGAAAATGCAGAGGTAATTGTTTTAGCGGTAGGTACTGAGGCTGATATAACAGAATTAGAATCTTATGAAGAACGACAAATGTTCTTAGAAGACATGGGATTATCTGAACCTGGTTCTGCAAAACTTATTCGCAGTGCCTCAAACTCTTGAATTTAGAAACTTACTTCACCGCTGGGGTGAAAGAAGTGCGAGCCTGGACCATTAAGGTGGGAAGTACGGCACCAGTCGCTGCAGGAGTCATTCATACTGATTTTGAAAAAGGATTTATCCGCGCAGAGGTGATCGCCTTCGAGGACTATAAATACTACGAAAGTGAATCAAAGGTAAAAGAGGCCGGAAAAGTTCGCGTAGAAGGAAAAGAATATATTGTTAAGGATGGTGATGTTATGCACTTCCGTTTTAATGTGTAAAACTTCCTCAGTTTTTGTTAATTACTTATAGGGCTCAAGGGCGTTAATTGATAGGTCATCCCCTTATCTTGTACTTCCCTTAATTGATCTATGTCAAATACCCAATATACCGAAGAAAATATACGATCGCTCGACTGGAGAGAACATATCCGGTTGCGCCCGGGTATGTACATCGGAAAGTTAGGAGACGGATCTAGTGCAGATGATGGAATTTACATTCTGCTAAAAGAAATTTTAGATAACAGTATCGATGAATTTGTCATGGGTGCTGGTAAAACCATCGAAATTGCTATCAAAGACCAAAGAGTTGTTGTTAGAGATTACGGCAGAGGAATCCCTCTTGGAAAGCTCGTAGACGTCGTTTCAAAGATGAATACCGGAGGAAAGTATGATACGCGTGCTTTCAAAAAATCTGTAGGTCTTAACGGAGTAGGTACCAAAGCAGTTAATGCACTTTCTGCCTTTTTTAAGGTGAGTTCTTTTAGAGACAATAAAGAGCGTCATGCAGAGTTTGAAAGAGGGGTATTATCTAATGACAATGAATCAGATTCGAAACAACGCAAGGGTACCCGAACCGAATATGTTCCTGACGCAGATATTTTCAAGAATTTCAGATACCGTGATGAATATGTTGAACGGATGCTTAAAAACTATGTGTATCTCAATCCGGGATTAACCATAGTTTTTAATGGAGAGAAGTTCTATTCTGAAAATGGACTAAAGGATTTGCTCGAAGACCAAAATCCATCAGAGGATTTTCTTTATCCAATCATCCACCTCAAAGGAGATGACATTGAGGTAGCCATTACTCATTCTAAAACCCAATATAACGAAGAATACACTCTTTTGTTAATGGTCAGCATACTACCCAAGGAGGTACGCATCAAGCCGCATTTAGAGAGGCCATCGTTAAAACTTTAAGAGATTTTTACGGTAAAAATTACGATGCCTCAGATATTAGAAAGTCGATCATTTCTGCCATTGCCATAAAGGTAATGGAGCCTGTTTTTGAAAGTCAAACCAAAACAAAACTCGGATCTACTGATATGGGGGGTGATTTACCT
>PZPI01000100.1 GCA_003045935.1 Bacteroidota bacterium | reverse complement strand
TAGAGAAACTCGTTTCGAAACGCGATAGGCAAAGGCTGCTCCCACCAGCATAAGTAGAAAGGCTACTGACCCACCCATTATAATCAATAGTCCTAAATCATTTAATTCTAGGTTTGCAGCTGCCGCGAGGGGACCCGGTGTAGGGGGGATCAGAACGTGCGTTGCGAAAAGGCCGGTTGAAAGGGCTATGGTAAGTGCCAAAAGGGGGATGCCTGATTTCTGTGAGAGGCGCTTATTTAAAGAGGACAAGATCACAAACGCCGAGTCGCAGAATACTGGGATTGAGACTAGATATCCAATCATTGCTACTGTATAGGGAAGGGGTAAGAATGATAGCCTTGAAAGCATCGCTGTGGCGATTTTTTTAGTCGCTCCTGAATGCTCTAACGCAACACCAATGATTGAACCAAATACGATGAGTAGGCCTATACTTTTCACGGTCTTGCTGAACCCTTCACTGAGTAGCGGGCCAATTTCTTGCGGATTTACTCCTGTCGTAAGGGCCAAAAACAAGCTAGCTAGAAGCAAGACCAAAAAGGCAGGCCATTTGAGCTTAGAGGTTCCGTAGATGATAAATGCTAACGCTGCAAGTAGTGATAGTAGTGCAGTAATCATGATTTTCTAGCGGTTTGATAGAGTCTAAACACCCTTTCTGCTGTTGATGTTAAAAGAGCAGAAGCATTGTTTATGCTTTCTTCAAGGGTACATGGACCTTTCTGAATGCTGAAAATAGAGTTAATCCCAAGGGAATATAGCGGGTCTAAATGCTCACCCATACTACCTGTAAGCACGATTAACGGTTTGTTGTGCTTTTGGGTGAGTTTAGCAACACCGACAGGAAGTTTGCCTTCGATACTTTGACCGTCAACACGACCCTCGGCAGTTATCACTAAATCGGCCTCTTTAATTTCTGATTCTAAGTTAGAAAGCTCAGCTAGAAGCTCAAATCCTGATATTAATTCGGCACCGAGTAACCCGTGAAGTCCTGCGGCGCATCCTCCAGCAGCACCTGCACCGGGTATCTCTGCAACCGATTTTTGGGTAAGTAATTCAATGTGCTTGCTGAAATTCGCTAGACCTGCTTCTAATTGAGGCTGCATTTCAGGAGTCACTCCTTTTTGTGGTCCGTACACTGCTGTTGCACCTTGTACGCCTAGCAGCGGATTAGTTACATCGCAAGCTACTTTTAATTGAAACTGAGGGATAGCCTCCACGTCGATGTGATCGAGTTCGGTTAAAAATCCTCCTCCTGGTAAGAGCATTTCTCCCTCGGCATCAGAGAATAGGCCTCCAAGTGCAGATAGAATTCCTGTTCCACCATCATTGGTTGCACTACCACCGATGCCCAAATAAATTTCTTCGGCTCCTGCGTCGAGTGCGTGTCTGATTTGTAGCCCAGTGCCGTAGGTAGACGCCATCATGGGGTTTCGCTGTTTGGGCTCAATTTGAGCCAGACCTGAGGCTTGAGAAAGTTCAATCCATGCGGTTTTGCGATTAGCAAATCGAAAATAGGGAGCTTTTATTGAACGTCCCATAGCATCTATTGTACTTGTGATTACGAGATCTCCATCAAATAGATTTTGAAGAAGATCGAGTGCACCTTCACCTCCGTCTGAAAACGGAAGTTGCTTTACGATAACCTCAGAGTTGACAGATTGAATCCCGTTCGAGATAGCCTGTGCTACTTCTCTAGCGCTAAGACTCTCTTTAAAAGAATCTGGAACAACCAGTATTTGCATGCTTAGTTGACTCCTGGTTGTTTGATTTCAAAGCCTTCTTTGTCTTTGGCCTCTTGAACCATACCTCTAACTTTCGCGAGTAGCCCTTTTGCGTCGTAGATCACTCCGTTACTAATGGTGTATTTTACCCCACCAGCACGAACTACTTCATTGTCTTCAGTTAATCGTACGGCTCCGGTACCATAGAGTACCTTAAAGTTTTTAAGTGGATTTTCTTCGACAATTACAAAGTCGGCTTGTTTGCCAACTTCTACGCTTCCGACTTGATCGGCAATACCCAATGCCTCTGCCCCGTTGAGGGTGGCTGAACGAATCACTTCGAGCGGATGAAACCCTGCCTCACGAAGCAACTCTAGCTCTCTGATGTAAGCGAACCCATAGAGTTGAAAAATGAATCCTGAGTCTGAACCGGTAGTAACGCGTCCGCCTCGATTCTTATATTCATTCACAAAGGTCATCCAAAGTTTGAAGTTACGCTTCCAGGTAATTTCTTGTTCGGTACCCCAGTCATGCCAGTATGAACCGTGAGAAATCATTGAAGGCTGGTAGAATCTCCAAAGTGAAGGTAGGGTGTATTCTTCATGCCATTCAGCTCTTCGCGCGCGTTGAAGATCACGATTTGCTTCATAAATATTAAAGGTTGGGTCTAGGGTAAAATCAAGATCAATTAACTCATTCATCACCGCGTTCCAGTGATCTGAATAGGGCTGTGCAGCCTGTTCCCATAGCTTACCTGCCTCTTCAAATCGGTGTTGTTCATTCTGATAGTTGTAATCGAGCGGATAATCTTGCACCGTACGATCTTCAAATAGCGCCTCTGGCAAACCGTACCAGTGCTCCATCGAAGTTAGGCCGGCACGTGCTGAATGAAGGACATTCCATCGGGCTACACTCATTTGAGCATGGTGGCAAGCAGAGCCTAAGCCTAATCGCTTATTTTCTCTAAGAGCAGCATCCATGATGGCCGGGTCTGGTCCAAAGAACTTGATCCCATCAGCCCCATTCTTAGCATTTTGACGCACCCATTCGCGAGCCTCATCAGGTGTGGTGATTTCGTCTCCGCCTTGACCAAAGCCAGTGTAGGCAAAAATTCGAGGAGCGATGATTTCATTTTTTTCAGCGCGTCGTTTTAAGTCAAGAGTGTATTCAAGACCGCGTCCACTAGGTTCTCTAACGGTAGTTACCCCATGAGCCAACCAAAGGCTAAATACGTAGTCCCAGTCGGCTCCTTGAGCGTTTCCGCCAATGTGCCCGTGCATATCGATGAATCCGGGTAGTAAGTACATGCCTGTGGCGTCTAATTCTCGACCTCCTGGCTTGAGCTGAGGACGTCTTTTCGGGTTGATCGCTATGTTCGGATATCCTACGACACTCACCTCAGTAATCTTGTCATTTTCTACTACTACATCTACGGGGCCAATAGGTGGCGCTCCATTACCGTTTATAAGTGTTACCCCTCGAATGATGAGTTGTTTAAAAGGGCCCTCGGCCAACTGACTTTCTTGAGCGAAAGAAATAGCGCAACTAAAAAGCGCCAATAGAAGTAGTTTTTTCATGGTTATAAGATGAAGTCGGTGTTTAAGAAATTACTTTCATTGCTGTCTAAGATATCACGAACGGTCTGTTTATTGATGTCGTTTTCTTTGAAAGCTAAAAAGGTTCGAATAGAGAATGCTCTGAGGGCATCTTTTACACTTAAGGTGGCCTGTCCCGAGTCTTTTCGACCAGTGAACGGATAAATATCTGGTCCTCGTTGACAAGCCGAATTTAGATTCACTCGACAAACCAGATTCGCCAAGATGTCAATCAGACGAGCGAGCTTGGTGTGGTGTCGCCCGAAAATACTTACCTGCTGACCGTAATCAGACTCAGCCATATCGTTGAGAGGATGCTCAATCGAATCAAAGGAGACGACAGGTACAATCGGACCAAATTGCTCTTCCTTATAAACTCTCATGTCTTTGGTTACAGGGTAAAGTACTGCTGGCCAAATAAAATTATCACTCACTTGTCCTCCTTTTTTATTCATAATCTTTGCGCCTTTTGCAAGTGCGTCATCGATCAATTCTTTAATGTAGGCCACTTTTCCAGGTTCAGGAAGCGGGGTCAAAAAAGCATTTTTATCCCAAGGGTCTCCAAACGCAAGTGCATCTACCGCTTCAGTGAATTTACTTAGGAAAGCATCTTTTATCGTTTCTTGTAGGTACAGAATTTTTAATGCCGTACAACGTTGACCGTTGTAACTCAATGTTCCAGAAATACATTCAGCCACCGTTAGATCAAGATCAGCATCTTTTAGAACAATGCCTGGGTTTTTAGCTTCAAGCCCATATACCGTTCTCAGTCGGTTTGCTTTAGGATGTAATTCTTGAAGTGCATTCGCCGAAGTGCTATGGCCGATAAGGGATAATACATCAACCTTACCTGATTTCATAATAGGTGATGCAATCGCTCTACCTCTTCCAAACACAATATTTACAACCCCCTTAGGAAAGCTTTCTTTAAAAGCTTCAAGCAGCGGGCTGATCAGTAACACTCCATGTTTAGCAGGTTTGAAAACCGCTGTATTTCCCATGATGATAGCTGGAATCAGTAAGCTAAAGGTTTCATTGAGCGGATAGTTATAGGGCCCTAAACATAAAACCACTCCAATCGGACCTCTGCGAATGTGCGCGAATACCCCTTGATATTTCTCGAATTGACCTGAATCGCGATCAATATCTTTGTAAGCCTCAATAGTGTCATAGATATAGTCAATGGTGCGGTCGAATTCTTTATAGGCATCGTTGTGATTCTTGATAATCTCCCACTTCAACAATTCAACGACCTCTTCGCGCTTTTCTTTCATTTTTTCGACAAAGCGCGTCATACATTCGATGCGGTCTTTCACCTTCATGGTTGGCCAAACCCCTTTGCCTTGATCATACGCTGTATAGGCAGCATCTAGTGCTTCAAGGGCTTCTTTTTCTCCTAGGTTAGGAACTGAGCCTACACGAGTTTTTTGGTAGGAAGCTCCTGAGGTTTTACTTAAGGTTGAGTAGACATCTTGGATTTCTCCTGTCCATGGTTTGATTTCTCCATCGACCAAATAACTTCGATGTTCAAGGGGTTGGATTTCTGGTATCATTCTGTAGGTAATGCTTTAATAAATTGAGGTGCTTTACGCACTTTAGTAGCCTGTTCGAAGGCATAGGCTATGCTGATGAGTTTGGCTTCTTCGAATTTACCAGCGAAGAAACTAACCCCAACAGGTAGTTCCCCAACAAAACCTGCCGGTACGGAAATGTTTGGATATCCGGATTGTGCCGCAGGACTTGAGCTTCCTATGCCAAAGTGATCACCATTAACCACATCGATTGTCCAGGCTGGCCCTCCAGTT
>PZPI01000014.1 GCA_003045935.1 Bacteroidota bacterium | reverse complement strand
AAAGGGAATCCTAAGACATTGTTTACTTGATTAGGGTGATCGGAACGACCGGTAGCCATAATAATATCCTCACGAGTGCGAATGGCGAGATCATAGTTGATTTCTGGATCTGGATTCGCCATAGCAAATACAATAGGGTTTGCAGCCATCGACTGAAGCATCTCTGGAGTTACAATATCAGCAATCGACAGACCGATAAAAACGTCTGCATTCACCATAGCTTCTTCAAGGGTATGAACATCAATTGCAGTTGCAAACTCCTCTTTTGAAGGGCTTAGGTGTTCGCGATCTTTACGAATCACCCCTTTACTGTCGAGCATGATTATGTTCTTTGCAGAAGCACCAAAGGCTTTGTATAGTTTAGTGCAAGAAACTGCAGCTGCACCTGCCCCACTTACGACAATTCGAACATCCTCGATATTCTTTTCAGCCAATTCAAGGGCATTGATTAACGCAGCAGATGAAATAATTGCAGTACCATGCTGGTCATCGTGCATCACTGGGATATCTAATTCCTCTTTCAACCTACGTTCGATCTCAAAGGCCTCTGGCGCTTTGATATCTTCAAGATTGATTCCGCCAAAAGTTGGAGCAATACGCTTCACCGTCTCTACAAACTCATCCACATCGGTAGTGTCTACTTCGATATCCATACCATCGATATCTGCAAAGATTTTAAAGAGTACGCATTTACCCTCCATCACAGGCTTTGAAGCTAATGGGCCTATATCACCTAACCCAAGTACAGCGGTACCATTCGAAATAACGGCAACAATATTTCCTTTAGCAGTATACTTATATGCATCTGTTGGAGTTTCTGCTATTTCTAAACAAGGCTCAGCTACCCCAGGAGAGTAGGCAATAGCCAAGTCTCTCTGTGTTTGATAGGGCTTGGTTGGAACAATTTTAATCTTACCGGGCTGTGGTTTTGCGTGATATACTAGCGATTCTCTTCGCTGTCTTGAGTTTCTCATTTCAGTCTAATTGTATATCAAAGATACATGATTCCCTCGCTGAGATTATCACTAATATAGAATTGTTCTCTACCAGAACACTCCAACAAAAATCGCTGTGATAATAAGTAAAATGACCGATAGTGTTCGGTAGTTCTTATACCAAGAAAGTCCTTTCAGTTGCTCTGTTTCTTCATTGTAGAACGATCGCTTGTAGGTATACTCAGCAACTTTCTGTTCATCTACCTTACCTGAGGTAAGACTGACTACAACATTAACCACTACCGCAATCACAAATAATAAATTGGCTTTGGCTAAAAAGTGTAGATCATTGATATAAGGAGACCAATCAAACGAAGCAGAGAGAATCATAAATACAGCAAAGGCGCCTCCTACCATTAAACTTGAGAATGCTCCGTTTGCATTTGATTTTTTCCAGAAAAGACCTAAAATAAAAGTAGCTACAACTGGTGGTGAGGTAAATGCAATCACTAATTGAAGATAACCCCATAGCGAATCACTAACCTTTTCAATAAAAGGCACCCACATAGATGCTAACACCACTAAAACTAATGTAGTTATTTGTCCTACTCTTACAAGCTGCTTACCATCTAACTCGGGCTTGAACTGCTTTACAAAGTCCATTGTGATTAGGGTTGAGGCTGAATTAAAAGTAGCCGATACCGAAGACATCATTGCGGCCAATAATCCTGCTACAACTAAACCTAGAACCCCTGTTGGCAATAGCTGAAATAACAATACAGGGTAAGTAAGGTTCGGACAATCAGTCAATGAAGCGCACCTCTCTCCACTTGCTAGCGGATAATTAAGTCCACTGATATCTAAATCATTAAAAAGAAGTAAGGCTAAAACCCCAGGAACAATCATGATGAAAATCACAGGCAGTTTAAGAAATCCTGCAAACAGCGCACCCATTCGACCGTGATGTAAATCTTTAGCTCCAAGAACTCGCTGAACCATAAACTGATTATTTGCCCAGAAATAAAATCCTAATAAGGCAACTCCAGAAATTAATCCCCACCAAGGCATAAACTCATCGTTTGCTGGACGAACAACACTAAACACCTCCTTAGCCGTCTCGGGTATGTAGGCGCCATTGGCTGCTCGATCTCCAAAGTCTATTTGACCTGAAGAGAGCATTCCATCAAGGCTATCCATCATCGATGACCAACCACCTCCTAATTGATCAAAGGCAAAATAGGTGATTAAACACGATCCGATAATTAAAAGGATCGCCTGAATTACTTCGGTTTGAATTACAGAATTAAGCCCCCCTGGGATGGTATAGGCTGCAGCTGCAATCGCTAAGAGAATGATAATCGTTGTTGAACTATACTCGGGAAAAAGAAGCTTTAAAACAATTGAACCTACATACAATGCGGCAGCGGTATCCACCATTACGTTACCGATGACTGTAATCAAAGAAAAATAATATCTAGAACGCTTATCAAAACGTCTCTCTAAAAATTCAGGCATGGTATACACTCCTGATTTTAGATAAAAAGGCAAGAAGAAAACCGAAAATATAATTAAGACAATTACGGCATACCACTCATAATTGTATACGTTAATATTCGTCTGAAACCCATCAGATGCTAAACCGACTAAAGTTGAACTCGAAATGTTTGCAGAAAAAAGAGCAATCCCAACAATCGGCCAAGTCATTGTTCTCCCACCTAGAAAATAGTCCTCTGAACTCCCTCTTTTCGATTTAGAAATTCCATAGATAACTATGCCGATGAGGTAGACTACAATAACTCCAATATCGAGCGTGCTTAATTGATTCATGGTTGTAAGTTTAGTCCATGAATATAGCTACTTTTTCAAAAAGTCGATGTTTCTTTTAAATCCGGCATACTTGGTACGCTTTACCGCAGATTTTTTAAATACCCTTGAAAAGGTCTCTTCTGTCATTTCGATCCAGTCTCTAGTGTCTAGCTCTAAAAGTTCAGAGTTAGCATCAAATAAAGGTTCGCTATGTGCTTTAGAAAAGCGATTCCATGGACAAACATCTTGACAGGTATCACACCCAAATGCCCAATCATCAAACATACCTTTGAAACTAGTCGGAATAGCATCTTTAAGCTCTATCGTAAAGTATGAAATACATCTAGATCCATCAATTACATTTGGTGCAACAATGGCTTGTGTAGGACAAGCGTCTATGCAAGCCGTGCAACTTCCGCAGTGATCCGTAGTAACCGGATGGTCATACTCAAACTCTAGGTCGAGTATGATTTCAGCTAAGAAAAAAAAAGAGCCTTTTTGCTTACTAATTAGATTTGCATTCTTGGCCACCCAACCTAGACCCGATTTTTGGGCCCAAGACTTTTCTAAAATCGGAGCAGAATCAACAAATACGCGTCCTTCAATTTCGCCGAATTCTTGCTGTAAATCACAAAATAAGGCACGCAATTTCTTTTTAATCACCTCATGATAGTCTTTACCGTAGGCATACTTAGAAATCTTAAACTGATCTTGTTTGAACGCGACCGTTTCAGACGGATAGTAATTGAATAATAGCGAAATAACCGATTTTGCTCCCAGAACAAGCTTGGTAGGATCAAGTCGCAAATCAAAATTACGTTCCATGTAGGTCATCTGACCATGATAACCCTTATTTAGCCAAGATTCTAATCGAGGAGCATCTTCTTCAAGAAACCCAGCCTTTGCAATACCAGAAGATAGAAACCCGTGACGCTGAGCCAACTCTTTTAGAAAAACAGAACGTCTATGTAGTTTCTCATCCTTTTGCATCTTTATTCAAACAGTCCTTTCTGATTTGAAGATTTGGTCTTTCCTAAATGTGCATACGCTAAAGGTGTAGCCTCTCGTCCTCTCGGAGTTCTAACCAGAAAACCTTCCTGAATTAAGAAGGGCTCATACACTTCTTCTAGCGTTTCAGAATTTTCTGACACTGCAGTAGCTAAAGTATTGATACCAACCGGGCCTCCACCAAACTTATCGATAAGAGTGGATAGAATTTTATTATCCATCTCGTCTAGTCCATGAGCATCTACATTGAGTGCTTTTAACCCAAATCGAGCAATCTCTACATCGATCGTTCCATTTCCTTTAATCTGTGCAAAATCTCGAACACGACGCAATAAGGCATTACAAATTCTTGGAGTACCCCTACTTCTTCCAGCAATCTCAATAGCTGCACTTTCATCCATAGGGACACGTAAAATTTCAGCACTACGTAAGGCGATCGTTGATAACAACTCTGTGCTGTAATACGAGAGACGAGACTGAATACCAAACCGAGCACGCATAGGAGCGGTTAACAAACCCGACCGAGTAGTGGCTCCAATTAAAGTAAATGGCTTTAGATGAATCTGAACTGAGCGCGCATTTGGCCCTGTCTCAATCATAATATCGATCTTATAATCTTCCATAGCAGAATATAGGTATTCCTCTACTACCGGGCTCAATCGATGAATCTCATCGATAAACAATACATCCCGCTCCTCTAAATTGGTTAGAAGGCCTGCCAAATCACCAGGTTTATCCAAAACAGGACCCGAGGTGATTCTAATATTAACCTCTAACTCATTCGCTAAAATATGAGCAAGGGTAGTCTTTCCTAGCCCAGGAGGACCATGAAGTAGGGTATGGTCAAGTGCCTCATCTCGAAGGTTAGCAGCCTCCACAAAGATTTTAAGATTCTCAAGAACTGCATCCTGACCCGCAAAATCATCAAAGCCCTTAGGCCTTAGAGCACGCTCGATATCAAACTCCTCTTTTCCGAAATGCGCTCCGCTAGCATCCAAGTTCTCATTCATATTCAAAGCTTTATTTAAAGGTAGGCAATCCTCATAAAAAAAGCCCTGCATATGCAGGGCTTCATTGATAAAAAACGAATTGATCTTAGTGATTCAATTCTTCCTCATTTGGCTGCATAGGGATATGCTGAGGTACGAAATCTTGCCCTTCTATGATGTATGAACCATCCTCGTAAGTCTTACTGTAGTCGTATGACCAGCGGTGAACTTCAGGAATAGCTCCTGGCCAGTTTCCATGAATGTGCTCTAAAGGTGCAGTCCACTCTAGTGTATTTGACTTCCATGGGTTTTGCGAGCCTTTCTTACCATAGAAAATGCTGTAGATGAAGTTATAAACAAATACTAGTTGAGCCGCTGCAGCTATAAGTGCGAAAACGGTCATAAGCACTTGTACATCGGTTAACTCATCAAACATTGGGAATGCAGTATTCTGGTAATATCTTCTTGGAACCCCTGCCATACCAACAAAGTGCATTGGGAAGAAAACCCCGTAAGAAGCAACAGCAGTTATCCAGAAATGGATATAACCTAAATTTTTATTCATCATACGGCCTTGGAACATTTTAGGGAACCAGTGATAGACTCCAGCAAATAGACCATAAAGCGCAGAAATACCCATTACTAAGTGAAAGTGAGCAACAACGAAATAAGTATCGTGAACATTAATATCAAGAGTACTATCCCCTAAGATAATTCCTGTAAGACCACCCGTAATGAAAGTAGATACCAAACCAATTGAAAATAGCATACCAGGATTCAACTGAAGATTACCCTTCCAAAGGGTGGTAATATAGTTGAATGCCTTAACTGCTGATGGAATAGCAATAAGAAGGGTAGTAAAGGTGAATACCGAGCCAAGGAAAGGGTTCATCCCTGAAATAAACATGTGGTGACCCCATACAATCGTAGAAAGAAAAGCAATACCTATAATAGATGCAATCATTGCACGGTATCCAAAGATCGGTTTACGTGCATTCGTAGACATTACTTCTGAAGTAATGCCTAAAGCTGGTAATAATACAATATAAACCTCAGGGTGACCTAAAAACCAGAAAAGGTGCTCATAAAGAACTGGTGAACCGCCTTGATAGTGCAACACCTCTCCTTGGATAAAAATATCCGAAAGGAAGAAAGAGGTTCCAAAACTACGGTCCATTAGCAATAATAGCGCAGCTGAAAGTAGTACTGGGAAAGAAACAACCCCAATAATGGCAGTTACAAAGAATGCCCAAATCGTAAGTGGAAGACGAGTCATTGACATCCCCTTAGTTCTTAGATTTAGAACGGTAACGATGTAATTTAAAGATCCTAAAAGTGAAGAAGCAATAAAGATAGCCATTGAAACTAACCAGAGTGTCATTCCTAAACCTGATCCCGGCTGAGCTTGTGGAAGAGCTGAAAGTGGTGGATAAACCGTCCATCCTGCAGCTGCAGGTCCAGCCTCAGCAAATAAAGAAACTAACATGATTGCACAAGAAATAAAGAATAACCAGTAAGAAACCATGTTCAGAAATCCTGAAGCCATATCTCGAGCACCAATCTGCAGTGGAATAAGTAGGTTTGAGAACGTACCACTTAAACCAGCGGTAAGTACGAAGAATACCATGATGGTACCGTGAATAGTTACTAATGCTAGATAAATATCTGCGTCCATTACTCCATCTGGCGCCCACTTACCTAGAAGCGCTTTGAAAACAGGAGAAGCTTCTCCTGGCCATGCCAATTGCATACGGAATAAAAGGGACATTGCGATTCCAATGAAACCCATGATTAATCCTGTGATCAAGTATTGCTTAGCGATCATCTTATGATCTTGACTAAAAATATACTTGGTGATAAAGGTTTCTTTGTGATGGTGTTCTGCCTCGTGAGCCATAATACTACCTTATTTAAACTTTTAAATTTTCTTTTTCGTTACAAATTTAGGGAACTGCGACAACAGTTTCTCCAAAGGTTTTCTGAGAGTCTAACCATTTCTGAAAATCTTCTTCTGACTCTACAATGATTTTCATTTGCATGTTATAATGCGACTTACCACAAATCTTGTTACACAAAAGGACATAATCAAATTGCCAAGGGTCACTATTTTCTTCACCAGCTGCTGAACGTTCAGCACGAATCTTATTTGTTCTTTTAACCTTATCGATAATTTCTGGTTGCAAACGCATCTCCTCTGTAGTTACTGTTGGAGTGAAAGAAAACTGGGTAACCATACCGGGGACACAGTTCATTTGTGCTCTAAAGTGTGGCATGTAAGCTGAGTGAAGTACATCCTGAGAGCGCATGTAGAAGTTAACCTTACGTCCAACTGGTAAGTGCAATTCTTTAACGATGATATCGTCTACTGCATTAGGATCAGATTCATCAATACCTAAAATGTTAGCCTTATCAATATCGATGAGTCTTGTACTGGCATCTCCTAGAACGTTATCCTCACCTCCATAACGAGCAGTCCAATTAAATTGCTGAGCGTAAAGCTCAACGACTAAAGGATCTCCTTCATCATTGATATCCATAATATTAGTCCATGAATAAAGACCATATAGGATAAGAGCAGCAAGAGTGATAACAGGGATAATCGTCCAAATGAGCTCTAGCTTATCGTTATCTGCATAGAAAAGGGCTTTTTTCCCTTTCGCACCACGGTATTTATATCCGAAATAATGAAGTAAAAATTGAGTAATAGTTTGAACCACAAAGATAATCGCAAACGAAATCCACATTAAACGATCATAATCTACTCCATGCTCTGAAGCAGGCATTGGTAGGACCATTTTTCCATACTTAGAGAAACTGAAAATGGTAATTCCATAGATGAAAACTAGAAAGGCAAAAAGTAAGTAACCATTGTACTTGTTATCATCATCGTCTGCGATAGTTGCGTCCGATTTTTTACCTGTTGATAATTGCGATAATTCAAAAATCTTGGCTAACTGCCAAACTGCAATTGCAACAAGAATTAGAACTGCTAGAATTAATGGTGTTGTCATGTTTATTATCTAACGTCGTTATTAATAGTGAAAATGTTTACTCTCTTCTAAAAGTGCATTTCCTTTAGGCTCAACAGCTACTTTAGTAAGAGCGGTAGCCACTGCGTAAAGAAACAATCCAGTAAAGAATAAAATTCCACCTAATTCAGGGATACCGAAAGACCAATGAGCTCCAACAGTACCAGGCATAATCATATTATAAAAGTCAAAGTAGTGACCTGTAAGAATTACAATTCCAACTGTTTGAACAAACCATGGAATACGTTTGTAATCACTTCTCATAATCACTAGTAGTGGGAAAATGAAGTTAAGAACCAGCATACCTAAGAAAGGAACCTTATAGGCCTCAAATCGCATCACATAATAGGTTACCTCCTCAGGGATATCGGCATACCAAATCAGCATGAACTGGCTAAACCATAAGTAAGTCCAGAAGATACTAATACCAAACATGAACTTGGCAAGATCGTGAATGTGTGAATTGTTTACTGACTCAAGAAGTCCTTTAGACTTTAAGTAAAGAGTAAATAAGGCAATTACAGTAATACCAGAAACAAAGAAACTCGCGAATACATACCATCCGAATAGCGTACTAAACCAGTGCGGATCAACACTCATAATCCAGTCCCAAGACATCATTGACTCAGACACTAAGAAGAAAGCTAAGAAACCAGCCGCTAACTTGAAGTTAGTAACAAACGGCTTATTGTCCGAAGCGGTCTCCTCAGCTAGTGAAAGTTTTCTAGAGTATTGTCTGTAAGCAATCCATCCTCCGATATAAATAGCTGCACGAATAAGGAAAAAAGGAGTATTTAAATACCCGCTCTTGTTTTGTATCAACTTATCATGAGCTACCACGTCAGCATCCATCCAAACGAACAGGTGATTCATATGCAAACCTGATAAAATAAAGAAGGCAAATAAAATGATCCCTCCAGGGATAAGATAGGAAGTGATTCCCTCCATAACTCTAAATAATAGTGGTGACCAACCCGCTTGTGCAGCGCGATTAATAGCGTAAAAAGCTAAAACTCCTAGAGCTATAAGGAAAGAGAATAATGCACTTACATAAAAAGCAGACCAAGGTCTGTTTTTCATTTGATCTAAAACATGCTGGTCATGTGACGAGCCGTGGTCTTCAGCTACAGCCGCATGAGCATCGTGGTTCATGGAATCACCATGACCTTCAGAATGCGAACCTTCTGTATTAGACCCGTGATGTGCTTCTGCACTACCATGATGAGCTTCAGCTAAGGTTGGATGGTCAGCACTTCCATGTTCTTCACCATGGCCGCCTTCATGAGATGCCATCATAGCTTTAGCCTCTTCAATGGTTGAAGGAGCACTCATAAAACCATAACCTAGGCCTAAAAGACCTAACCCCATAAGTATAAGGGTAGTTATCTTAAATCGTTGTGAAAACTGATACATACTAATTTACTTATTTAGTTAGGTCCTTTTTTAATTCCATTACATAAGCAGAAATCTGCCATATCTCTTCTTCACTGCTTAACTGAGCTGCATAAGAACCCATTGAATTAAGACCGTAATAAATGGTGTGATAAGTGCTTCCGATAGTAATATTACGAGCGGCATCTGCGTACGTAGGTACCCCTAAAATTTTCTCGCGTTTTACTAGAGTACCTTGACCATCACCTTTGGTTCCATGGCAAATAGCACAGTACACATTGTAAAGTTCTTTTCCCTTAGCAAGATCACTTTCTCTGTTTTCAGAAAGAAGTGGACTCTTGTCCTCTCTAGCAAGCTCTTTACCTTCAAGTGTATTGTCAAATTCGTAAGGCAACCAACCTCTAGGAATGGTTCCTTCAGCAGGTAAGAGTGCCGCAGTATTCTCAGGAAGGATAGATGCTTCACCGTAAGTTTCATAACCCACTGACTCATACATGTTAGGGAAATATTGAAA
Organism: Bacteroidota bacterium; assembly: GCA_003045935.1. GTDB lineage: Bacteria > Bacteroidota > Bacteroidia > Flavobacteriales > Flavobacteriaceae > UBA3478. The sequence continues at coordinate 13,266 of PZPI01000014.1, read as the reverse complement.
ATTAGGCTTGCTCTTATCGAAGCAAGACACAGCAGTAAAAGCTAGCGCTATGAGGGTAATTTTAGTTAAAACTGACTTCATGTATTAAGCTTTAGGAACCTGAACCTCAATGGCCCCGGTATCAAGTAAAAGTTCGGTTAATGCCTCTTCCTGTTCTGACATAACAGCTACCTCCATTAAGAAGATATCGCTAGTAGTTCTAGGATTCGGGTTTTCAGCTTTCTTGAAAGGCCACATGCGACTTCTCAAATAAAAAGTAATTACCATAAGGTGAGCAGCAAAGAAAACTGTCATCTCGAACATCACCGGAATGAATGCTGGTAAATTCTGTAAAAAAGTAAAACTTGGTTTACCTCCGATGTCCTGTGGCCAGTCTTCGATCATGATATAATTCATCATGGTCACCGCTACAGTTAAACCTAGTACTCCGTATAGGAAGGCAGCCATAGAAATACGACTATCTTCAAGACCCAAGGCTTTATCTAGCCCGTGTACTGGAAAAGGGGTATATACCTCTTCAATATGATACTTTTGGCCACGAACCTGCTTAACAGCATTCATAAGAATGTCGTCATCAGTATAAAGCGCTCTAAAAACTTTTGATGCCATATTAGTGATCGGTGGTTGAGTTAGTGTTAAATTCTTCCACTTCGTAAGTGGTTACTTTACCTCTAGGAGGCATTTTATATAAAGGCTTCCCTTCAGCTCGAAGTGCCTTGTAGTTGTCTGCAGAAGACTTCAAGATAGACTTAACCTCTGCCTGTGCAATTACTGGGAAGGTTCTTGAGTAAAGAAGGAATAAAACAAAGAAGAAACCAATCGTTCCAATGAATATTCCAATATCGACAAAGGTTGGTGAGAACATCGTCCATGAAGAGGGAAGATAATCACGATGAAGAGAGGTAACGATAATCACGAAACGCTCGAACCACATACCGATGTTTACTACAATTGAAATAAAGAAGGAGAACATAATACTCGTTCTTAACTTTTTGAACCACATGAACTGTGGAGAGAACACGTTACAAGTCATCATTGACCAATACGCCCAAGCGTAAGGTCCTGTAGCACGATTTAAAAACGCATATTGCTCATACTCAACTCCCGAATACCAAGCAATAAAAAGCTCAGTGATATAAGCACAACCAACAATCGAACCCGTAATCATGATTACAATGTTCATAAGTTCAATATGTTGAAGTGTGATATAGTCCTCAAAGCCTACTACTTTTCGCATGATGATAAGAAGGGTATTTACCATCGCAAATCCAGAGAAAATCGCACCTGCTACGAAGTAAGGTGGGAAAATCGTAGTATGCCATCCAGGAATTACCGAAGTAGCAAAGTCAAACGATACAATCGTGTGTACCGATAGTACTAGTGGAGTTGCAAGACCTGCAAGTACTAAAGAAACCTCTTCAAAACGTTGCCAATCTTTAGCTCTACCTGTCCATCCGAAACTTAAAAGGCTATAGATTTTCTTTTGAAATGGACGAACGGCACGGTCTCTAATCATCGCGAAGTCAGGAAGTAATCCTGTCCACCAGAATACAAGAGATACCGATAAATAAGTTGAAATCGCAAATACGTCCCATAATAAAGGTGAATTAAAGTTCACCCATAGTGATCCGTATTGATTAGGAATTGGTAATACCCAGAAAGCTAACCAAGGTCTACCCATGTGAATAATTGGGAATAAACCTGCTTGTACTACCGAGAAAATAGTCATCGCTTCAGCTGAACGGTTAATTGCCATACGCCACTTCTGTCTAAAAAGAAGAAGTACCGCAGAAATAAGAGTTCCCGCGTGACCAATACCTACCCACCAAACGAAGTTAGTGATATCCCATGCCCAGTTTACCGTCTTGTTAAGACCCCAAACACCAATACCAGTAGCAATGGTGTAAATAATACATCCTAAACCCCATAAAAAGGCTACAAGTGCAATGGAGAAAACGATCCACCATTGTTTATTTGCCGTTCCCTCAACAGGTCGAGCAATATCATTCGATACATCACTGTAACTTTTTGATCCAGTTACTAGCGGTTTACGTATCGGAGCTTCATAATGCGATGCCATAATAGATTGTCTTATTAATGATTAGGCCTTTTCGGTATTTCTTACTTTGACATGGTAGAACACATTCGGCTGCGTACCTACATGTTCTAATAGATGGTACATGCGCTCACTCTCTTTAAGTTTAGCCACACGACTTTCTTTGTCGTTAATATCACCAAACACTAAAGCACCTGTGTCGCAAGCCGCAGAACAAGCCGTCTGGAATTCACCATCCTTAATTGATCGTCCTTCAGCTTTAGCGTCCAGAATAGTCTTCTGGGTACGTTGGATACACATTGAGCATTTTTCCATCACCCCTCTAGAACGAACATTCACATCTGGGTTAAGAACCATACGACCAAGATCATTGTTCATGTGGAAATCAAATTCATCATTTTGGTTGTATAAGAACCAATTAAAGCGACGAACTTTATAAGGACAGTTGTTTGCACAATATCTTGTACCAATACAACGGTTGTATGCCATATGGTTTTGACCTTGACGTGAGTGAGAAGTTGCAGCAACAGGACATACCGTCTCACAAGGAGCATGGTTACAGTGCTGACACATTACTGGCTGGAAGGCTACTTGAGGATTTTCTGAAGGATCTTCCATAGATCCAAATCCACTTAGACTACCGTTATCGCCAAATAAACCGTCTAGGTTCTCTTTCTTCTCAGTATCCTGAGCAAAAGTCTCCTCTGAAGAATAATATCTATCAATACGCAACCAATGCATATCTCTTGATACTCTTATTTCATGTTTACCAACAACTGGCACATTATTTTCGGCGTGACATGCAATAACACAAGCACCACATCCTGTACATGCATTTAGATCGATCGATAGATTAAAATGATGACCTACTGTACGATCAAATGACTCCCAAAGATCTACAGAAGTTGCAGGAACTTCTTGGTGATCTAAGGATACCATTGGAGTAGGATTCCATTCTTCTGATGGTTTGCTAATAAAATCTTCGAGGGTAGTTTCTTTGATAATATCACCACGACCCATTAAGGTTTTATGTAGCTGAACGCATGCAAATTCGTGCATTCCGCGTTCTTTTTCTATGGTAACCGATTGTACTTTAGATTGTCCAAGGTAAAGTGAATAAGCATTCACTCCGGTTTGCATTTCTTCTTGAATACCTGATTTGCGGCCGTAACCTAGTGCTAAACCAACCGTACCTTTGGCCTGACCAGGCTGAATAAGAACTGGCACTCTATTTAAAGTTACATCACCAACCTTTACCGTAGCATAGCTTCCATCAAGACCACCGTTGGCAACATTTATATTTTCAAAACCGTAAGCTAATGCATCAGCCTTAGAGATCGTCAAGTAGTTATCCCATGACGCTCTTGAAATAGGATCTGGGAATTCTTGTAACCAAGGGTTGTTAGCCATTTGACCGTCACCCATTCCGGTTTTTGCATAAAGCACTAATTCAACACCATTTGAAGATGAAGAAGAAAGTTTATTCGAAGACAATTGTAAATCACCTTCGCTGATTCCGAAGTTACGCGAGACATTAGAAGAGGTATAAAAAACACCATCTTGAACCGCTTGACTCCATGAACTACCGCTTAAAACAGCATTTCTCCAATTCTTTTGAATAAAATCGTGATAAGTTTCAGAAACTCCTGCCCAAACTAGCAATGATTGTTCAAATTGACGAGTGTCAAAAAGATTTCGAATCACAGGCTGAGTAATTCCATAGTGACCTTTCTTAATCTCAACGTCACCCCATGATTCAAGGTAATGAGAAGCAGAGGCAACAAAAGTCGAAGCAGCTGCAGTTTCAGTTAATGAGAAAGATGAGGTTACAGAAAAACCAATTTGCCCTAAAGCAGTAGAAAAAGCTTCTGCATTAGGAGCACTGTATAGTGGGTTAATCCCATCGATTAAGATGGCTGCAACTTCATTTTTGTTCGCGGCAGCAACAATATCTTCTAGAACAGAAGCCGGAGCCGAACGGACATATTTAGGCTGAGCAACATCAAATGCATCACTTTTCAGTAATTCATTAATAGCTAGCGTGATCAGTTGTGCATCCTTATCATCAATACCGCAAAGAACAACCGCTTTAGAACCTGCAGCTTTAAGTCTTTGAGCCATTGCATTAACATGACCGGAGATCGCTGTACTTGATTCTGATGCTGAAACTCCTTTAAGCGCATTATATAATGCCGCAAGCGCTCTCTTTTGCTCTACAGTTGTTAGAGGTATACGTTTATCAGCATTAGAGCCACTTAAAGTCAGATTAGACTCTAATTGTACATGATGCGACATATGTCCGTGATGCGGTACACGATTTTTTGCATATCCTTTAGAATATCCACCACCTTGCCAGTCACCCAAGAAATCAGCATCAAAGGAGACGATGATATCCGCAGAAGAAAGGTTATAGTCAGCCAATGCTCTTTCGCCGTAGGCTTGTTCAAAAGCATCAAGAGCAGAGGCGGATGAAATAGCGTCATACGCATGATACTCTACATTAGGATACTTGGCTTTTAAAGCTTCGATGGCCTTTAGGTATGAAGGACTAGCCTTAGTACCTGAAAGAACTATAACCTTTTTTCCTGAGCTCTTCGCGCTCTCTAATCTTGCGATAACAGCTGCGTCAAGATCGCTCCAAGAAATTGCAGATCCAGAAGCCTCAGGACCCTGTAATCTATTCTTATCGTAAAGGTTTAGCACAGACGCTTGAACGCGTGCATTAGCACCTCCGAAAAGAGTAGCACGATCATTATTCTCAATCTTAATAGGACGACCTTCACGAGTCTTTACTAAGACACTTGCAAAGTCATAACCATCTGCTATCGTTGTTGCGTAATAATTCGCAACCCCAGGCACGATTTCGTCTGGTTGAATAACGTAAGGAATTGATTTCTTAACAGGCCCTTCGCAAGCGGCAAGTGTTGCAGCTGCAGTACTAAAACCTAAAAACTTAAGAAAATCTCTACGTGAGGATTGAGAATCCTTCAATGATGATTCTTGTTCAAAGAAATCATTTACAGGTAACGTTTCGGTGAATTCGTTTTGAGCTAATTGTTCAACCACAGGGTCGTTTGTAAGCTCCGCTTCACTTTTCCAATATTGTTTATGTGATGCCATAAATTGTAGAATTCCAGATTAATAGTGGCACTTACCACATTCAAGGCCACCCATTTGAGCTGCAGTTAGCTCATCGACCCCATATTTTTTAGACAATTCTTCGTGAATCTTTTCGTAATAAGGATTCGAAGTAAGTTGAACGTTAGTTTCACGGTGACAATTAATACACCATCCCATAGTTAGTGGTGCATATTGATACATTACTTCCATTTCTTCTACAGGACCGTGGCAAGTCTGACATTCAACACCTGCAACACTATAGTGCTGAGAGTGGTTGAAATAAACAAAGTCTGGAAGATTGTGAATTCGAACCCATTCTACAGGATAGCTTTCTCCCGTATAACGCTGGTTTTCTTCATCCCAACCTACTGCCTTGTATAGTTTCTTAATCTCTCCTGTATAGAATTCATTGGTGTAACCATTTGCTAGATCTTCAGCAGAAGGACCTTCAGGATTACCCGTGTACTCATAGATCGACTTATGACAATTCATACAAACGTTTAACGAAGGAATTCCAGAATGCTTAGAAACTCTTGCAGAACTGTGGCAGTATGTGCATTCAATTTTATTATCTCCAGCGTGAATCTTATGTGAATAATGGATGGGTTGAACTGGTGCATATCCTTGATCGATACCTACTTGCATCATATATGCATAAGCAAAATATGCACTACTTAGAAGAAGAATTACAACCGAAACAAATACTAAAAATTGATTTTGCGCAAAAGCCTTCCATAGTGGTAAACGTTGTGCCTTTTTCTTTTCAACATCAATGCCATTTGCAACCGCTATTTGACGAAGTGTTCGATTAACTAAAACAAGCATTGCTACTAGAACAAGTAGAACAAATGATAGAACCGCAAGAACTAAATCACTGTTCGCACCGTTTCCTTCTGATGAGGAAGCTGCTGCAGTAGCAGTAACAGCAGGAACAACAGGTGCAGGAGGTGGAGCAGCCGTATAAGCTAAGATATTATCAATATCCTCATTCGACAAGGTAGGGAAAGCAGTCATTGCCGCTTTATTGTACTCGTTGTAGATACGATTAGCGTAATTATCACCAGAATTAATAACCCCAGAACTATTTTTAATCCACGCATACAACCATTCACGATCTAAGCCTTCATCTTCAGCAAGTCGAGATTCAACGTTTGCTAAAGCAGGACCTGTCATTTTACGGTTTAGCGCATGACATGCAGCACAATTTTGATTGAACAATTGCTTACCCTTTGCCGGGTCACCACCATCTTGCCCAAAAGAGAGAGAAGTAGCACTAACAACAAGCACTAATGAGAGAAGCGCTTGTTTTAGGAGGTTAGGAAATCCTTTCATATAACTTAGTTATGCAAAAATTACCGTTATAATCAACGGCATAATCGTCTCAAATTGCCACAAAAATACTACTGAAGGGGGTATTAAAAAAGTTAAGTTTGAGGTTCTTGTAATTTGTAATCGTTCTAAATAAAGGCTGAGTAGTATAGGAATTGATTACCTTGCGGAGGCAATAGAGCAAAGAGCAATTAAACAATGAAAAATAATCTTTTTAACTGTCTTATTATTAGTCTTTTAACTATATCAATCGGTTACTCCCAAGTGAAAGAATTGGGTTTAGACTCTATCCCATTCAGTGAAGTCAGTATCTCACAATTGAGTGATATTTATCGACAAATGAAAGTTGAAAAAGGTGACTACCAAATTCAATTAGGTTTCGGATCACTTGCCGAGATGGAGAAATTAAAAGAACGCTATAACACTCTATTTGCTGAGGATACGATCTTTCATCAAAAACACCCACTAAAACTCTCTTTCAATTCGCCTACCTATCGTCTTCGCTTAGAACACTTTAGAACACGTCTTGAAACAGAAAAAGCCTCAAAGAGGCTTCGTCCTTATTTTAGAGGGATTATGATTTTAGAACCCGGGAAAAACAATTAAAGTTTTTTCTGTACAGCCACTTCTTGGTAAGCTTCAATCTGATCGTTGACTCTGATATCATTGTAATTCTTCACCTGAAGACCACAATCATATCCCTTTGCAACTTCTTTAACGTCATCTTTGAATCGTTTAAGTGAAGTAAGTTCGCCATCGAAGGTTACAACACCATCACGAATTACACGAATCTTAGAGTTTCTGAAGAGTTTTCCTGAAAGAACCATACAACCTGCAATAGTTCCAATCTTAGAAATCTTAAAGGTTTCACGAATTTCTGCAGTACCGGTAACTTCTTCTTTCATTTCAGGACTCAACATACCTTCCATTGCCTTCTTGATATCATCAATAGCATCGTAGATAATTGAGTAGGTACGGATATCGACTTCTTCCTTCTCAGCAACTGTACGAGCATTTGCCATAGGGCGTACATTAAACCCGATCACTACAGCCGATGAAGCACTTGCAAGTAACACATCAGACTCGGTAATAGCACCAACACCTTTGTGGATAATGTTGACTTGAATTTCCTCGGTGGAAAGTTTCTGGAACGAATCAGTTAAAGCCTCTACTGAACCATCTACATCACCTTTTAGGATAATATTAAGTTCTTGGAAATCTCCAACAGCGATACGTCTACCAATCTCATCTAAAGTAAGCTGACGTTGTGCCCGAACACTTTGTTCTCTTTGTAACTGAGATCGCTTCTGAGCAATTTGCTTCGCTTCACGCTCATCCTTCAACACATTAAAACGATCACCGGCCTGAGGAGCTCCATCGAGTCCTAAAATTGATATTGGTGTAGCAGGACCTGCTTCTTTAATATTTTTTCCACGCTCATCTTGCATGGCGCGTATTTTACCACTTGAAGTTCCTGCCAGAACATAATCTCCTATTCGGAGGGTTCCATTTTGCACAAGCACTGTAGACACATAACCTCTACCCTTGTCTAGGAAAGCCTCAACTACTGTACCCGAAGCCTCGCGATTAGGATTAGCCTTTAGTTCTAAAAGTTCAGCTTCTAAAAGAACCTTTTCAAGAAGTTCATTAACCCCCTGACCTGTTTTAGCCGAGATATCATGAGATTGAATTTTACCACCCCAGTCTTCTACTAAGAGATTCATGGCTGCAAGACCTTCTTTAATCTTATCCGGATTAGCGGTTGGACGGTCTATTTTATTGATCGCAAATACCATAGGTACTCCAGCAGCTTGCGCGTGGGCGATAGCTTCTTTTGTTTGAGGCATGATGTCATCATCGGCCGCAACAACGATAATCGCAATATCTGTAACCTGTGCACCTCTCGCACGCATCGCCGTAAAGGCTTCGTGACCAGGGGTATCTAAAAACGATATTTTCTGCCCGCTTTCAAGAGTTACACCGTAAGCACCGATGTGTTGAGTGATTCCCCCGCTCTCACCAGCGATTACATTCTCTTTTCTAATATAATCAAGTAACGAAGTTTTACCGTGATCTACGTGACCCATCACCGTTACAATCGGCGCTCTAGCCTGAAGATCGTCTTCGCTATCTGTGATTTCCTCGATTACTGTCTCTTCAAGCTCTGCTTGCATGAACTCAACCTGATAGCCGAACTCATCAGCAACAATCGTTAAGGTTTCAGCATCTAATCTCTGATTCATGGTAACCATGATTCCTAACGACATACATGCAGAAATCACTTGGGTTGAAGACACATCCATCATAGTCGCAACTTCATTAACAGTAACAAACTCTGTCACTTTAATAACCTTGCTTTCAAGCTCTTGCTGTTCTTGCTCGCGCTCTCTTTGTTGCTCGTGAAGATCTCTCTTTTCTTTTCTGTAACGCGCCCCTTTGCCTTTAGAAGACTTTCCTTGAAGCTTTTCTAAGGTTTCGCGAACCTGTCTTTGAACCTCTTCTTCAGTTGGTTCGGCACGTTGAACTTGTGGTTGATTTCTTACGACTTTTTTATTTCCACCTTTGGGTGCATTCTTATCGCTAACAATTCTCTTACGCTTACGCTTCCGATCATTATCAGCATTTGACTCTGCAGGCTTCTTTTTCTTTTCAAACTGAGAAAGATCAATCTTAGCACCAACTATCTTAGGACCTGATAAGGTCTGGTATTGGGTTTTAATTTGATCACTCTCCGCTTCTGCAGCAGGCTTTTCTTCTTTAACCTCTTCTTTTTTGGGCGCTTCGGCCTCTTTTGGCGCTTCGGCCGCTGCAACATTTTTTACCTCAAGCAGTTGCTCTTCTTTTGCAGGCTCTTTAACCTCTTCTACAACTGGTGCTTTTTCCTTTTCTTCGACCTTCTCAGGCTCTGCGACTACTTCTGTCTTAGGATTTAAATCAATCTTACCTACCTTTTTAGGGCCAGAAAGCGTAGCTTTTCCTCTAATGACAGTTGGCTCCTTTTCTTTGATTGCCTTCTTCTCCTCCTGCTCTTTTTCAATTTGTTGAAGTAGTGCTTCTTTTTCTTTTCTTTTTTCTTCCCCTACTTCGATAGAAGCAACTTTTTTAGACATATCCGTCTGAAACTCATCAAGCAAAACTTGGTACTCCACAGTACTAATTTTGGTAGTAGGACGAGCTTCGATCTCATGTCCCTTCTCTTTCAAATGCTCCACAGCACGATCGAGAGAAATATTAAGTTCTCGGAGTACTTTGTTAATTCTAATGGTCTTTTCTTCAGACATAAATAATGCTATTGCCTTTTTAGGGGTCGGGTTTACAAATATAAGAGGTTAGTCCTCAAACTCGGCTTTTAGTATTTTAACAACTTCTTGAACAGTCTCCTCTTCAAGGTCGGTGCGTTTGATAAGATCCTCAATATCTAATTCTAATACACTTCTAGCCGTATCTAGACCAATCTTCTTGAATTCCTGAATGATCCATGCATCGATTTCGTCAGAGAATTCAGTTAGCTCAACATCTTCCTCAACACCTTCTCTAAACACATCGATTTCATAACCGGTGAGTTGACCAGCTAGTCTAATGTTATTACCACTGCGTCCAATTGCTTTAGAAACTTCTTCAGGCTTCAGATAAACCTGAGCAGTCATATCTTCATCATTCAGTTTAACCGAACTTACACGAGCTGGGCTTAATGCACGTGTAACAAGGAGTTGCTTGTTATTGGTCCAATTAATTACATCGATATTTTCGTTTCCTAGCTCTCTCACAATACCGTGAATACGTGAACCTTTCATTCCCACACATGCACCGACTGGATCAATACGATCGTCATAAGAATCTACAGCCACTTTCGCCTTTTCTCCAGGGATACGAACTACTTTTTTAATAGTAATCAAGCCGTCAAAAACCTCAGGAATCTCTTGATGAAAGAGCTGCTCTAGGAACTTGGGAGAAGTTCTTGATAAGATAATCGAAGGTTTTACCCCTTTAAGCTCAACGCTCTCGATAATTCCGCGGATATTATCACCTTTTCTAAAAAAGTCAGAAGGAATTTGACGATCCTTCGGAAGAATGATCTCATTTCCTTCATCATCCAATAAGATTACCGCTTTATGACGAATATGGTGTACCTCCGCAGTGTAAATTTCGCCTTCAAGGTCCTTGAATTGTTTGTAGATAGTGGTATTATCGTGCTCTTGAATCTTAGCAACGAGGTTTTGGCGCAGGGCCAAAATCGAACGTCTTCCAAGATCAAAAAGCTTAACCTCTTCAGAAACATCCTCACCTACCTCAAAGTCAGGCTCAATTTTTCGAGCTTCAGACAATGAAATCTGTTCGTTCTCATCCTCAACCATATCATCCTCAACTACGATTCGGTTTCTCCAAATCTCTAAGTCACCTTTATCTGGGTTGATGATGATGTCAAAATTATCATCCGAGCCAAACTTTCTCTTCAAAGCGTTTCTAAACACTTCTTCAAGAATAGCCATGAGGGTTACTCTGTCGATGAACTTGTCGTCTTTGAATTCAGAAAACGACTCAATAAGTGCTAAATTCTCCATAATTAGCGATTAAAAAGTTAACACAATTTGTGCTTGATCAATAGTATTATAAGCAATGGTTTCTTTTCGAACCACCGTTTGTTTTCCTTTACCTACCTCTTTAGGAACTCTTTCGCTCCATTCTATGGTAATTTCTTTATCGGTTACCTCGATAAGCTTTCCTTTTAATTCAGAACCCTCAGATTTCACTTTCAACGTTCTACCCTTATGTTGCGGATATTGACGTGCCAACTTAAGTGGCGCGGTAGCCCCAGAAGACTGAACGCTCAACGAAAAATCATGAACTTCACGATCTAATTGATGCTCGATAGCTCTAGAAATCTCTACACAGTCATTAATACTTACACCTTTATCCCCATCGATTATAATTTCAATGTGGTTCTTGGTATCCATCGAAAAATCGATCAAAAAGAGATCTAGCCTTTTCTCAAAGGCTTGATTTAGAAGCGTTAATACTTGTTCTTTCAATTTCATACTACCTAATAAAAGAGGGGACTAATGTCCCCTCTTCATGTCTGTTGCTAAACGTTCAAGCTAAGCTTGAAGAAAGTTGGTTGGCCTACAAGGACTCGAACCTTGAACGACTGAACCAAAATCAGCTGTGTTACCAATTACACCATAGGCCAAGACTCAATCGAGGGTGCAAATTTAGAATATTCTTAGAATTAGCAAAAATTAAAAATGGTAATTTCGTCTTCGTTCCAAAAAGATTTTTTACAATGAGGGAAATAATTCAGAAAATGAGCTATCAAAATACAGGTGCATGGTTAGTATTTATGGTTGCTCTTTTAACTTATGGGCTTACGGTTGAACCCACTGTTAGCTTTTGGGATGCCGGAGAATACATCGCTACCTCCGCAAAATTACAGGTAGGTCACCCGCCTGGAGCCCCCCTTTTTCAAATCATTGGAGCATTTGCCGCGCTTTTCGCCTTTGGTGACCCAGAAAGGATAGCACTCACGGTTAACTTTGTCTCGGTACTTTCTAGCGCGACAACCATTTTACTTACCTATCAAATCATTCATCGATTAATTCGAAGAATCATCGGACATTCTGAAACATTAGCCGAAGAATTAAAACTGGTAACCGCAAGTGTCATTGGAGCGCTCGCGCTTTGTTTCTCAGACAGCTTTTGGTTTAACGCAGTTGAAACTGAAGTTTATGCCATGGCTAGTCTAATGATGGCCCTCCTACTTTATTTAGGGATTCGATGGACCGATGAACTCAAAGACGAAAAGGCTGATCGATGGGTATTACTCATAAGCTTCGTTGTCGGATTGGTCTTTGGAATTCAATTCATGGGATTCCTAGCCATTCCATCAATTGGTTTACTCTATTATTTCAAAAAGTATCATCAGATTACCATTAAAAACTTTATCGTCGCTCATGTTAGTGTGATAGCCCTTCTATTTTTGGTATTTAAATTTTCCCTTACCTATATATTGAAGCTGTTTGGTGCGGTAGAAATCTTCATGGTTAACAGTATAGGATTACCCTTTAATTCAGGAAGTATTTTTCTCGGTATTGTTTTAACCTTGGCATTCCTATATACCATTAAGCGATCGAATAAAGCAAGTAACCCGGTCTGGTCTTTACTTACACACAGTGTATTCTTTTTCTTTTTAGGTCTTTCTACTTGGCTAATGCTACCTATACGAGCTAATGCAGGCACAGTGGTGAATGAAAATAATCCTGAAGATGCTAGAGCACTTCTGGCTTATTATAATCGCGAGCAATATCCGGCCCCAGAAAGTCCTTTTTATGGTTCGTACTACTCAGATTATTTCGCTGCGGCTGGCCCAGATCAAGACGGAAAACCAAAATACGAAAAGAATCATAAGCTTGGCCGCTATGAAATTGTAAACAACTACAAGGGTGCTATTCAAGGACCCAATCCAAATCACATTGGCCTTCTTCCGAGAATGTGGAGCCCATCTTCGGCCGAAAACTACATGAAGTTTTACGGTCGATTAGACTTTTCTATCAGACCCGAATACCTAGGCAATAGCGAGCTCAGAAAAGCAGTTAATGAATTTAAAACGAGGAGTGCTCAAGGAGAAATTGAAACAGCACAATACCTAGACTTCTTGAAGAACTTCTCTGACTATATTGAGATTAAACCTCCGACGATTGCACAAAATCTTACTTACCTATTAGATTTCCAGTTTGGGTACATGTATTGGAGGTATTTTATGTGGA
>PZPI01000099.1 GCA_003045935.1 Bacteroidota bacterium | reverse complement strand
AGTAGTGGGGTGACCAACGTGCTTAAAGATAGTCTTGGGCTGGCCTTGGTACTTATTAGCTATCCTTTTTTAGTCAGCCAGCTTGCGCTAACACAAACTCCAGCTGGGTGGCCTACCTGGGTGATTGCTTTTATTGCCATTGATTTTGCTGGCTACTGGAATCATCGTCTCAGCCATCATGTCAATCTTTTTTGGAACTCCCACGTGATTCACCACTCGAGTGAAGAATTCAATTTGGCTTGTGCCTTAAGACAATCCATCTCGAATCTGATAGGCTATACGGCTATCCTTTTACTCCCTGCTGCGATGTTAGGAGTGCCTTATCAAGTGATCGCTGTACTGGCTCCTTTACATTTATTCGGTCAGTTTTGGTATCATACCCAGCATATCGGAAAGTTAGGTTGGTTAGAGTATATTTTGGTCACCCCTTCACAACACCGGGTACACCACGCCATTAATAATGAGTATATCGACAAAAATCTGGGACAAATCTTTTCGGTTTGGGACCGACTTTTTGGAACCTTTCAAGAAGAATTAGAAGAAGTTCCTCCGAGATATGGAGTACTAAAACCTGCGCTTACTTACAATCCACTTTGGATCAATTTTCAGCACCTATACAACCTGGCCTTCGATGCTTGGTATGCAAAATCATGGATGGATAAGATGAGAATTTGGTTCATGCCTACCGGGTGGAGACCTGATGATGTCGCTGCCCGCTTCGATCGTTCGATTATTGAAGATGTTTATGCCTATCAGAAGTATCATCCGAAAGAAACAAGTAGTAGAAAGATTATTGTCTTTACTCAGTTTTTATTGGCCATAGGGTTACTGCTCTATTTCTTCTCGCAATTTTCGATGATGGAAACAGACACACAGCTACTCACAGGGGGTCTTATTTTTCTTATGGTGATGGGATACAGTTCGCTGATGGACGGTTCAAAATGGGCCTTGTTTTTTGAAGGAATTAGGTTGCTTTTTTTAATAGTGTTATACTTTCTGGTTCCGACATTTTTTAGTGATTTAGCCATTCCTTTTTCTCTCTTAATTGGATTGAGTTCTTTGTCGGTAATTGCTACTAAAGTTTCTTTAACCAATGAATAAGTGGCTCCAAACTGCAGTAATCGGAAGAGTTCTGGGGCCATTACTTTTTTTTATTATTCAATTCTTTTGGAGACCTGACGGACTTTCTGAACAAGGAGTTTCGGCTCTTGCCGTAGCCCTTTGGGTGGGTGCTTGGTGGGTTACAGAAGCTGTTCCAATTGCGGTTACAGCGTTATTGCCCATCATACTCTTTCCGTTATCAGGAGCTTTAGATTTAGCCGCTACTACAGTATCATACGGTCACAAATATGTGTTTCTATATCTCGGAGGGTTTTTTCTAGCCATTGCCATCGAAAAAGTAAACCTTCATCGAAGAATCGCTCTTTCCGTTATTTCGCTTATTGGTACTCGGATGCGAATGATTGTTCTAGGCTTCATGGTGGCTACAGCCTTTCTCTCGATGTGGATTTCGAATACGGCTACTTCAGTTATGATGTTACCCATAGGTCTTGCTATTGTCGCTCAATTTCGTGACCATCCAGACACCCCTGAAAATGAGCATGAAGAATTTGGAAAGATGTTGATGCTTGCCATTGCCTATAGCGCATCCTTAGGGGGTATGGCAACCCTTATCGGAACACCGCCCAATTTGGTGCTCGCCGGTATTGTAAAAGAACTTTATGAGGTAGAAATTAATTTTTTAGATTGGATGCTTTTTGCATTTCCACTCTCTGCACTATTATTAATTATTTGTTGGGTTTATCTCACTCGATTTGCTGTGAAGCTCAAGGCAGATAATTTTACAGGTGGAGTCGAAGAAATCAAAAGACAACGAGAATTATTAGGCAAAATTTCTTCGAATGAAAAGCGAGTGCTTGTGGTATTTGTGCTCACTGCTTTTGCGTGGATTACCCGGTCTTTTCTTTTAAGTCCGATTCTCCCGGCAATTGATGACACTTTAATAGCACTGATTGCGGGAATAACCCTTTTTGTAATCCCTAGCAGCGGAGCTAAAGATGGCGTACTTCAATGGGATGACGCTAAAAAAATTCCTTGGGGGATTTTGCTACTCTTCGGTGGCGGACTTGCTATAGCTCAAGGCTTTAAAGATACCGGTCTTGCTAAATGGTTAGCGGAGCAACTTACTCAGCTCGACTTTCTTCCTCTCCTTGTGATGACCTTAGTTTTAGTGACAGTGATTAATTTGTTGACAGAGGTGACTTCGAATTTAGCTACTACGGCAATGATTTTGCCCGTTTTGGCTCCTCTGGCGGCAGCCATGGGAGTTCACCCTTATATTTTTATGGTTTCAGCCACACTTGCTGCCTCTTGCGCATTTATGTTACCGGTGGCGACTCCGCCTAATGCAGTAGTCTTTGGATCAGGCTATGTCAGTATGTCTTCAATGATAAGAGCTGGATTAGGCCTCAATTTGATCTCTATTCTTTTGGTAACGTTTTGGGTATTCTATTTGTTACCTTATTTTTGGGCCCTTTAAACAGGATTTGTAACAAAATCGCATTTCAGTCGTTAACAAAGTATAGTTAGCGATTGTACTAGATACAACCTATCCAGGCCTTTTCATAAGTAGCTATCGTTTAGTTTTGTTTGTTATGATAACTATCGCGAGAGGTCTGGATTTTTAGTCTTTTGACTTTACGGATTGATCAAACGGAAGCCCTAATTGGGTAAGTAAATTTTCGTCATTCTTGTGATCAGCAATATCCACACCGTAAACCACCTTCTTTACATCGTCGTAGACAAAGGTTCCGAATAGTCTATCCCAGATAGAAAGCATGTTTCCGTAGTTAGAATCGGTCCACGGAAGTTCGTTGTGATGATGAAACTTATGCATGTTTGGTGTTACGAAGAGATAACTTATGGCACGATCAACCTTTGCAGGCAACGCAATGTTTGCATGAGTGAAGTAGGTAAATACGACACTCAAGATTCTGTAAAATAGATAAAAGGCAACGGGCATACCGGTAATCGCAATTGCTATTAAGGCAAAGGTTTCTCGAAGTAGAAAATCTAGCGGATGGTGTCGTGTACCCGTAGTTACATCGACGTGTTTATCACTATGATGCACTAAATGAAGTCTCCATAAGGCAGGCACTTTATGCAAGAGATAATGAACAAAGTATTGCGCGATTAAATCAAGTAGAACTAAAGCGATTATGAGTTCAGACCATACAGGTAATTCGATAAGATTGAGAAGTCCGAAGTTGGTTTCAGAAAGCCACTGATACAGAAGGGCAGTAAGTGCACCAAAACCAACATTGATGATCATCACCATTGCTAGTAGTGAACCATTAACACGAGCGTGTTTCCATTTCTTGTAAGTGAAATTGGTTTGCGCGTAATAGCCTTCGGCGATCCAGAAAATACCTAATACAAAAAAGATCCAAGCCGCCTTCATCCAGACGGGCATCTCTTCAAAGAATACCAGAAATGAGTCCATAATATCTAATTCACAGCTTCCCGAAGATACTAAATATTAGAATTTTAAGTGTCTAATCGTTTCGCCTTTATCTTTCAACTGTCTCAATGAATCGATTCCGATTTGAACGTGATTCGTGTCAAAGATTCGCTTGTTTTCTTCATCTTGAGTCATAGATTTTACTCCTTCAGGAACCATAGGCTGATCGGTTACCAGTAGAAGAGCTCCTGTTGGGATTCTATTGTGAAAACCAACGGTAAAAAGGGTTGCTGTTTCCATATCGATGGCATAGGCTCTCACCTTCTTTAGATGATTTTTGAATTTCTTGTCATGCTCCCACACCCTTCGGTTAGTGGTAAACACGGTACCAGTCCAATAATTTTGAGCTCTGTCTTTGATCGTTGAAGAGATCGCTCTTTGGAGCGCAAAAGAGGGTAAAGCGGGTACTTCTTTAGGTAGGTAATCATCTGAAGTCCCATCTCCTCGTATCGCCCCGATGGGTAGTACAAAATCTCCGATTTGATTCCTTTTTTTAAGCCCACCACACTTACCTAAAAACAGAACGGCTTCAGGTTCAGCTGCCATTAATAGATCCATTATTAAGGCTGCATTAGGGCTACCAATACCAAAGTTGATGATACTTATACCGTCATGTGTAGCAGATGCCATTACTCGGTCTTTACTCTCTACTGAGGTGCCCGTAATCTCTGCAAATTTTGAGACGTATTTGTAAAAATTGGTCAGAAGAATGTACTTGCCAAATTCGTGTGAAGGCTTCCCCGTGTAACGGTGCAACCAATCACTGACAATTTCTTGTTTTGTCTCCATAAGCTAAAATTTCTCTAAGTTAGTGAGTATTCTAATACCTATGTCTAAACAAAAACATTTCGGGGTATTCATTGCAGCGGCTTTTATTGGGCCTGGCACAGTAACTACCTGTACACTTGCCGGAGTAGACTTTGGAATTGAACTACTTTGGGCGCTGACCATTTCGATTATAATTACTTATTATTTTCAAGAAATAGCTGCTCGTCTGGGCTGGGTCCTAAATGAAGACCTCGATCAAATTATTATGAGAGGCATCAAACAACCGGCGCTTCGATTTGCCGTTCTGGGTCTTATATTCTCTTCTATTTTTATCGGAAACGCAGCTTATCAGGGCGGTAATTTGAGTGGTACTTTAATTGGATTGCAACTGCTTTCAGGCCAATCGATTTCAAAGACGATACTTATGATTCTCATCGGCGTAGGGGTTCTTGTAATGCTGTGGAATGGTCGATTTGAACTCATAAAAAGATTGCTCATGCTCTTAGTGGTTTTGATGGGTATAAGCTTTTTATTTACAGCTATCTACCTGGGACCAGGTATTTTAACCCTTTTGAAGGCTGCTTTCATACCTACTTTCAAAGGATCAAACACCCTTATGATTGTTGCATTAGTTGGCACTACCGTTGTACCTTATAATCTCTTTCTTCATACAGCATTAGTAAAGCAGAGTCGATCAGAAATTTCTAGTCATCAACTTCTAAAGAAAGATGCCTTACTAAGCATTCTTATTGGAGGGCTAATCTCTATGGCTATTCTTGTAACTGCGGCTTCTGTAGGTAGCGAGGAAATAAGTTCTGTTATCGATCTAGCCGCTATTCTGAAACCTTCACTCGGAGATTGGAGTAAATATATTGTCGGTTTCGGCTTGTTCGCAGCGGGATTT
>PZPI01000098.1 GCA_003045935.1 Bacteroidota bacterium | reverse complement strand
TCATTTCGAAATTAATGAACGTGGTAGTACATTATCAAGTGGTCAGCGACAACTTATATCCTTTTTAAGGGCCTATGTAGCTAACCCTAGTATTCTAGTTCTCGATGAGGCAACTTCGTCTATTGACACCTATGCTGAACAGCTTATTCAGCGCGCTACAGAAAAGATAACAGAGGGTAGAACTTCGATTATCATCGCTCATCGATTAGCCACGGTACAAAAAGCAGATGTAATTCTTGTAATGGACCAAGGCCAGGTGGTTGAGCGTGGCTCACATGAGGAGTTGTTGTCTGAGAAGGGAATTTATCACCAATTGTATCAAGCCCAATTCGCGGTGCTTACTGAAGCTTAGCTCGCTAAATCTCTTTTGATCTTGGCGGCAAGTACCTGATCACTATCAAAGTTGATAAAGCTTCGATTTCTAACATACGCGATTTCTCCACGTTCTTCACTTACGACTAAACAGATCGCATCGGTGTTTTCTGTAATACCTAAGGCTGCTTTATGTCTTAAACCGTAATGAGCGGGGATATCAGAAGCATTACTCACTGGAAGAATAACTCTGGTAGCGGTTATGCGATTACCTTGAATAATGGCAGCTCCATCGTGAAGTGGACTGTTTTTGTAGAAGATACTTTCTAAAATGGGTGCATTTATTTCAATATTCATTCGATCTCCAGAAGCCTTTAAAAATTCTAAACTACTATTTCTCTCGATCACAATTAGTGCACCCAAACGCTGCTGACTAAGATGCTTACATGCGGTGATTAACGCCTCTACATTGACTTCAGGTTCTGCAGGTTTATTGCCATAGAATCTGAAGAATCGACTCATTGTTTTGGTAGAGAATTTACCCGAACCGAGTACTAACAAGAATTTTCGTATTTCTTGCTGAAATACTACGACTAGAACGATGAAACCTACCTGCATGAATCCGCCTACAAGGCTACTGATCATCTTCATTTCAAGTAGTTTCGTTACGTTCCAGAAAGTCCATACAATCACTAATCCTAAGAAAATATTGATGGCTACGGTTCCCTTTACAATTCTGTAAATGTTGTACAAAAGAAGCGCAACAAGCAGTATGTCAAGCGCGTCTGTTATTTTGAAATCGATAAACTCGAATGGATTCACTGTTGAAATTTGGTTGAGTTGAAAGTTACAAATTTTGAGATAGTGTAACACACTCAACAGCTTCCTTTACATCGTGCACCCGTAAAATGGATGCGCCGTTTTGTAATGCGATCATATTCAGTGCAGTTGTGCCATTGAGTGCTTCAGATGCAGTTGTGCCAAGGGTTTTATAAATCATCGACTTTCGGCTTAGACCAATTAAAATCGGACAATCTAGCAGTTTGAATTCTTCAAGTTCTCTGAGTATTTTAAAATTCTGTTCAACATTTTTTGCAAAACCAAACCCTGGATCGATAATGACATCATGTATGTGGAGTTCTGTGCATTGCTTGATAAGACTAGAGAAATACATTCTCATTTCAACAATTAAGTCATCATACTGACAAAGGTCTTTCATCGTTTGAGAGGTTCCTTTCATGTGCATTCCGATATAGGGAACCTTATGTTTGGCTACCACTTCTAAAATACTAGGATCTATTTGTGATCCACTGATATCATTAATCATTGCCGCACCTGATTCTAAACATGCGTCTGCTACTGAAGATCTAAAGGTGTCTATAGATAGTGGGGCTTCTGGAAACTCCTTAGTGAGTAATTCAACTACTGGTAAAACTCTTCCTAATTCGTCCTCCTCTGAAATGTGATCGGCACCAGGTCTCGACGAATATCCGCCTAAATCGAGTGCAAAAGCTCCATCTTTTAGGTGCTTCTCAGCTAACTTTAAAATTTGACTGTCGAACTTTAATTGGCCTCCATCATAGAATGAATCCGGAGTAAGATTTAGAATACCCATCACTTTTGGAGTGCTGAGGTCAATCAGTCGTTTTTTCAAAAGAATTGTCATCTGATACCTTTATATTTGAACGATTGTTTTTTAACTGCCTCTAAGTTACGGCAACCCTTAAAGATAATATAGCTATGGCGGATACCTCTGCTGAATTTGATTCGATTATCAACCAGTGTCTAGCACTCTTTGAAAAGAAATCCTATGACTACGGTACGGCTTGGCGCATTTTACGGTTACCATCTTTAACCGATCAAATCTTCATCAAGGCTCAGCGCATTAGGAGTTTACAGACGCTCTCTGAACGAAAGGTAGAGGAGGGTGAGGTATCAGAGTTTATTGGTATCATTAATTATTGCATTATGGCACTTATTCAGATTGACCTTGGCGTCGCTGAAAATCCAGATATCGATGCTGAAAGAGCTGTGGGACTCTACAAAGAAAAGGCCGATCGTTGCAAACAATTAATGATGGATAAGAATCACGATTATGGGGAGGCATGGAGAGAAATGCGTGTGAGTTCGCTCACTGATCTTATCTTACAAAAATTACTCCGGGTAAAACAGATCGAAGATAAGCAAGGAAAAACCTTGGTAAGCGAGGGAGTCGATGCGAATTACCAAGACATGTTGAACTATGCAGTATTTGCACTTATACACTTAGAGCAAGCATGAAGATAGTTGTATCGATCATGAGAGTGTTTGTTGGGCTTCTATTTATAATCTCGGGGCTCATCAAGCTGAATGATCCATTAGGTTTTTCGTTTAAGTTGGATGAATATTTTAGTCCGGCGGTTTTCAACCTAGACTTTCTCTCTGTTTTTTCTCTTCCGTTAGCGGTTTTTTTAGTCATCCTTGAGGTATTACTTGGTGTAGCACTTCTGCTTGGTATTTGGAGACGATTCGTTGTCTTTAATTTATTGGGCCTAATCACTTTTTTCACCTTTTTAACCTTTTATTCGGCCTACTACAATAAAGTAACTGATTGTGGCTGTTTCGGGGATGCGATTAAACTTACCCCTTGGGAATCTTTTACTAAAGATGTTATTTTACTGGTTGCTATTCTGATTCTATATTGGGGGTATAGGCATATTAATTATTGGGTGTCTCACCGATGGTCTGTTCGCCTAATGAGCCTTTCTTTAATAGGGTCAATGTTTTTAGGGTATTGGGTGCTTAATCACTTGCCTTTAGTTGATTTTCGTCCCTATAAAATCGGTTTTTCAATTCCTGAGCAGATGGAAATTCCTGATGATGCTCCAGCAGAAGAATACCGTTACATCTGGACTTTTGAGCGTGATGGAACTGTTTTTGAAGAAATTACCTCAGGTGGCTTTCCTGATATTTCTGATGCTAATTTTACAGGAAGTGTAAAAACAGAATTGGTTCAGGCTGCTTTCGAACCTCCTATTCATGATTTTACAATGATGTTAGGTGGAGAAGATTATATCTCGAGCCTATTGAGTGAGGAAAAGTCGATCTTAATCACTTCGTACGATTTTGAATCAGCTTCATTGAATGACTTCGATATAGTGGTCAATTTTGCCGAGGAAAAAGCAGCTGAAGGATATGTGATTTATGGTATGACAGCCGCTTCAGATAGCAGTGTAGATAAATTCTATGAAGAATACGGTACGGTGATTCGCTGGTACCAATGTGATCAAACAACAGTGAAGACAATTGTTCGATCAAATCCTGGTGTACTTTGGCTTAACGAAGGTGTAATCACCGATAAAAAACATATAAACGACATCTAATAATCATCAAAATAAGAATACATGAGAACTCCAATTGTAGCAGGTAACTGGAAAATGAATAAGAATTTAAGCGAAACGAAGTCTCTGTTAGCAGAGTTAGCTTTAGTGAGCTTGCCATCGAACGTTGAGGTAGTGGTTGCTCCTTCTTTCGTAGTATTAGAGAGTGCTATAAATGCTACATCAAATACAAAAATTGCGGTTGCTGCTCAAAATGTAAATGCCGCTGCAAATGGGGCTTTTACCGGAGAAACTTCACTTGATATGCTTCAATCTATCGGAGTTAATCAGGTAATTTTAGGTCATTCAGAGCGTCGTGATATCTACGGTGAAACGGATGAAAATATCAATGAAAAGGTGCTCCAATCGATTGAGGCTGGTTTTCGTGTGATTTTTTGTTTTGGAGAACAGCTTTCAGAGCGAAAAGATGGGTCTCACTTTGACATCGTTTCTAAGCAACTTAGCTCTGGACTGAAAGGAGTGACTGCCGAGCAAATGAATCAAGTGGTTTTAGCTTATGAGCCTGTTTGGGCTATTGGTACTGGAGAGACGGCTTCGCCAGAGCAAGCTCAAGAAATGCATGCACACATTAGATCATTCTTAAGTGATGCCTATTCAACCGAGGTTGCTTCAAAAATTCGAATCCTTTATGGAGGAAGCGTGAAGCCAGGAAACGCAAAGGATCTTTTTGCTAATCCTGATATTGACGGAGGTCTAATTGGAGGTGCTTCACTAGTTGCGTCAGACTTTTTGGCTATCGTTGCTGCTGCGGAGTAATGAGTGCTGATCCTGTATATTTCGAACTCACTTTTATGGTTATGCCTCTGGAGCCTATTCGGGATGTATTGGTAGATGAGCTTTCAGCTTTGCCTTTTGATACCTTTTTAGAAACAGAAGACGGGGTCAAGGCTTATGTGGATCAATCGCTTTTTAATGCCAATGGGTTAAATGCCGTCGATCACTTTCCCTACACAAGTAGCATTGCAGAATCTATTGAGTGGACGATAAGTGAAATTCAACAAGAAAATTGGAACGCTAAATGGGAGTCTGATTTTAAGCCCATTGTGGTTGCAGATCGTGTATCGGTTATAGCTCCCTTTCATGATCCGATCAAGGCAGATTATGAATTGGTTATCGAACCAAAGATGAGTTTCGGTACCGGCCATCATCAAACTACTTATCAAATGCTCGATTTTTTGAGCCGATTAGAATCTTTAGAAAACAAGCGTATTCTCGATATGGGTTGCGGTACGAGTATTTTAGCTATTCTTGCGGCGCTAAAGGGAGCAAACTGTGATGCGATAGATATTGACTCTTGGTGTATTGAGAATAGCTTAGAAAATGCCGAGAGAAATATGGTTTCAATTAATGCATGGCAAGACAATAGTTGTCAAAGGGCTGAAGGACCTTATGATATAATTCTTGCGAATATTAATCGTAACATCCTTCTCGATCAGGTATCAGACTATGTTACCCATATGAACGCGTCATCTGAATTGTGGGTGAGTGGTTTCTACATCGAAGA
>PZPI01000097.1 GCA_003045935.1 Bacteroidota bacterium | reverse complement strand
AAATGGATTAGAATGGAGAGAAGATGTTTCTAATCAGTCTAATGATTATTTACGTAATATTCTGAGAAATCAGGTGATTACCGCTGTAGAGGCAAATCTCCCAGATGTTCGTGAACGGTTAAAGTATTCCATGAGTTCACTAAATAATTCTTATCTATTATTAGAAGATTACCGTAATCTTTTATGGAATGATATTGCAAAGCACAATAAAGATGAAATTTGGTTTCTAGATATTCTTAAATTGAGAGAACTTCAACCGAACAAGGCCTATTTAGAACTATTGTTTTCACCTTACGGAACGGTTGATACAGCAGCTCTGACCCGTCTTTTTGATGCCGAGAATGGAAAGCTTATCACCTTGGGTAATTATACATTATTCAAATTTGATAGCGATTTAATCTTCGTTAATTTGAGTCTTCTCACCGGTTACAACAAGTTAGAGATTGTAAAGAATTCGAATCGAAAAGAAACCGAATTAGATCACAATGAAATTTTGATTAATGGATCAGCCGTTAAACATTCGCTGCAGCTGAGACTTTGGAATTCTGAGGATTCTATTAAGTTAGAAAAAGGAGGTACGAAGAAAGTTTCTAAGCTTCTGCGGGATCTTAAGATCAATCCCGTAGACAAAAAAAGAATTGCAGTCATCAAGGATGGTGAGGAGACAATTTCTGTCATTGGTCATTATCTACACCCAGATTATCTACCGTTAGATAAGGATCCTTTAAATTGGCTTATCAGATGTTATTAAGAGTTGTTTTTTATTTCTTTACCCTTATTCAAGGGATTGGGCTAGGTACTATCAGTACTGATGACGTAGTTATTTGGGATACTAAAGTAGAACGCACAGCGGAGGGTACCTATAGATTGTTCTTTGAGGCCAATATCAAGGAAGGATGGTATGTCTTTTCTCAACATTCGCCAGAAGGTGGAAGTCAGCCAGCTTTTTTTGAGTTCGAAAACTCCAAAAATTTCGAACGAATAGGAGAGGTCGTTGAGTCTGAGTCTATTCCTAGTTACAATGAAGTTTTTGATGTTACCGAATTAATATTTAGACAAAGAGCTTCATTCTATCAAGATATTAAGCTTTTAAACCCCGGTGCAGTTGTTCATATCACTTTGTATTATCAAGTATGTCAAACTGTATGCATAGCAGCTACAGAAACCTTTATTTTTGAACTTGGCGATGTAATCCTCTCTCAAACCAATTTTATTGAGGTAAATAGATCGGTAGATGAACTTAGGGTTCCTTTAAAAAATATAGATCGATTACCCGCTACGATAGTTCAAGCAAAGAGCAATAGTTTCTCTGCTTGGTGGATCGGATTTATTGGAGGTCTGATTGCTTTATTAACGCCTTGTGTCTTTCCCTTAATTCCTCTAACCACTTCTTATTTTAGTGCAGCTAAAAGTCGTAACCATGCCTTCTTTTATGGATTAGCGATTGTATTTATATACACCTTATTAGGATTTCCATTTCTTTTGGGTTGGTCGAAAGATGGTCAAATTTTAAATGAATTAGCTTCTAATCTTTGGGTAAACTTAATACTGTTTATTGTACTCATTGGTTTCGCATTTTCATTTATCTCGGGTAAAGAAATTCAACTTCCGCAATCTTGGATGAAAAAGGTCGATGAACAGGCAAATAATTCTAAAGGTATACTGGCCATTCTATTTATGGCTTTAACCTTAGTATTAGTCTCTTTTTCATGTACGGGTCCAATTTTAGGAGCTGCCTTGGGTACCTTACTCACTGGTAATGGATCTGACCTAGGATTGAACCTTACGCTTGTATTTAACGGTTTTGGATTTGGACTTGGGATTCCTTTTACTCTTGCTGCTTATTTTCCATCAGTTCTGAAAAAATTACCTAAGTCTGGTGAATGGATGAAGGAACTAAAAGTAGGTCTTGGAGTCCTCGAGGCTTTTCTAGCGTTTAAATTCTTATCTAATGCCGATCTTATAGGAAAGTGGGGAATCTTCAAGCTTGAATATATGCTTAGTATTTGGATGTTACTAGGTTTAGGTTTACTCGGTTATTACCTAATCCGCTTTATTCAAGACAAAGCTATTGGAGTAGTTAGGGGAGTGTTTTCTATCATAAGTATTTATTTTCTCGTGCTGATTGTTTCTGGATTTTCATCCATCTCAAATCTTGGTTTTTTAAGTGCCTTTGCTCCACCTTCGTATTACAATCTGCAATTTGAAGAAGATGCGGGTTGCCCATTAGGGCTTAATTGTTTTCACGATTTAGAATCAGGAATTGAGGAGGCTAAAGCCAAAGAGAAACCTATTCTGCTCGATTTTACCGGATATTCTTGTGTTAACTGTCGAAAGATGGAATCAGAAGTCTGGTCAGACCCTGAAATTTACGAGTTGTTGGCTAAGAAATTTGTTATCATTAGCTTGTATGTAGATGATCGTGAAAAGTTAAACGATAATAGAGCAGGAACTTATCTTTTGTCTAATGGTGGAACTAAAGAAGTGAAAACCATAGGTCAATACTACTCGCTTTTTCAAGGGGTTAATTTTAAGGTGATATCTCAGCCCTATTATGTACCTATCAGTTCGAACTTTGACCTTTTAAATACACCGGTTCAAATGACTTCAGTTGCTTATTATAAAGAGTTCTTAACTGCCTCTTTGAAAACCTTTGAGGCTTTGAAAATTACTGAATAGTTATTGCGTTAAGTCCCTCTTTCTTTGAGCCCATTATGGCTCAGAAATTACATATTCCCATTCTAGCAGGAAATTCTTACGAGATAAGTTCACTTTCCCTCGCAATTTCAAAAGGGTATGGTTTTCGGTTCAATAATTTACCTCAAGGGAATTGTCGATCGAGCATAGACAAACTGGTAAGGGTCTTAGATGCTCTTAACGTTCGATTGCCACTTAAACGCATCACACTAAGTTCTGAAACGGCGATTTCAACGAAGTACTTTTCCTTTATAGAATTGAGTCTTTTTATGTCGTTGTTTATCTTAAAGCATCCAGATATTTCAAATCGTATCTCATCAATTCTATTTCTAGGTAGGGTAGATCTTAATGGAAATATTTTACCACTGTCATACATTGATGGTTGGTTACTACGTGCTAAACAACAAGGAATCCAAAAAGTCATTCTTTCCTCAGAAAATTTTAAAGAATCCTTTGCTTTAAAAGGAATTGAGATGATTGTATTGGATACAGTAAAAGAGTTAATCGACTATCTTAAAACAGGTAGTTATTCACCATTGAATCGAAAATCTTTAAAAGTCAAGTTGGCAAAAGAAATTGATGTCATTGGTCAAGATGAAGCTAAACGAGCTTTAGAGCTTACCATGGTAGGAAAGCATCATACTATTCTATCAGGTACCCCGGGAATTGGAAAAACTTCACTATGTGAATCCTTTTTAGAGATTGCTAAAAACATCTCTAAGAGTCTTACAAATGAACAATGTGAATTATTAAGTAGAAGAAATATACCTTTCCAAAAAGAGGCTACCATTCGTAAAATTCATCAGAACATAACGCCTACTCAATTAATGGGAGGTGGAGTGCACCCTTATCCGGGTGAAATTTCTTTAGCACACGAAGGAATCCTTTATATGGATGAAATATGTAATTACCGAAAATCAATTCTTGAACTTATTAAAATAGCTATGGAACAGAAGTCTGTCATTTTGAATACATTGAAATATCATATTAGCTATTTGGCAAATTTTACATTGATTGGGACTACCAATAGTTCGTTTTCAGATTCCAAATTACTAACCCCTTCATTTTTAGATCGAGTAGATTTTCAAATCACTTTATTTAAACCTGATTTTAAGGTAGAAAAACAGAGGGTACTCTACGGGGAGGTATTGAATCGAGTAAATCGAGCGAATCAATTTCGAAAGGATCGATTATTAGCTCAACCTATGACCTATGTTAGTAATTTAATTCACTTAGAAAGTTTTAAAATAGAGCCAAAGGCAAAGGCCATATTACAAAGACTACTTAATCAGAAAAGCTGTTCTATACGGGCCATTGAAAGAAGTTATAGAATTGCCCGAACGATTGCAGATTTTGAAGAATGCGAGTGGGTCAGCACTGGGCATTTAAGTGAAGCGATAAGTCTTAGAGGATTAACTAACTGATATAACTCCAAAGAAGGTTGCCTCTAAGGAGTCTATTGAGTGTAGCTCGTATCCCTTGGTGTTCATTAAGAGCTAATTCAGGGTCTTGTCTTAATATCCATTCCGCCGCTTCTCTAGCTCGGTATAGTATATCGGCATCCTTAGCAAGGTCACTTACCTTTAATTGAAGTGTACCGCTCTGCTGCGTTCCCATTAAATCTCCTGGGCCTCTTAACTGAAGGTCGATTTCTGATAACTCAAATCCATTTTGAGTTCTTACCATAGATTCTAATCGAGTTCTGGCATCATCCGATATTTTTGAACCACTCATCAATATACAATAGGACTTTTCAGCACCTCTTCCAACTCTTCCTCGAAGTTGATGAAGCTGAGAAAGGCCAAAACGTTCAGCACTTTCGATGACCATTACTGAGGCATTTGGCACATTTACACCCACTTCGATAACTGTTGTGGCTACCATAATTTGGGTTTCCCCTTTTTCGAAACGGGCCATTTCGAAAGCCTTTGCCTCTGCATTCATTCCTCCATGAACAATTGAAATCTGGTAGTGTGGGGGTGGAAACTCCCTTTGAATACTTTCATACCCATCCATTAGGTCTTTATAATCAAGCTTTTCTGACTCTTGAATAAGTGGATATACGACATAAACCTGCCTGCCTTTGACAATTTCAGATTTCATAAATTGAAATACTTTTAGTCTAGCCGAATCAGTACGGTGCTGGGTAAGAATTGGTTTTCTTCCTGGGGGTAATTCGTCGATCACAGAAACATCTAAATCTCCATAATGACTCATTGCCAAGGTTCTAGGAATAGGAGTTGCAGTCATTACCAAAATATGTGGAGGTACATCTGCCTTCTTCCAAAGTTTCGACCGTTGTGCTACCCCGAAGCGATGCTGTTCATCGATAATGGCAATTCCCAAGTCGTTAAATACTACAGTGTCTTCTAAAAGCGCATGTGTTCCAATAATCAGATGGAGGTTTCCTGATAATAGTTCATCGAAAATCACTTTTCTGTCTTTTTTTGGAGTTGAGCCGGTGAGTAATGCTGCATTTACTGAAATTGGGCCTAAGAGAGATGTTAAGTCGTTGTAGTGCTGTTGAGCTAAGATCTCGGTTGGAGCAATAATGGCAGCCTGGGATTGATTACCGATAGCAATGAGACTTGATAAAAGTGC
>PZPI01000096.1 GCA_003045935.1 Bacteroidota bacterium | reverse complement strand
CCTAAAAATCTTTTTAGTTCGATTAGATGTGAAATTGACAATCCTTGTCGTATCTGAAGATGTTGCACCCCAAAAGCCTGGGAGTGATTGTGTAGATAAATCATACCCCTCCTCTAAAATGTTGTGGGAATAATAAATGATCTCGTCCTCTGAAACCCCTCGGTTTACAAAGAAAAAATTTCGAATATGGGTAGATTTCGGAGCACCTACACTATCAATTAGAACCGCTAATTGATTGTAATAATCTTTTCGTTCACGATCTTCAATTTGTTCTGAAGTATGTTCTAAAACATCAATAATAGCCGTTGAAAATTCTTCAGAGCGACTATCGAAGGAAATTTTAATCCAGTAACCTTGAACTAAAATGATACCTATTAAAGCAACGGACATTAAAAACAAGGTAATGTATAACCACTTCTTATTCATAGTTGTCGTTTTTAAGATCTTCGATTAAAGCATCTATTTCATCAAAGAGAGAATCATCAAACTTATTATTGATGATATAGTCGATTTGTGAAAGGTGATCCCCTAATTGAGGTTGGGCAACAATTCGTTGTAAAATTTGCTCACGAGAAGTCTGATCGCGCTTCATAATGCTTTCAATTCGTTGATCCAAATCGGCATCTATATAGATGACCTTATCGAATGGATAAGGGTTTTTCGAAGCTAAAATCAAGGCTGATTCTTGAAAAATGAATTCCTTGCTTTGCTTCTTAAGCCAAACTTCAAAGTCTTGTCGAACTGCTGGATGCATAATCGCTTCCATTTTCTTCCTCAGCACATCCTCTGAAAAAATCTTTGAGGCTATATATGGTTTATTAGCTAAATATACATTCCCACCTTTAGTGTAGGCATCAGGACCCAAAAGATCCATAATTTTCAACCGAATATTATCTTCTAAAAGCAATTGCTTTGATCGGTCATCAGCAGAATAAACCGGATAGCCTTTTTCAATCAAATAATCAGAAACTTTTGATTTACCAGACCCTATGCCGCCCGTAATGGCAATTACTTTCATTGCTTTTCTAGGATATAATTCACCCGATCATTCGAAAAAAATACTTCTAACACATCAGAAGGGCTGTAAGAGAATTTTAAAGGTAGTCTTGACGGCAAGGAATCTATACCTTGACTAAAATCAAAGTCTACGGTGACACCAAAGGCTCCTGAATCTAAGGCTTTCAAGACCTCTGCTGGTGCCTTGCAAACCACTTGGGCATTAGGTGGAAACACAGCTAACCGCATCCCATTTTCAAGTTCTGGAAGGAGAATAGGAACTTCATAGACCATTTCTGAGAATCGGACGACCTCTGCATTAATAGTAACCTCTGTATGTTCTATACTCGAAAGCCCTAAATCAGAATAATCAATAGCCAAGGGTTGATTTATAGATACTGATACATTATCTCGTTTTAGAGGTACCGTATTCAGTGCACTAATAGCTCTTAGCGTAGACTCTGGCGCACTAATCCTTACACTATCTGGAGATATACTTAAAGCACCCTTCAAAATATAGTTTTGTTTATAGGATATAGAAACATCGGGTATTACAGGAACTTTTTTGGAGGCAATTCTCGCTAAAGGGACCTCTAGTTCTGCAGTAAATATTTTTTCGATGGCAATGGCTTCGCCAAATACCTTTTGAAGTTGACTTTCTATGTCAGAAGGTAATAAGACTAATTTATCATCCGATTCAATCATCGACTCTGTCGACAAGGAATAAACTTTGTTGTAAGGCGAGTTAAAAAGTAATCTTAAACCCGTTGCCGTGACTCTAGTTTCGATAGAAACTACCGAATCATCAATTAACTGATAATCCCCATCTGGAGCTTTAAATGTTACGTTAACCAATTTACTTACCGAAACAGGCTTAGCTAAATTGGTGAATTGCCATAAGACTATTGAAAGTGCTAGGAAAACAAAAAATTTCGGATCAACCTTATACTTCATAGATGAAAGTTAAGCAATGTCTTTAAAAAAGAACTCTGGAAGTTTAGCTTCTATATGGTCACCAGTAACTCCAATGAGTTTTACGGATGATCTTATATAACCATAGGAATAGGATGCAAATTGAATAAACATAAGAGGAACCGATACCACAGCAATTTGCAACGATTTACTTCTAAACCAAGTACTTACAAAAAATAGTACAGAATAAAGTAGATATAACGATAACCACAGATAAGCAAAATAAAGATAAGGAGACTTTATATTCAATAAAAATGAAATGAATAACAGAACGATTAATAACATCCAACCAACGGTAAATACGCTTGGTAAAAGGAATAACTTTGACTGGTATTTGGGATGCATTCGGTTTAATATCACACGGACAGATCCGAATTTATAAATCTGTTTTACGAATGAATTTAGACGAATACGCCTTTCATGAAAGACTTCAGCCCCATCTACAAAACGCGTTTTAAATCCTAAATCCCAAGCGCGAAATACAAATTCAGGATCCTCACCTGGATGAATCTTCCCAAATCCACCAGTAGTCTCAAAAAGCTGTTTTGAAACACCCATATTGAAACTTCTAGGTTGAAACCGCGTCAGTCCTTTTTTGCGACCCCTTACACCCCCTGTCGAAAAAGGGTTTGTCATAACTGCATTCACTGCCTTTTGAAAGAAAGTAAAGGACTCATGAGCTGCATCAGCACCTCCGAAGCAATCAGTATACGAGGCAGAAAGAGCCTTACGAACAGTAGAGAGATAGTGAGAAGGAAGAACACAATCACTGTCCAAGATCAAAAAATAATTACCCTTTGCTTTAGACATACCGTAATTGCGGCTATCACCCGGACCACTGTTTGGTTTAAAGTAATAGTTAATCTCTAATTGATTCGAATAGCTTTCACAAATCTGTTTAGCATCATTAATTGAACCATCTTCAACTACAACCACCTCAAAAGGATTGTTATCATCCTGAAAGGTCAAGCTCTGAAGAAGTCTATCGATCTCATCAGGTCGATTAAATACCGGTATAACGATAGAAAAATAAATAGGTTCCATTAAAAAAGCCCCTTAGAGGGGCGTCTTTATTCAGAAAAATGATCAACAATTTCTTGACTGACACCGGTATTTGAAAACCCTCCGTCATGAAAAAGATTCTGCATCGTTACTTTCCTAGTTAAGTCAGAAAATAAGGTAACTGTATAATCTGCGCAGTCAGTAGCCGAAGCGTTTCCTAGCGGTGACATCTTTTCTGCAAAGTTTAGAAAAGCATCAAAACCTTTAACTCCTTTACCCGCAGTAGTAACCGTTGGAGATTGAGAAATCGTATTCACCCGAACATTCTTCTCCTTTCCAAAGAAATAACCAAAACTTCTTGCCACAGACTCTAAGTATGCTTTATTGTCTGCCATATCATTATAGTCAGGGAAAGTACGTTGAGCAGCCATATAAGTTAAAGCCACAACACTACCCCATTCATTCATTGCATCATTTTTATATAGCGACTGAAGTAACTTATGAAATGAAAGAGCGGATACATCCCAACCCTTCGCTGTAAAATCATAGTTTTCGTCAGTATAGTGTCTTCCTTTTCTAACGTTCACAGACATTCCAATAGAATGCAGAACAAAATCAAGTTTACCTCCTAAATGAGCAGTTGACTCCTCTATTAATCGGTTAAGGTCTTCACTAGAGGTTGCATCGGCGGGGATAACTTTAGCACCGGTTTTCTCAGCTAAGGCATTTAACTGGCCCATTCTTAGGGCGATTGGTGCGTTGGTTAAAACAAACGATCCTCCTTCTTCATGGACTCTTTCTGCCGTCTTCCAGGCAATTGAATTTTCATCAAGGGCACCAAAGATAATTCCTCGTTTGCCTTTAAGTAGGTTGTAACTCATATCTATTGAAACATTATTTAAAACAAATATAGCAAGTTCGCTGCTATAAGCGAGCGAGAAGACTCCTTGCATGCTGAATGGCCGTATCTGAAGGATTCAACCCTTCTAACATAGTAGCAATTTCAATCTCTCTTTCTTCATTGGATAATTTTAGCATCTGGGTGCGAGTAGACTCTGAATCCTCTGTTTTTGCAATTTTGAAATGAGTCGTTCCTTTTGATGCTACTTGTGGTAGATGACTGATAACTATTAGCTGATTTTTTGTTCCCATAGAGACAAAAAACTGAGCCATTTTATCAGCAATTTCTCCGGAGACACCAGTATCAATTTCATCAAATACTTGAACTGGTAATATTCCTTTTCGGCTCCTTACGTATTCGATAGCTAAAGCAAGTCTCGATAATTCTCCTCCCGAAATCGAATTCTTTAAGATGCTAAACACCCCTCCTCGATTTGCTTTAAACATCAAATCAATCTCAAAGCCACCGTTAGCCGTCATTTCGGTAGGCTTAAAATCAAATCGAACCTCTGATGAAGGCATACCTAATTTATGCAATACAGCCTCTAACTCAGATGAAAGATCATCTGCTCCTTTTTGTCTTAAACGTTGTATTTCAATAACTAACGAATCTAATTCAGATTTTAATGTATCCTGTTGAGTTTCGATTGATGCGATTTGATTCGTAGGCGACTGCTCTTCTGAAAGTTTCTGATTTAAATCCTGATAAATCTCCTTTAACTCTGAAATAGAAGCTACTTTGTGCTTTTGTTGTAATCGGTAGAGATCATTGATACGAGCATCTAATTCTTCAAGTCTTGAAGGGTCAGGAACCAGCCGCTCTAAGGAATTTTCGATTTCTCCATCAATATCCCGTAACTCTAACAAAACACTAATCACTCGTTCTTCAAGACTCTTGAATTGTTGGTTACGACGACTTAAATCAGAAAGTGTACGCTGAAGTTGATTCAAGGTCGTCAATACCCCCATTTGTTCGTCTTGAAGCGTGCCCAATGCCTGAGCTAGTTGTAATCGAATCGTATCAATTTCAGAAAGGGTATTAAACTCTGTTTCTAAGGCATCTAAATCAACTGAATGAACCTTCGCTGCTTCTAACTCTTCAATTAAAAATTGATGGTATTCCCACTCCTTTTCTATGGCTTCCTTTTGGCTCAATAACTGACCATAGATTTTTTGAGTAGTGCGATATTCTTTGTATTTGCCCTTGAATAATTTTGATAATTCTGTACTTCCTGAAAATTCATCAAGTAGATTGATCTGCTCAGAACTAGCTAGAATCTCATGAGACTCATGTTGTGAATGAATTACGATTAACTGATCGGTTAACTGTCTTAGAAGATTTTGAGTTACCGGAGAATCATTTACAAAAAGTCGAGATTTACCAGTAGGCGAGAGTTCTCTCCGAATAATGGTTGTTGGCTCATAATCGAAATCGTTGTCGGCAAACCATTGACGATAGTTATCGCTT
>PZPI01000095.1 GCA_003045935.1 Bacteroidota bacterium | reverse complement strand
ACGCTGAAAGATAAAATAATAGACACCGGGGACAGTCACGTTCTCATGCGGTAGTTTAACCGTTACTGAAGCGAGATTAGTTACCTTTTGAGTCATGCGTTCTTCACTAAAGAGCTCTTCGATATACCGCTCTAATCGATCGCTAACCACAATATTTATTTCGTTAACCCCGCGAGATGAAGTGTAGAAAACATCAGGATTTCGATGAATCTCACGCATGAGTTGTGCCTGCTTTTCAAGAATGCTCTCTGAGGTTAAAAATGTAAAATCAACTAAAGAGGAGCGCACCGTAATCTCACCAATATTCTTCAGAACTTTCACAATCTTATGAGTAGCTCTAAACTCTAGGTGTTCTGAAAGACGCTTAAGAGCCATTACGATGGCACCTTCACGCACCTCTTTTCCTAAATAAGATTCAATTTCAGGTCGTATCTGACGTGATAAAGAAGTAAGGTTAATAATGCCTTCAGCTAGGGCCGATTGAAGAAATGGTTTACGGTGAATGACGCTTTCTACGACAGATGAAATGGTCTTCATATAGTTAATTTATACATATTGTTTTATTTATAACAATTCGTCAAATATATAAAGAAATGTCGATAAAGTGCGAAACTTGTGAATTTTTCTGTCTTAAGTGGACGCCCACCAGATCTATTCGCAGCTCCTCAACTTCAGAAATTCGATGCGCGTAGAAAGAGCCTATGGCCTGTAATCTAGCAAACTGTGCTTTAGAAATACGTTTAATTATCTGCTTTGTAGCTAAAAACCGTGTACTCGACTTAACCTCAACGATCACTAAAATTCGGTCTTTAATTGCTAGAATATCAGCTTCTAAATGACCAAGTCTGATATTTTGATAAAGAATACGGTACCCTTGTTTTTCAAGGAAGGTTACTGCTTCTATCTGGCCAAGATCCCCTACTCTTTTACTCATTGGCATTAAAAATAGTGAACAGAATATTCAGGAATCGTTCGATAAACATCTAGAATCGATTCGATAAAGAATTAACTATTTTTGCCTTCAAATCATCAGTGAATGTCAGACTCGAAAAAACGATATACCCTTACCGCTGCACTACCCTACACTAATGGACCTATTCATATTGGGCATTTAGCCGGGGTATACGTGCCTGCAGACATATTTGCACGTTACAAAAGACTACAAGGCCATGATGTAGCCTTCATTTGTGGAAGTGACGAACACGGAGTTGCTATATCTATGAAAGCTCGAAAAGAGGGAATCTCACCTAAAGAAGTCATTGACACTTACGATGCGATCATTCGAAAATCTTTTGAAGACTTCGGAATCTCTTTCGACAATTACTCAAGAACCTCTAGAGACATTCACCATAAGACTGCTCAAGAATTTTTTACAAAACTCTATGAGCAAAAAGATTTCATTGAAGAAACTAGCGAGCAATTATTTGACGCCGAGGCAAACATTTTCTTAGCTGATCGTTTTGTTACGGGCACTTGTCCAAAATGTCAAAACATAGAAGCTTACGGCGACCAATGCGAAAAGTGTGGATCGAGTTTAAACGCTACAGACCTGATTGATCCTAAGAGTACCTTAAGTGGCGCAACACCCTCTCTTAAATCAACAACACACTGGTACCTACCCCTAGATAAAAGTGAGGCTTTCTTAAGAAAATGGATTTTAGAAGATCACAAAGAAGATTGGAAGTCAAATGTTTACGGCCAGTGTAAATCATGGATTGATGATGGGCTTCGTCCTAGAGCGGTTACTAGAGATCTTGATTGGGGAATCAAAGTCCCTCTTGAATCTGCAGACGGTAAGGTTTTATATGTATGGTTCGAGGCACCTATCGGATACATTTCATCAACCAAAGAATGGGCGGATAAAAAAGGAATTGATTGGGAACCTTACTGGAAAGATGAGAACACCTCACTTATTCACTTCATAGGAAAGGACAATATCGTATTCCATTGTATTATATTCCCTGCGCTTTTAAAGGCACATGGAGATTATATACTCCCAGAAAATGTGCCTGCAAATGAGTTTTTAAATTTAGAAGGGCAAAAACTCTCGACCTCTAAAAACTGGGCAGTTTGGCTTCACGAATATCTCGAAGACTTTGAAGGAATGCAGGACGCCCTGAGATATGTTTTAACAATTAATGCTCCTGAAACCAAAGACAACGACTTCACTTGGGATGATTTTCAGGCCCGGGTAAACAACGAGCTGGTTTCTGTTTATGGAAACTTCATTAACAGAGTAGTTGTTCTGAGTCAGAAATACTATGATGGAATTGTTCCAGAAGCCGGACCGTTAAGCGATGAAGACAAACAAATATTGCAAGAATTAAAAGAAGCTCCTTCTGCAATTGAGAAATCGTTAGACCGATATCGATTTAGAGAGGCTGCCGGTCTTTTAATGGGTGTTGCGAGACTAGGTAATAAATACCTAGCTGACCATGAACCTTGGAAACTAATTAAATCTGATCCTGAGCGTGTTAAAACCATCATGAATGTAGCGCTTCAACTATCAGCTGGTCTCGCGTATCTCTCTGAGCCATTCTTGCCATTCTCAGCAGAAAAGTTGAAGAAAATGCTCAATTTAAAGATCATTGAAAACCCTTTTGAGCACCTCAAAACTGCAACTTATCTAATCTCTGCAGGTCAAAACCTCGGAACTTCTGAATTACTATTCAGAAAGATTGAAAATGCTGAAATACAAAATCAGTTAGATAAACTGAAATCAACAGAAAAAGATTCTACCATTATGCAAGAACCACAAAAACCTGCCATCAATTATGACACCTTTAGTAGTCTTGATTTAAGGGTTGGCACGATACTTTCAGCTGAAAAAATGCCTAAAGCCGATCGATTACTCGTTCTGAAAGTTGACACTGGACTTGACCAAAGAACCATTGTATCTGGGATTGCAGAGCATTTCTCACCTGAAGAAGTGGTTGGGAAAAAGGTTTGCGTTCTAATGAACCTTGAACCTCGTAAACTTAGAGGTGTAGAAAGTCAAGGTATGCTGCTCATGGCAACAGACCCTGAAGGAAAACTAAGTTTCATGAGCCCAGAAGATGCAGTAGCTGCAGGAAGCCCTATTTCTTAATGCTAAAAATTGCTTTCGATTCAATTTATGTTCTAGATCTACCTGAAGGCCATAGGTTTCCTATGCTCAAGTACGACCTGCTACCTAAGCAGTTGATTCATGAAGGCACCTGCAGCGAGGAGAACTTCTTCTCTCCTGAGTATCTCGATCCTAAAGACGCCCTAAGTGTTCATACAGAATCTTACTTTCGACGATTAATAAATTCAGATCTCACCCCTAAAGAGGTGAGAAAAATAGGATTCCCATTATCTCAACATCTCATTGATCGAGAACAAAGAATCGCACAGGGAACCATCCAAAATTGCTATTACGCATTTAATCACGGAATATCTATTAATATCGCAGGAGGCACACATCATGCCTATACCGATCATGGAGAGGCCTTCTGTCTATTAAATGATCAAGCGATCGCTGCATCTCATCTGATTCGCAAAGGGCTCATCAAAAAAGCACTAATCATTGATCTTGACGTACACCAAGGAAATGGAACTGCATCTATTTTTCAAAAGGATCCATCAGTATTCACATTCTCTGTGCATGGAGCGGCTAATTATCCCTTTAAAAAGGAAGAATCAGATTTAGACCTTCCTCTACCTAAAGGATGTAGCGATCTTGAATATTTAGCGCTCCTAGATGAGTATCTTGATCCTTTGATCGAGGAGGTAAAACCTGACTTTATCTTTTATCTCTCAGGAGTAGATATTCTAGAATCTGATCGATTAGGAACCTTAGGCCTAACTCTTAATGGATGTAAGGAGAGAGACCATAAGGTTCTAAATCTTGCGCATTCAAAAGGAATTCCTATTCAATGTTCGATGGGTGGTGGTTATTCAAAAGACATACGAGTAATTGTAGAGGCTCACGCCAATCTCTTTCGAATAGCCCAATACCTCTACGATTAAAAAGTCTCTGATTCTATAGCAGCTTCAGGCTTGCCTAAAAGCAATAAATCAGAGCAACGAATTTCTGTAATACGCTTCTTTAGACCTTCATTGTCGTCATAAGATCGATGGGTAATTCGTCCAGAAACAGCGATCTCCTTACCCTTCTGAACATACTTCTCTGCAATTTCGGCTTGGCGATCCCACGCAATGATCGTATGCCATTCAGTTGAAACGGTTCTTTCGCCTGCGGCATTATTGTAAATTTCATTGGTGGCCAAACTAAACTTTGCAAGTTTCTTGCCTCCCTCTAGTTCTGTGATTTCTGGGTCATTGCCAACATAACCTATTAGTTGGGCTTGATTTCTTAGTGCATTCATAAAATTGATTTTGCTTCAAAGTTGAATACTGAGGATCTAACTTTTCGTGCTGTAAACGGATAGAAACGTTTAAATATCCAAGCTCCTATTTTAATAAACACTGAGTGTTATTTGCAGTGAAGGTCTTCTTCTTTGTGCCAAAACAGATTTCATATGAACAGAGGTTGTAAAGTTTGTAAAGAACCCTTATTCGGTAGAACAGATCAAAAGTTTTGCAGTGATGCTTGTAGAAGTCATCATCACAATCTTAAGAATCAAAGAGAGAATCAGAGCTTTTACAGTACTCATCGAAGACTTCAAAATAATTACAGAATTTTAAGAGACTATATTATCGGTGAGTACACGGAGTGCAATCTCAATGAATTGAATCGACAAGGGTTTAGACCCTCATGTATCACTGAGATAGAAAAAGGAAAAAAGGGTGGTCTGCCAAAATACTATCTTTACGATATTGGGTACCACTTTTTAACCTCAGAGAAAATCAAAATATTCAAACGCGTCAAGATTGATTAAAATCGGAATTTTAGGAGAAGGTTGGCTCGGGAGTTATCTCCTCCAAAGACTTCAAGGAAATGGATTCGACGTAAAAGGAGCCAAAACCTTTGGATGCTATTTTAGAAACAACCGATGGGAAGGTGAACTGTCTGCATTTCTAGAGAGTTTATCCTATTTAATTATCACCATACCAAGTGGTGCTAGCAGAAATACCAGTGATCCCAAGGATGGAAATCTTACCTTATTCAAACAATTAATAAGCCGCCTAAATAAGAATCCGAACTTAACCGTTTTCTACACCAGCAGTATCTCTGTATATGAAAAAGCGGTAAGAGTAATTGATGAAAATACAAAGCTTGACCCGAAAACTTCCTCAGCAAGGGTAATTACAAGAATTGAGGAGGAATTTGAAAAGAGTCAAATCCAAAGGTTTCATGCACTGCGACTAGGAGGTCTTATTGGAGAAGATAGACACCCAATCTATAGTCTATTAAGCGCGCAGAAAAGTATAGCATCCGATGAACTC
>PZPI01000013.1 GCA_003045935.1 Bacteroidota bacterium | reverse complement strand
TTTATGAAAAACAAGTTTTGTAATGAGTGACAACAAATTTCGTTTGGCGATAAAGTATAGTGGAATTGCCATTCAAATGGCACTGATTATTGTTGTCTTTAATTTTTTTGGCGAAAAGCTTGGTGATCGTTTTGAAAAGGAATGGATACCGTCTTTAATTACGCTGCTCGGAGTTTTTCTAGCGATGTTTTCAGTCATTATTCAAGTGCTAAAAGAAAACAAATGATTAAGAAAGTATTAAAAGCTATTAGCATACCCTTTGTTTTAAGCTTAATCCATTTTCTTTTTAGTGATCAACTAACCAGATCATTCTATCTGTTTTTTGGCGCAATGATTGTGCTTGGCGGTTTGATTGTTTTGATATTGATAACGAAAGGCAAATCAGGCTATATTGGTTTTGGGTACTTAGGATTTCTCACCCTAAAATTAATTGTGTTTATGCTATTGTATTTCGACGACTTGGAAACACTTTCGGGCACCGATGACATTGAGAAAACAGGGTATTTAATACCGCTCCTTATTACTTTGTCCATAGAAGTGTTTGGATTACAAGCGGTATTGTCGTCTCAGCCTCAAGACAAACCGAATAAAATTAATTGACAAAGGTTTATAACTAGAGAAGAATACTTACCTTTGCCACGATTTTGAAAATCGCAGAGATAGAAACAACTCACATGATCCTAGGGAAATCTGGCAGAAATAAGTTACTCGGCTTAATAAGTTTATTTGTTTTTTGTTCGGCGCTTGCCTCTAGCGCAGCACCAAAATCAGACGGCGGTTCTGAAGGTCATGGAGCCGTTACAAGCGAGTCTGAGATCAACGAATATATCCTTCACCACATAAAAGACGCTCACGACTTTCATTTATTTTCCTATAATGACGCAGAGGGTCATCGCAAACATATCGGATTTCCACTGCCGGTTATTGTCTACAGTTCAAAAGGGTTAAGAACTTTCATGTCTTCTGAATTTCACCATGATGACTCAGGTCACCATGTGGTTGAAAGCGACGGGGTTTCATTAGTTAAGTACCACGAAAAGATTTACGAATTAAATGAAGGTGCTCACGCGGTTGAGTTTGACGAGGCTCACCATCCGACTAATGCTCATACTGTGTTAGACCTATCAATAACCAAGAGCGTTTTTGGGTTTTTATTGGTTAGTATACTTATGTTAATAGCATTCGGACGACTTGCTAAGCAGTACAAAAAACAAGCCGTACCAACAGGGTTCGGCCGAGTTCTTGAACCGCTAATTTTATATGTACGAGACGAAATCGCCAGACCCAACATCGGAGAGAAACACTATCGAAGGTTTACAGGCTTTTTAATGACGGTATTTTTCTTTATTTGGACATCGAACTTATTAGGTCTTACCCCTCTTGGGTTTAACATAACAGGACAATTAGCTGTAACATTTACCTTAGCGCTCTTCACGTATATTATCACACAGTTTAGTGGAACAAAAGACTATTGGAAACATATTTTTTGGATGCCAGGAGTTCCTGTTCCTATGAAAATCATTTTAGCACCCATCGAATTACTAGGAACCTTAACGAAACCATTTTCACTAATGATTCGTTTGTTCGCTAATATTTCAGCAGGGCATATTGTGGTTATGAGCCTTATTTCTATCGCAATCATTATGAAAAGCACTTTAGGCGCAGCTGGAGCTACCTTGCTTTCATTAGCCCTATCGTTTTTCTTGACTTTAATCGAGCTTCTAGTAGCCTTTTTACAGGCATATATTTTCACTATGCTTTCAGCCTTGTTTATTGGTATGGCAGTAGAAGAACACGACCATCATTAATATTAAAATTTTGTTTAATCTATAGTTCAATTATTATGACAATTCCAAATTTAGTAGGTGCAGGCCTAATCGTTATCGGAGCAGGAATCGGACTTGGTAATATCGGAGGAAGTGCAATGGAAGGTATTGCGCGTCAGCCGGAAGCAACCAACAAGATCCAAACAGCGATGATTATTATTGCTGCACTTTTAGAAGGTTTGGCCTTTGGGGCCCTTTTCTTAGGAAAATAAACCTTAAAACAAAGTGGGTTGGCCGCGTTTGGCGGCCAGCAGCACTTTAATTAAAATGGTAACAAAAGAATGGAACAACTATTAAACGATTTTTCACCAGGATTATTCATCATGCAAAGCGTGTTAATGCTTGCTGTGATTTTTTTAATGGTAAAATTTGCCTGGAAGCCTATCATTTCTGCTCTTGATGAGAGAGAAGAAGGCATTAAGAACGCTCTTGAAGCTGCAGAAAAGGCTAAGCAAGAGATGGAAAGCATTTCTTCATCAAACGAAAAACTTTTTAATCAGGCTCGCGAAGATCGTGACGCTATGCTTAAGGAAGCTCGCGAAATGAAGGCTAAGATGATTGCCGAGGCTGCAGCAAACGCTGAAGCAGAAGCAGCAAAAATCATCGCTAGCGCGAAAGAAGCCATTGAGGTAGAGAAAAAAGAGGCTTTAGCAGAGATAAAAGCTGAGGTAGCTCAACTTTCTATTTCGGTAGCTGAAAAATTATTGAAAGAAGAACTTTCTGACGCCAAAAAAGACGCGTCATTTGTGAACGGTTTACTTGGAGAGGTAAACTTAAAATAAACTATGAAACACTCGAGAGCCTCATTACGATACGCAAAAGCTTTGTATGCCGCAGCTTCTGAAAAGAATGCTGTCGACGCCGTACAAAGTGATCTAGCTTCTATCAAACTAACTTTGTCTGAAAACAACGAATTAGTTGCTGTGCTTGAATCGCCTGTTGCGAGTAGCAGAGTAAAAAGAGCGTATCTCGATCAAATTTTCACTGAGTTAAATCCATTGACAAGCGGCCTGCTTAATGCTCTTGTTAGTAACGGGCGACTTGAATTACTTCAAGACGTTATTGTTCGCTACGCTGAAAAGCACAATGAAGTTCGTGGAGCAGTAGTTGCAATCCTGAAAAGCAGTTCGGCTACTACTGAAACTTTTGATAACGAAATCATTGCAAAAATCAAGGCCTCTGGTTATTCAGAGGTAACTCTTGAAAAACAAATCGTACCTGAACTTATCGGTGGATTTGTCCTAAGAATTAATGACCTGCAGTTTGATGCAAGTCTTTCAAAACAACTGAATCGATTAAAAAGAGAATTTTCTAATAGTCTATAACGATGGCAGAAGTAAAAGCAGCTGAAGTTTCAGCAATCTTAAAAAAGCAAATCGAAGGATTCGACGCTAACGCTACCCTTGACGAGGTAGGAACTGTACTTACAGTTGGTGACGGTATCGCACGTATTTACGGTCTATCTAATGCACAATACGGAGAACTTGTTGAGTTCGACGGAGGAATGCAAGGGATTGTGCTTAACCTTGAAGAGGACAACGTAGGTGTTGTACTTCTTGGTCCATCTAAAGAAATTACAGAAGGTTCTACAGTAAAAAGAACACAACGTATCGCTTCTATCAATGTTGGAGAAGGTGTAGTTGGACGTGTTCTTAACACTCTTGGTGAGCCAATTGACGGAAAAGGAGCTATCGAAGGAGAGACCTTCGAGATGCCTCTTGAACGTAAGGCGCCTGGGGTAATTTTCAGACAGCCAGTAAACGAACCGCTTCAAACAGGAGTTAAGGCGATTGATGCGATGATTCCGGTAGGTAGAGGTCAGCGTGAGTTGGTTATTGGTGACCGTCAAACGGGTAAAACCACTGTTTGTATCGATACGATTCTAAATCAAAAAGAATTTTATGATGCAGGCGAGCCAGTATACTGTATTTACGTAGCTATTGGTCAAAAAGCTTCAACGGTAGCTGCTATTGCTAAAACTCTTGAAGACAAGGGAGCTTTAGCTTATACTACAATTGTTGCGGCCAACGCATCAGATCCTGCACCTATGCAGGTTTATGCTCCTTTTGCTGGTGCAGCAATCGGAGAATATTTTAGAGACACGGGTCGTCCAGCGCTAATCGTTTATGATGATCTTTCTAAGCAGGCAGTAGCTTACCGTGAGGTATCACTTCTTCTGCGTCGTCCACCGGGGCGTGAGGCGTATCCTGGAGACGTTTTCTACCTTCACTCAAGACTACTTGAGCGTTCAGCCAAAGTTATCGCAGATGATTCAATTGCGAAGAACATGAACGACCTTCCAGAATCACTAAAGGATAAAGTAAAAGGAGGAGGATCGCTAACCGCCCTTCCTATCATTGAAACACAAGCGGGAGATGTTTC
Organism: Bacteroidota bacterium; assembly: GCA_003045935.1. Lineage (GTDB taxonomy): Bacteria > Bacteroidota > Bacteroidia > Flavobacteriales > Flavobacteriaceae > UBA3478. Next base: position 19,518 of record PZPI01000013.1, on the reverse strand, counting down.
TGCTTATATCCCAACCAACGTAATTTCGATTACTGACGGTCAGATTTTCTTAGAGCAAGATTTATTCAACCAAGGGGTTCGTCCTGCCATTAACGTAGGTATCTCTGTATCGCGTGTAGGAGGTTCTGCACAGATCAAGTCGATGAAGAAAGTTGCGGGTACCTTAAAACTTGACCAAGCACAGTTTAGAGAGTTAGAAGCGTTCGCTAAATTCGGTTCTGATCTTGACGCTGCAACCCTTAACGTAATTGAAAAAGGACGTCGTAACGTTGAAATTCTAAAACAGGCACAGAATGATCCTTTCACTGTAGAAGATCAGGTAGCGATTATCTACGCAGGGTCTAAAAACCTACTTAGAGAAGTTCCTGTAACGGCAGTTAAGGCTTTTGAGAAGGACTATATTGAAACTCTTAGAATGAGTCACCAAGAGGTTCTTTCTAGCTTGAAAGCAGGAAAACTAACCGACGAGGCAATTGCAGTACTAACCGATGTGGCTGCTGAAGTAACTAAACGACACCAAGCATAAGAAAGGCTTTATGGCTAACTTAAAGGAAATACGTAACAGAATATCATCGGTTTCTTCAACCATGCAGATTACCAGCGCCATGAAAATGGTTTCTGCTGCTAAATTGAAGAAGGCCCAAGATGCTATTGTTGCCATGCGTCCCTACGCCGACAAGCTTTCTTTTTTATTGGCCGGCTTAGGACAAAACCTCGATGAAGGTATAGAGAACGTATATGCTGAAAAGCGAACAACCAAAAAGGTGCTCCTAGTAGCTATTAGTTCAAATCGAGGGCTTTGCGGGGCTTTTAATACCAATGTTATTAAAGCAGTTAAATTGGCATCTGAGTCTTATGGCAAAGATGTGTCGGTTGAAATTTTAACGATCGGAAAGAAAGCGGCAGACGGCCTCAAAGCAGCCAATAGAGCGGGAGACCATAGCTCAATCTATGACGATCTTACTTTTGACGCTTCTGCGACTATCGCAAATGATTTAATAGAGGCTTTTATTGCGGAGCAATACGATGAGATCAGACTCGTATACAATTCGTTTAAAAATGCAGCAACTCAAATTATTAAGAACGAAGCGTTCTTGCCAATGGTAGCAGAGGGAGACGCTTCAGAAACTACCACTGAGGAGTACATTTTTGAGCCGTCGGCAGAGGAAATCGTAAACGAACTTATTCCTAAGTCTCTAAAAATTCAGCTGTACAAAGCGATTAGAGACTCTTTTGCTAGTGAGCACGGCGCTAGAATGACCGCTATGCACAAAGCAACAGATAACGCTAAGGAGCTTAGAGATCAGTTAAAACTTACCTATAACAAAGCGCGTCAAGCGGCAATTACCAACGAGATCCTCGAGATTGTAGGTGGAGCCGAAGCACTTAACGGGTAGTTCCCCCACTCAGTTTGTTTATCTTTAGGATATAAGTAATTATGTCTTGGGAAGCAGGCTTCGTATTCTTTCTTTTTTCTTTGTGGGACTTTTGTGGTCCTGTGGTGCTTATCCAGATCATTACCCTATTGATCGTATCGTTGCTAATAAAGTTTTACCAGGAAGAGCAGAGCGAAGTCCCTATTTTGAGGTTACTTTTCAATTAGCAAAATTTAAATCTTGTGATTGGACAGCAGCGATAGAGGGGGTACCAAAAACCATTGAGCGAATAGAAGACTCATACCGTCTGAGATTAGAGGTTTATCGGGAGGGGGAAGCCATTTTTATTTATTGTTTGAGCCGCCCAAATCGCAAAACCAAGCTTATCTTACCGCCGTTAAGCCGTCCGATCATAAGACAGTAGATTTATGGAGACTATTAAGCGTTTAGGAAAACAGATTTTTGTCTATGGGTTAGCCACAGTGCTTCCGCGTGCATTATCGTTTCTCTTATTACCCTTATATACTTCAACCTTTGATCAAGCAGCGGGATACGGTCAGTATATTTTTATTTATTCTTGGATCGCCTTTTTCAACGTGCTGCTCTCCTATGGCATGGAGACTGCATTCTTCAGATTTTATCATAAAAGTGATAAGCCAGATCGTGTTTTAACCACCTCAATCTGGGCGCTTGCCGCATCTTCTTTGGTCTTGTTCGCTCTTGGAATCCTCTTCTATGAATTTATTGGAACCGCTACTGGGATTCAGCCAGAGTTTGTAAAGAAGACAGTGTATATTCTAATACTCGATGCGTTAGTTGTAATCCCTTTTGCTTATCTAAGAGCACAAGAACAAGCCACAAGGTACACAATTGTAAAATCGATCAACGTGGTTATTAATGTAGGTCTAAACATCTATTACCTGAAGTTCTCAGGAACGAGATTCTTGGGTCATGAAATCGATGCCATTTTTGAGGCTAACATCATCGCTAGTGCTTTCACTCTATTTTGGATGCTTCCCATTTATTTCAGGTATAAACCGGTATTCGATTATAAGCTTTACAAACAACTTTTGAGGTATGCAATGCCAGTGATGATTGCAGGAATTGCCTTTACCATCAACGAAGTATTTGACAAGATTATCCTAACCAGATTGGCTGGTGAAGCAGAAGCGGGGATTTATGGAGCATGTTATAAACTCGGAGTTTTCATGACCCTTTTTGCAACCGCCTATCGAATGGGAGTAGAGCCCTTCTTTTTTAGAGAAGCAAAAAAGGAGAATAAGGAGAAACAGTATGCAGATGTTACCTATTTTTTCGTCGCCCTAGCTAGTGTTATATACTTAGGGGTTATGGTATTCTTACATCCCATTGCCGAGATTTTTTTGCGTGACGAAATCTATAGAGAAGGCCTAATCATTGTTCCTTTTGTCTTGCTCGGCGCGCTGTTTTTAGGAGTTTATCACAACCTTTCGGTTTGGTATAAGATTACAGATCGAACTTATATAGGCGCGGTGATTTCAAGCTTAGGAGCCTTAATCACCCTAGGCTTAAACAGCTACCTTATTCCACAAATGGGTTATATTGCTGCAGCAATAGCCACCCTAGCAGCCTATGGGGCGATGATGTTGATTTCGTTTTTGTGGGGGATGAAGTCATATCCTATTCCTTACAAAATTGCTCCTATGTTGGGATACCTTACATTCTCTGTGGCCTTTTCTCTTATCCATTTCTTTTTCTTTTCGACAAGCTTACTGATGGCCTTACTGTTCCTTCTCTTATTTATTAGTTTTGTTATACTTATTGAAAAATCAACTTTAAAAAGACTCTTTACATCTTATGGTACCCGTTAAGATCATTAACAAATCGTCTCACCCACTGCCTAGTTACCAGACCTCTCAGTCGGCAGGAATGGATCTTCGAGCAAATAACCCAGAACCTATTGTCCTAAAGCCTCTGATGCGAGCTATTGTTCCGACAGGCTTATTCATTGAATTACCTGAAGGGTATGAGGCACAAATCCGTCCTCGTAGTGGATTAGCAGCTAAAAAGGGAATTGGTCTGGTTAACTCGCCAGGAACCATCGATGCAGATTATCGAGGAGAAATAGGGGTAATCGTAGTTAACCTTTCAAATGAGGATTTTACTATCGAAAACGGAGAGCGAATAGCTCAAATGGTAATTGCTAAGCATGAAGCTGCGAGCTGGCAGGAGGTAGAATCTTTGAACGAGTCAGATCGTGGATCTGGAGGGTTCGGCAGTACAGGAACCGCATAAACATAACCCAATGAAAATTATAGTACCCATGGCAGGAAGAGGCTCGCGCCTTAGACCCCACACCCTTACTGTTCCAAAGCCTTTAGTTCCTGTAGCCGGGAGCCCCATCGTGCACCGTCTTGTTAGAGATATAGCGGCCATACTAGATGAACCTGTTGACGAGGTCGCTTTTGTCATTGGAGATGAAGCTTTTTTTGGCAGCGACGTAGAGGACTCCTTAACTGAACTCGCAGAGAGTTTAGGAGCCAAAGCTTCGATTTATCGTCAAGATCAGCCTTTGGGAACAGGACATGCTATTATGTGCGCCAAACCTTCTTTAGAAGGCCCGGCAGTGATCGCGTATGCAGACACGCTTATTCGCGCAAAATTTGAATTAGATGCCTCTGCAGATAGTGTGATTTGGGTGAAACAGGTTGAAAACCCAGAAGCTTATGGAGTCGTTGAACTAGATGAAAACGGGCAAATCCAAGCATTAGTAGAAAAGCCCACTACTTTTGTGTCTGACAAGGCAGTTATTGGCATCTATTACTTTAAAGCTGTTGAAGAGCTAAGAGATGCGCTCACCTATGTTCTTGACAATGAAATTGTGAATGGAGGAGAATACCAGATTAATGATGGTATTAAGCGAATGATGCAGGCCCGAAAGAAATTTATGACAGCGGAGGTAGCGGAGTGGATGGATTGTGGGAACAAAGCGATCACCGTGGAGACCAACCGTCGAATGTTAGGTTTTCTGCATAAAGAAGGAGAGGCTTTAATTAATGATGACGCCGAAATCGTCAACAGCACTATCGTAGAGCCCTGTAGCATAGCGAAAGGATCCAAAATTTACAATAGCACCATAGGCCCTTATGTTTCGGTCGGAAGCCAAACCCATATCGACAACTGCGAAATCAAGGACACTATTATTCAGTGTCAGTCAAAAATCTCAAACGCAAAGATTCAAAACTCAATGATAGGAAATCACGTCATATACGACGGCGATTTTACTTCACTTAGTTTAGGAGATTACAGTGCATTAGAATAGAATGATAAAGAAACGGGTAGCCCTTTATGCGTTAGCACTCAGCTTTACTTCATGTGCCTTACTTAGGCCAGGGGCAAACGCCGTTTCGAATCGTACAGGATCTCATCCGCTCGAGGTTAATCAAAGAAACTTTCAAGAATCAGAGGGGATTAGAGCTCGAATTAAGGCTGAATTAAAAAACGATACCGACACCAAGACCGTTACCCTCTCAATGCGACTAAAGCCAAGCGAAGGAATACTTTTAAGCGCACCTCTTGGGGTTGCGAAAGCATTATTGTCTCCAGAAGAAGTGGCCTTTTACAACCGCCTCGACCGAACCTATTACAAAGGCTCTGTTTCGGTCATTGAAACCATCATTCCTGCCCAATTAAGTTACCAGCACATTGAAAGGCTTTTTCTGGGTCAGCCGTTGTTTTTAGAATCCCTTGATGGTCTTCAAGAATCAGAACGAAAGGAGGTTAATTTGCTTACCAATAAGACGGTGATTAGTCGAGTGTTTAGCGGAGATTTAACCAAACCCGCTAAAGGTTACTATCGGGTTGGGCTTTCTGCCGATAAGTCTCAAATCAGCTTTCAAGAGTTTCAGATCGAAGGATTTGACAAGCTAAAAATCACCTACCAGCACAAGAACAAAGATTCTTATACACCAGAGGTCATAAGATTAGTTGCAGGAGACCGAGTGCTTAATCTTGAACTAGAGGGGGTTCAACTCGATAAGAAATTGACTTTGCCTTTTCAAATACCATTAGGTTTTACGACAATTAAATGAAGCGTTTCTGGTCCTTTTTTGTTGCACTTCTAATCGTCTGTAATTTTTCGTTTGCACAACAGAAGACACAACAGCAACGAAACCTTGAGAAACGTAAAGAGGAGATCGCGACAGAAATTGCTCAGATGGAGCGATTATTACAGCAACAAATGCGCTTAAAAGGATCGGCAATTGATCAAATTCAACTCCTTGACAATAAGAGGTATGCCCTTGAGAGCCTTATCGATCTTACTGCAAACGAGGTGCAACTACTGCAGCGACAAATAGCAGAAAGCAATAGTCGAATCGATGACCTAAAAGATCAAATCGAAGTAATCAAACAAGATTACGAGAAAGTAATTGTCAATTCATATAAGCGAAAAGTCGAGAAGAATAAATGGTTGTTTTTACTAGCAGCTGACAGCTTCAAGGATGCGCGAAGAAGGTGGAATTATTTATTACAATACGCCTCTTATCGAACAACCCAAGCCGAACGGCTTGTTCGCAAACAAGAAGAATTGCAACAAATTTCTGCCACATTAGAGGATCAACTAAAGCAAAAGGAAGAGAAGGTTGAAGAAAACCGGCGCCAGCAAAGCACCTTAATTGCAGCCCGGGAAAAACAAGAAATGTTGATGGCTAATGCACGTAAGCAAGAGAGGGCCTATCGCCGAGAGCTCGCTGATCGAGATAAAGAACGAAAGCGCATTGATTCTGAAATTGACCGATTGATTCGAGAGGCTATTGAAAAGGCAAATAGAGAGCGATTAGCCAAGGCTAAAAAAGCTAACCGAAAAGATGGGTTCGTTCTCACCCCAGAGGCAGAAGCATTGGCTAAAAATTTCGAAGGGAATAAAGGAAGACATATCTGGCCTGTAGAAAAGGGAATTAAAAGCATTGGTTATGGCACTTACGCCGACAAGTTATATCCAGCATTAAAGCATTTCAATAATGGCGTTACTATTGCCACAGAATTTGGTTCAAAGGCGCGAGCGATTTATGAGGGCGAAGTGATGAATGTGATGATCAGCCGTCAAGGAATAAAAGGGGTTTACGTTCGTCATGGTGACTATATTACCATGTATTACAATCTTCAAGACGTAAGTGTGAAGGAAGGGGATAAGGTGGTTGCAAAGCAAAGTCTTGGAACGCTTCATACAGACAAGGTGAGCGGACAAACACATCTCAAATTTTATCTTTACAAGAATACAACGAGGCTTAACCCAGAGGAATGGGTTTACAGGCTTTAGAGGTTTATTCTATCTCAAAAATCGCCTTTAATTCAGTAGCTTCTTGAGGTTTCATTTTACCAGCCAAGACCAAGCTTAATTGTTTTCTTCTAAGGGCAGCCTCATACCTTGATTTCTCTAGTTCGTTTTCGGGAACAATCTCTGGAACTTCAACCGGAGTCATGGTATCGTCAACAGCTACAAAAGTGTAAATCGCTTCATTGGCTTTGGTGCGCCCCCCGCTAATTCGATCTTCAATGAACACATCGATAAATATCTCCATTGAGGTTTTAAAAGCTCGCGAAACGCTTGCCTCTATAGTTACCACGCTACCTAAAGGAATTGCGGTGTTAAAAGCGACATGGTTTACCGATGCGGTCACAGCTATTCTTCTGCTATGACGTCTTGCAGTGATGTAAGCGGCGCTATCCATCTTGGCTAATAACGCCCCACCAAACAGATGGCTCAAGTGGTTGGTTTCGCTAGGAAGGACCAGATCAGTAGTTACTGTTCTAGAGTCAGATGGAGTTTTCGACTTCATTCTAAATTAGGTTGCTTAGGTCTACGCCTTTTAGTTGAGAATAGAAAAAATAGCCTACCGACAGGGCAGCTATTGCCGCGAGAACGATGGCTAGTTGATAGGCAAAAGAAGGAGAGGAAACTGCTTCTTTGACCACTTCAGGCTTCTCTTCAGCTTTTTGGTGTGGCTTATGCGTTTCAGGTTTTTCGACTTCTGATTGTTCAGCTTCTTTTTGAACAGGCTGGGCCTCCTCCTTAATCACTGGTTCTTTTTTGGATGGCGGAGCAACGGCAGGGAGGCCAAAACTTCCTAGTTTAAGCTCAGAAGCTTCTGTGATCAATTGAACGAGGCCATTTGCTTTTTCAAACCTTCCCAAACCTTCCACGACTAAAGCGCCTTCTTTATTAAGGGTTGATTTCCATTCAAATACTAATGCTTTCAGTTTTGCTTTTGCGTCATCAACTTCTAAAAGTTCCTTTGAAGCGATCACCGTAGCCAATACAGAATCATCGTTGAACAAATGCGGATTGAATGAGACGGCACGTTTTGGAGGAAGAAGTTCTCCGTTTTCATTGATGCTAATCCCTAAATATGCCCCTGGCTCAAAAGCTCCGAAACCAGGTAGTATTATGAAGTTTCTCTCTTCAAGAAGTGTTTCGATATATGGGGCAAGATGCATAGATACAAATATCTTAAAATTTACTCAATTCTTATAGACCTATTGTTGGGCTGCATGTATTCTTCAGTCCACAGGGATACCTTTAAGCATGTTTTCAAAGCTATCCACAAATGAGTCCTTGTTTTTATTGAGTCAATTTTCAGGACTTTCGCCTAAAAACCTTAGAGAATTTGTCTTATTAAACACTGATAATCAAAAGACTATTGATTTTTTGATAAATGGCGAAACAATAAAATACTCATCGGTATATAAAATAAATCCTTTTGACAAAATAAAGTGTCTTAAGGCTCTTGAGATTTTCAGAAAGCAAGAAAAAATGGGAGTAAAAACGATTTCCTATCTCAACAAAGAATATCCTTTTAACCCAAATAAGATGAGTGATGCTCCTGTTCTTATCTATCGTACAGGAAATGCCGCTGCATCTGATCGGCGACTTCCGCTTCTTGCTATTGTTGGTACCCGCAAGATGACCGCTTATGGGAAAGCACAAATAGATCAATTTTTTAAAATAGCACATGAACCTAATTTCGAAGTCATCAGCGGTTTGGCATATGGTATTGATAGTTATGCCCAAAGTGTCGCAAGCAATTCAGGGTTCACGGTTCACAGTGTTCTAGCTCATGGTTTAGACTATACCTATCCTAAATCGCACCTTACTTTGCGTAAGGGATTAGAGCGAAAGGGGTTTACGTTTTCAGAATATCCTATACAAAGTCTTGCACACAAGGGGCGATTTCTTGCGAGAAATCGACTAATTGCTGGCATAGCAGATGTTGTTTGGGTTGTTGAGTCTGCAGAGCGAGGAGGTAGTTTGGTTACAGCAAATTTTGCGAAGGATTACAATAGTCATTTGGTTGCCTCGCCTGGCGAAATTCAACAGGAAACATCGCAGGGTTGTAATCGTTTAATCGCAAATCATTCAGCATCACTGTATGAGAGACCTGAAACAATCGCCACTCATTTAGGGGTTCACTTCCCGTTGAAACAAGCGTTCTCGAAGAAGCTTCCGAAAGATTCTAAAACTATAAAGATTTATGAGTTATTAAAATTTCACCAAAAACTTTACCCTAGTCAAATCATTCAATTATCGAGACTCGAAAAGGATACGGTATTAGAGCTATTACTTAAAATGCATTTAGATGATCAGGTGGTTCATAACCCTGACAATTCTTATTCGATATAGGTTAGAAGCCAACCCTTTCTCGTACTCTTTGAAGTACTGTTTGGGCTGTTTTTCTAGCCTTTTCACCTCCTTGCTGTAGGGCGTCTTCGACCTCTTGAGGATGCGCATGTAGATACTCATATTTTTCCCTTGGCTCCTGAAAGGTTTGGAGAATAAGTTCTAGTAATGCTTTTTTGGCATGCCCATAACCGTAATTTCCAGCCAAGTAGTTCGCGCTCATAGCTTCTATCTCGTCTTGTGGAGCAAGGCACTTGTACAAGGCAAAAGTGGTGTCTGTTAATGGGTCTTTAGGCTCTTCAAGGCTTTTACTGTCACTGAGAATACCCATAACCTGCTTTTTAAGCTCTTTTTCGGAAGCAAAAATATCGATGAGGTTTCCTTTGCTCTTACTCATTTTTTGGCCATCAGTGCCAGGGATGTACATTGTATTCTCGTTAACTGTCGCTTCTGGTAAGACAAAGGTTTCACCGTATTTATTGTGAAAACGTTGAGCAACGTCTCTTGTCATCTCTAAGTGTTGAAGTTGATCCTTACCTACTGGTACTTGCTCTGCATCATAAAGAAGAATATCAGCAGCCATAAGCATTGGATAGGTAAACAAGCCGGCATTCACGTCTTCTAAACGATCGGATTTATCCTTAAATGAATGTGCAAGAGTAAGTCTTTGGTATGGGAATAGACAGCTTAGATACCAAGACAACTCGGTAACCTCAGGCACGTCACTTTGTCTATAGAATACCGTTTTGTCTACATCCAAACCAAAGGCTAGCCAGGTTGCCGCGGTTGAAAAGGTATTCGCTCTCAACGTTGCGCCATCCTTAATTTGGGTGAGCGAATGCATATCAGCGATAAACAAATAAGAATCGTTTTCTGCACTATTTGCTAGTGATATTGCTGGTAGGATTGCTCCAAGTATATTCCCAAGGTGAGGGGTTCCTGTACTTTGTACTCCTGTAAGGATTCGTGCCATCTGCAAATTTTAGGTTACATAGTTACAAAAATTTAAAAAGTTATACTTTCGAAAGCGTGTTGAGATTCATCAAAAATTCAGGCTACATCATTTACAAGGTGTGGTTTTATGTGGTAACAGCTCTACCGGTACTCGTTTTTTCTCCTCTTCTACTTATTGGAGTTAGTTCTAGAAAAACGTACCCCTTAGTTTACTGGTGCGCTCGATCGATATGGGCACCATTTATTCTCTTCATGATGGGAACGCCGATTAGAAAGGTGTTAGGTTCTGAAAAATTGCCTAACACGCCTGCCATCATGGTAATGAATCACACAAGCATGCTCGATGTGATGTTGATGCTGAGAATCTGTAAAAAGCCTGTTGTTTTTGTCGGCAAGGCTGAGTTGCAGAGGATCTGGATTTTCGGGTTTTTTTATAAACGCGCAGTAATCATGGTTGACCGGTCGAATAAGGAGAGCAGAAAGCAAGTGTATCAGAGCGTTCAAGAACGAGTTAAAAATGGAGCTTCAATTGCTATTTATCCAGAAGGCGGGGTTCCTGACTCGTCTGTAATGCTTGATCGTTTTAAAAACGGTGCGTTTTCAATGTCCTTAACCCATGGTTTGCCCATTGTACCGATTATCAATTACGATTGTAAGAAGCGAATCAACTGGGACTTCTATCACGGTGGGCCGGGAGTACTGAGATATAAAATAATGCCCACCATAAAGGCGGGCACTTATTCTAAAAACGAACTCGAAAAGTTTCGAGAAGACGTAAGGGCTCTTTTTATTGAAGAGCTGACTAATGAGCCAGTTATGAATTCACGTGGTTAAGAGCCTCGTAAATTTTGTTTTCAATTTCCTCAGACAGATCTGGATTATCTAAAAGTAGCGCCTTAACTGCATCTCTACCCTGACCTAATTTGCTGTCTTCGTAGCTAAACCAAGACCCACTCTTTTTTATGATTTCATAGGCTACACCTAAATCGATAATTTCACCAACTTTTGAAATTCCTTCACCATACATGATGTCGAATTCAGCGGTTTTAAAAGGAGGAGCAACCTTGTTTTTAACCACCTTAACCTTGGTTTTGTTGCCCATTACATTAGAGTCGCCGTCTTTGATTTGACTTGAGCGACGGATGTCTAGTCGAACAGAAGCGTAGAACTTAAGGGCATTACCCCCTGTTGTAGTTTCTGGGTTGCCAAACATTACACCGATCTTTTCCCGTAATTGGTTAATGAAAATCACCGTACAATTAGTTTTTGAAATGGTTGACGTAAGTTTTCTAAGTGCTTGAGACATTAATCGAGCGTGTAATCCCATTTTAGAATCACCCATCTCTCCTTCAATCTCACTCTTTGGCGTTAATGCCGCTACAGAGTCAATAATAATGATATCTATGGCCCCTGATCGGATAAGATTATCCGCAATCTCAAGCGCTTGTTCTCCGTGATCGGGCTGTGAGATGATTAAATTGTCTATATCTATACCTAGTTTTGCCGCATAGAAACGATCGAATGCGTGTTCTGCATCAACAAACGCTGCTATACCTCCTGCTTTTTGAGCTTCAGCAATCGCATGTAGAGTAAGCGTGGTTTTACCCGAAGATTCAGGCCCGTAGATTTCTACAATTCTACCTTTTGGAAAACCCCCAACGCCAAGAGCGGCGTTTAGACCGATAGAACCCGAAGAAATAACTTCGACCTCTTGTACTACCGAGTCTCCCATTTTCATAACGGCACCTTTACCGTAGGTTTTATCTAATTTGTCTAGGGTAAGTTGGAGTGCTTTTAACTTAGCTTCTTGTTCTTTGCTCATATCTATTCATTTGGACTATTTCCAAATTTAAAGCATTCCCATGCATCAATGTTACAGAAGAATGAAATTGTTGAAAAAATGTACTTTTGTTCAACTTTTATCGAATCTTTCTAACTTAAAACATCGTATAGCATGCAACTGTACAATACCTTAAGTGCGAAGGAGCGAGCTGTTCTAATTGAGCAAGCTGGTGTTGACCGGCTTACGATCTCGTTCTATAAATACGCACACCTTAAGAACCCGCAACTCGTTCGTAATCATTTATTTCTAGCTTGGAATGACTTAGACGTTCTAGGTAGAATTTATGTGGCTAAAGAAGGGATTAACGCACAACTTTCTGTTCCTGCGCCTAATTTTGAAGCCTTCAAAAAGCACTTAGATAGCATTTCTTTTCTAGAAAATGTAAGATTAAACATCGCTATTGAGCAAGACAACATGTCGTTCTTGAAACTTAAGGTTAAGGTTCGGGATAAAATTGTGGCTGACGGATTAGACGATGGGTCTTTTGATGTTACTGACAAGGGAATTCATGTTGGAGCTGAGAAATTCAATGAACTTATCGAAGATCCAGACACCGTACTAGTCGATATGCGCAATCATTACGAAAGTGAAATCGGACATTTCAAAAATGCGGTTTGCCCTGACGTAGATACGTTTAGAGATTCTTTAGACCTTATTGAAGAACAGCTTAGCGATCATAAAGAGTCTAAAAAATTGGTGATGTATTGCACCGGGGGTATTCGCTGTGAAAAGGCCAGTGCATATTACAAACACAAAGGCTTTAAACAGGTGTACCAACTTGAAGGTGGAATTATTGAGTATACTCGACAGGTTAGAGATCAAGGATTAGAGAATAAATTCTTAGGCAAGAACTTTGTTTTCGACGAACGTCGTGCAGAATGTATTTCTGAAGATGTAATTGCCGTTTGCCATCAGTGTGGCTCCCCCTGCGACACCCATGTAAACTGCGCGAATTCAGGATGTCATTTACTTTTCATCCAGTGTGAAAGCTGTGCTTCTACGATGAATCAATGTTGTAGTGAAGAGTGTATGGAGATTGTAGCATTACCCGAAGAGGAGCAAAAAGCGCTTCGAAAGGGAAAAACAGTAAGCAACAAAATTTTTAAAAAAGGGCGATCTCCAAAGCTTAAATACAAGGCTTAGTTGTAGCCGGTTTTCCTTTGTCGTACCTTTAAGGTTCATTTACGAATTATGTCGTGCGCATCGTGTTCAACAAGTAAGGATGGAAAAGTTAGGGGCTGCAAGAACAATGGTACTTGCGGAACAGACGGCTGTAATAAACTTACTGTTTTTAATTGGCTAGAGAACATGTCTTTGCCTGCAGGACAGGAGCGTTTCGACATTGTCGAGGTTCGTTTTAAAAACAGTCGTAAGGAATTCTTCAAAAATACCGAAAATCTATCGATTCTGATCGGCGATGTGGTGGCTACTGAGGCTACTTCGGGCCATGATGTTGGGATCGTAACCCTTACCGGGGAGCTGGTTAAGGTTCAGATGAAGCGCAAGGGAGTTGCGGTGGACGAACCGACCTTAGGTAAAATATATCGCAAGGCATCTCAAAGAGATATTGAGGTTTGGCATCAAGCTAGAGAGCGTGAAGACGAAATACAGAAACGAGCGAGAGAAATTGCTATTTCTTTAAACCTTGAGATGAAGATCTCAGATGTAGAACTTCAGGGAGACGGTTCAAAAGCAACCTTCTATTATACGGCCGAGGCTAGAGTAGATTTTCGTCAGTTAATAAAAGACATGGCTCGTGCTTTTGGCCTTAGAATAGAAATGCGTCAGATTGGCTATCGTCAAGAAGCCCAAAGATTAGGCGGCATTGGTTCTTGCGGTCGAGAACTTTGTTGTTCCTCTTGGCTCTCTGATTTTAGAGCAGTTAGCACCTCCGCAGCGCGCTATCAGCAACTTGCTTTGAATCCACAAAAACTAGCTGGTCAATGTGGAAAGCTGAAATGCTGTCTCAACTTTGAGTTAGACACCTATCTCGATGCACTTAAAGGGTTCCCACCGACTGACTGCAAGTTACAAACAGAAAAAGGGGTTGCCTTCTGTCAGAAGGTAGACATTTTCAAGGGTCTCTTATGGTTTACCTATAAGAACGATGCCACCAATTGGCACACGCTTGACAAAGATCGGGTGAATGAAATTTTGGCAATAAATAAGGAGGGTAAAAAGATTGATTCTCTTGAGGCGTATCAAATAGAAGTGCAGACCATTGATGAGATGGCTCCAGACCCTGAACAATCTCTGACCGAAGATAGCTTAACTCGTTTTGATCAACCGAAAAAGAGAAATAAGCGAAGAAACAATAACAGAAATCCGAAGTCAACTAACGACCCTGGTACCCCAAAGCAGTCGGCTAATCCTAATAAGGAGAAGACCGCTTCGAATAAACCTAGAAGAAATTCGGGACAGAATCGAAGAAAGAATCAAAATAAAAACCGCGAGAATAACTAACAGATGTATCGAAGAATAATTGTCCTTCTCTGGGCTCTATTTGTTTTCGGAGTTGCTGGTATATACTTTGTTTTTCACAGTGCAGCTACTGGTAAGTTTGGGGAGATGCCCACCTTTGAGCAATTAGAGAATCCAGAATCTAATCTCGCCACCCATATCTATTCATCAGATAGCCTGTTATTAGGTAAGTTCTATTTAGCAGACAACAGAAGCCCGGTAGATTATAGCGAACTTCCAAAATCACTTATTGATGCACTCGTTGCTACCGAAGACGCCCGATTTTTCGAACACTCTGGAATTGATTTTCGAGGATTTGCACGAGCAGTGGTCTTTCTTGGCAAAAGAGGAGGAGCCTCAACAATATCGCAGCAGCTTGCGCGACAGCTATTTGTTGGTGTTCGTTCAAGAAATTTAAAGGAAGCCCTTCAACAGAAGATTAAGGAGTGGGTGATTGCAGTTCGTTTAGAGCGCAACTACACCAAAGAGGAGATCATTCAAATGTATCTCAACAATTACGATTTTAATTATTTAGCTGACGGAATTGAAAATGCCGCTCGAATCTATTTCAATAAAACGCCTCAAGAACTAAAGGTTAAAGAGAGTGCTATGCTGGTCGGAATGCTTAAAAATTCCTCCCTCTACAACCCGGTTCGTAGACCAGAATTAGTTAATTCTAGGCGAAATACGGTTTTAGACCAGATGGTGAAATATGGCTATCTTGATAAAAAGCTAAGTGACTCGCTACAGCAAACTCCTCTTGATATTCGTTTTACTCCAGAAAACTCTCACAACGAAGGTTTAGCCACCTATTTTAGAATGCATTTACAGTCGTGGCTAAAAAATTGGGTGCGCGAAAACCCCAAATCAACAGGAGAGACTTACGACATTTACCGAGATGGTTTACGAGTCTATACCACGATAGATAGCAGGCTACAGCAGAATGCTGAAGACGCAATGGAAAACCATCTTTCTAACTTGCAAGCAGCTTTTTTCAGACAGCAAAAACAGGATAGTAACCCAACAGCACCATTTATCGACCTAGAATTAGAGCAGGTTGAAGAGATTGTTGATCGTGCCATGCGAAATAGTGATCGTTGGAGATCGCTCCGTGCACAAGGCAAATCAGACACCCTTATTAAGGCGAGTTTTTATATCCCTGCTGAGATGACGGTCTTTGATTGGAAGGCTCCGAGCAAAGAGCGCGACACAGTGATGACTCCTTATGACTCGATCCTTTATTACAAATCTCATCTACGAGGAGCACTGATGAGTATCGAGCCGCAGACGGGACACATTAAAGCGTGGGTTGGTGGCGCAGACTACAAGCATTTTCAATACGACAATGTCGTTCAAGGCGCCCGTCAGGTAGGCTCTACTTTCAAGCCTTTTGTTTACGCAGCGGCTATCGACCTATTGCGAATGTCACCCTGTGATCGACTACCTGATGTTCCGTATTGCGTTAGCGCAGGAAGACATGGAAATATTGAGGCTTGGTGTCCAAAAAATTCTGGCGGAAAGTACTCAGGTGAATCGATCACACTAAAACATGCATTAGCAAACAGTATTAATACCGTTACCGCTCAGCTCATTGACAAGGTAGGCCCGGCCTCTGTGGTATCCGTAGCTGAGCGCCTAGGAATTCAAAGTAGAATACCTGCAGTTCCGGCTATTGCATTAGGAACACCGGACATTAAAGTTTTCGATCTGGTTTCGGCTTACAGCACCTTTGCGAATCAGGGTGTTCATACGATTCCAACCTTTGTCACTCGTATTGAGGATGAATCAGGCAACGTTATTTATGAAGCAATTCCTAAAACTAGAGACGTTTTTAACAAAGAAATTGCCTACACGATGATCAGCCTTTTAAAGGGAGTTACTGAAGCGGGATCGGGGGTTCGATTAAGACATAACTGGATGATCGACAACCCGGTTTATCAGGAGGTCGTTACGGGATATCCTTATGAGTTTAAAAACCCTATCGCCGGAAAGACAGGAACGACCCAAAATCAATCTGACGGATGGTTCATGGGAATGGTTCCCAACCTTGCTACCGGGGTTTGGGTAGGAGCCGAAGACCGCGCCGTTCACTTTGACAATATAACCTACGGACAAGGAGCTACCATGGCTCTTCCCGTTTGGGCGAATTATATGCGAGAAAGTTATAACGATTCGATCGGAGTTTCTTCTGAAGATTTTATAAGACCCGACCAGATAAGCATTAATCTTCTATGCAACGAAGCGAATCAGGTAATTCGTGAAGAAAAGTCTGAAGATCTAGAAGAATTCGACTTCTAGACCTTCACTACTTTATTATTTCAAATTATTCTCGTTTTCGTTTCTGATTCTAGGACTAGGAAGGCTTTCAAATCCCATATTGTAAAGAGTAAATCCAAAGATGTCGGCGTATTGGTCGAGGGTCTTACTCACTGGGGTTCCTGCTCCGTGACCTGCATCGGTTTCAATGCGTATTAAGGTAGGTAGAGCTCCAGATTGCTTGTCTTGAAGCTCTGCCGCAAATTTGAAGCTATGCGCAGGAACAACACGGTCATCATGATCGCCGGTGGTAACTAGAGTTGCCGGATATTGAACCCCTTCCTTGACATTATGTACCGGCGAGTACCCTTTCAAGTAATCGAACATTTCTTTGGAGTCTTCTGCAGTGCCGTAGTCATAAGCCCATCCTGCTCCAGCAGTAAAGGTATGATAGCGCAGCATGTCAAGAACACCCACCGCCGGCAGTGCTACCTTCATTAGATCAGGTCGTTGTGTTAGAGTCGCTCCGACAAGTAATCCTCCGTTAGAACCTCCTCTAATAGCCAAGAAGTCACTCGAAGTGTAACCGCTTTCAATCAGGTATTCGCCAGCGGCGATAAAATCATCAAAGACGTTTTGCTTTTCTAGCTGGGTCCCTGCCTTATGCCATTCTTTTCCGTATTCGCCACCACCTCTTAGGTTAGGAACGGCGTAAACTCCGCCAAGCTCCATCCAAATAGCGTTTGCCGTACTAAATGATGGGGTTAAACTGATGTTGAACCCTCCGTATCCGTAAAGAAGGGTTGGGTTTTTACCGTCTTTAATTAATCCCTTTTTATATGTGATCATCATCGGCACTTTAGTCCCGTCTTTAGAGGTATAGAATACTTGTTCAGAGATATACTGATCTGGGTCGAA
This sequence comes from Bacteroidota bacterium, assembly GCA_003045935.1. Classification (GTDB taxonomy): domain Bacteria; phylum Bacteroidota; class Bacteroidia; order Flavobacteriales; family Flavobacteriaceae; genus UBA3478. The sequence goes on along the minus strand of PZPI01000013.1, from coordinate 2,054 downwards.
GTCAATGTTAGGGCTCCAATACAGCTCAGAAGTTCCATCTTCTACATTATAGGTGTAACTACTAGAAGGGGTATTGTAGTTAGTGAAGGAGTAGTAGATGGTGGTTGCCTCTTTTTTTCCTCCTAATCCGCCAACACTTCCTAGGCCGGGAAGGGCAACTTCTCTGATCAACTTTCCGTTATAGTCGTATTGATAGGCCTTAGACAATGCGTCAACCATATACTCTGCAAAAAGATAGCCCCCTCCAGTGTTAACGCTAAGAACATTTTCGGTTTCAGGGATAAGATCTGTCCAGCTTTCAGGAGAAAGGTTCGGATAAGTAGCTGTCACCACCTTTCGATTCGGCGCTCCTAAATCGGTGGTCATAATTAGACGACCTCCAACATTGTCAATAGGGTAGGTGTCTGAATCTTCATGACCTAGAATGGTTTCGATTACCCCGTTAGGCGCTCTTAGATCTTGAATAAAAAGCTTGTTGCCTGAAGTGGTGTTTGATGCAGAAATGAATAGGAAATTTCCATCATCAGATACAGAGCCGCCAATGTATCGATGCTTTTCGCGCTCTTTCCCCCCAAAAATTAGTTGGTCCTGACTCTGCGGAGTGCCTAGCTCGTGATAGTACAATTTGTGCTGATCGGTCTTCGCAGATAATTCACTGCCGTCTGGCTTGTCGTAGCTAGAGTAGTAGAAACCTTCGCTTTTTTTCCATGAAACGCCACTGAACTTAACGTCTACAATAGTGTCTCCAACCTGAGTTTTATTTTCAGTTTCGATGACGATGATTTTTCTCCAGTCACTTCCACCTTCTGAAATACTATAAGCGGCAAGACTCCCGTCTTTGGCAAAGCTTAGCCCAGCTAGTGAAACTGTTCCGTCTTCAGAAAAAGTATTCGGATCTAAAAAGATCTCAGCTTTGGTATCCGTTCCCTTTTTTCGGTATAAAACCGACTGATTTTGAAGCCCATCATTTTTGTAGAAATAGGTGTAGTCGCCTTCAGTAAAAGGGGTTCCTATCTTTTCGTAGTTCCAGATCTTTGTTAGGCGGTCTTTTAAATCTTTGCGGTAGGGAATTTGGTCTAGATACCCAAAAGTTACCTCGTTTTGACGTTTTACCCAATCGGCTGTCTCCTCTGATCGATCATCTTCGAGCCATCGATAGGGGTCTTCTACAACTTGTTCAAAGAAAGTGTCTCGAACAACTTCTTTTTTAGTTTCAGGATAGATAAGAGTCATAGCTGTTTCTTTTTGCTGACAACTGCTCAAAACAGCTGCAGTCGCTAGCGCGGTAATTCTTAGATAATTTTGTTTCATCTGAGCCTAGATTTAGACCCAAAAATTACAAAATTAAAGAAGACCCGAATTAAGAAACTAGTCCTGAGCTTACTAAATATTCTGCAATTTGAATGGCATTTGTGGCAGCGCCTTTACGAAGGTTGTCTGCTACAATCCACAGGTTGAGACTATTGGCCTCAGAAGGATCTCGTCTAATACGTCCCACAAAAACTTCGTCTTTACCATGCGCTTTGTAAGGCATAGGATACTCGTTTTTCTCAGGAGAATCTTCGATAACAATACCCGGGGTTTCGCGAAGTAAGCGGTAGACCTCTTCGAGTTCGAAATCATTATTAAATCGAATATTCACTGATTCAGAATGCCCTCCAGCGGTAGGAATCCTTACAGCGGTTGCAGTTATTTTCAACGAATCATCAGAAAGAATTTTAAGAGGCTCTGTCATGAGCTTCATCTCTTCTTTGGTAAACCCATTATCTTGAAAAACATCACAGTGAGGTAAGGCATTTCTGTAAATAGGATGTGGATATGCACGATCCCCCTCAATACCTTTTTCTTCATTTTCTAACTGGCTCACCGCCGCAACACCTGTCCCAGAAACCGATTGATACGTAGAAACAACCACTCGGTTTATTGTATAGGCTTTGTGAAGTGGAGCTAGGGCAAGCACCATTTGAATCGTAGAACAGTTCGGGTTTGCAATGATATAATCTTCAGCAGTAAGCTCTGCTGCATTGATTTCAGGAACCACTAGCTTGTTATTC
>PZPI01000094.1 GCA_003045935.1 Bacteroidota bacterium | reverse complement strand
ATACATCTTGACCTTCAAACGGGTTAATTTTACTACATTTATGCAATAAATCATAGATTATGTCTCTTTCTTATACACTTGGTATTGTAAGCCCTTGGCAAATTATTGTTGTCGTAGCTCTTGTTTTATTGTTGTTTGGGGGTAAAAAGATTCCTGAATTGATGCGTGGCTTAGGCAGTGGCATCAAAGAATTTAAGGACGCCACTAAAGAGGAAGACGACAAAGGTGGAAAAGAGATCAACTCTTAATTCCTGTCTTTACCACTAATTCTCGGGATAAATCTTTAACGTTTTGATAATTGCCTCTAATTCGAAGAGGTAGTTTCTTTTTTCTTGGTTTGGCGCAAAAAGAAAGCCTTCAACCACTAATTTTCTTTGATTAATGGTGTCGTTTACAATGTAAGAAACGAAGGGGCCTGCCATCGGATACCCGCTAATCTCCCATATCCCGCGAACTTCGGCAGCGTTGAATCCGCCAACCTCAGCCGAAAATACATAGGGTCTGAAAATTCGCTCTGTAATCTGAAAAGTCTTTGTGTCGGGGATGTCTGGACCGGGGATGTTCGCCTCTCCAACAGAGTCTCTAACGGCTATAATGTCTTCTAAAAAACGTTCTCTGTTCGAAAAGCGATCGTTGTCTAATGGATAGATAACGAGGTTCATTGTGCCATTCTCGATAGGGCGATCAATCCATATAAAATCTTTATTAAAAACCCCTGGCCTGTAAATCGACGGCATTGTAAGATCAATACTCATCAATTTTTTAAGTCTTGGTTCGGTATAAAGTGATCGCTTGAAGCGTTGCTGGGCAACTTTTAGATCAGAGGTTCGAAAACTGTCAAGCATTTGAACCCCTATAAGATCAATGTTTTGAATTAGTTCAACCTCTGTTCTGCCTTTTATCACAGCAATGTGTTGAGGTTCGGCATATAAATTTCTCTTGATATGAGAACGCGATAAAGTGTCGAAATCGATTACCACAACGTTTCGATTTCTCATAATTGCACCTCTAAAAAGGCTAGGTTGTAACGGTCTAAGATCAAGTGTCGGCTCATCAACGCCCAAGCCTAGTTGTCTTGTTTGAAGATACGAACGAAGGCGATCTCCAACCTCTGAATCAAGTAAAGATTGGTCTGCTACAATTAGGACCTCGCTAAGTGGGCCTGTAGCTTCAGGCAAGTAATCTTTTAAAGCTTCTTGCTTACAAGCATAAGCCGTAAAGATTAATAACAGAAGGAAAAACTTCAAAGGTCTAATCATGATTTAGGATATCTTCTCGGATAGATCGTTAAGCGCTGACCCACTCGAATGACGTTGCCGCTCAAATTGTTCCATGAACGAATTTGCTTCACAGAAACACCGTATCTGTCTGCGATAATGCTAAGCGCATCGCCAGATTTTACGCGATATCTGAGACGTTCAGGGCCGCTAACCAAGGCAGCCAAAGGCTTTTCAGAAGCATCCTCTTGCTTTTTAGCAAGCGCGTAAACTTCCCCTTCAGCACTGATAAAGTCTCCTATTAATGCCTTTGGAAGTCTTAGCGCATAATCTTTCCCTTTAACATAGGGTATCGTCGCCATCCGATAAGAGGGGTTTAAAGCCTCTAATTGCTCTTTTGAAATAGGCAGCTCCTCGGTGATGTGGTCGAAAGTGATACTTCGTTTGATATGAATAGTGTCAGTCTCTAGATAGGTTCTTTCTAACCTTTCCGCACTTAATCCGTGCTCTTTAGCGTGCTCAAACAAATAGAGGATGGCGTAAAATCGGGGGACATAGTCTGCCGTCTCTTTAGGGAGATAGGGTCTTATGTTCCAATAATTCGTGTATCCTCCTGAGCGACGAATAGCCTTGGAAACATTTCCTGGTCCTGAATTATAGGCAGCAAGGGCAAGATCCCAGTTATCAAATATTCGATAGAGTTGATTCAAATAGGCTGCCGCAGCCTTCGTACTCTTGAGAGGGTCACTTCTATCGTCAACGTAGTTGTTTACCTCTAACCCAAATGATTTTCCGGTACTGTACATGAATTGCCACAGACCTCTTGCGCCAACATACGACCTTGCTTTAGGGTCTAGCGCAGACTCAACGATCGCTAAATATTTCAATTCTAAAGGGAGGTCGTTCTCGTCGAGTATCTGCTCGAAAAGCGGAAAATAAAAGGCACTCACCTGAAGCATTCTACGAATGAGCGTGGCATCACCTCTTAAATACTTGGCAATTTCTCTCTCTAAAATAGGGTTATAGGCAATCTGAAAAGGAGTCTTCTGGTTGATCCTTTCAAACCGATCAATAAGAAGTTCCTTATTTACCTTCTTTTCAATATTGTCTCCCGCGGTATCATGAATCAAAGTAAAGAGAGACCTTGTCTCTTTTAATTTTTCGAGCCAAATAGAGTCGTATTTGAACGCCCTGGTAGAGTCGGGAATAGCATAACTAGGTAGGCGCTGATCAGAAAAAACCGACGCATAACCTAATTCATTAAAGGCTTCGATGCTCTTTTTACTGGTAGCTCCCGGGGTGCTTTGCGCTACAACCACAGAGGATAGTAAACTGATAATGAAGCTTCTAAAAATCAAAACAATAATTTTATTCCCCTAAGATAGCTGCAATTCCTGGTAGAACAATACCCTCTAAGCTTTCAAGCATTGCGCCGCCGCCAGTTGATACATAGCTTACCTTATCTTCAAAACCAAACTGCTTAACAGCAGCAACAGAATCACCTCCTCCGACTAAAGAGAATGCGCCTGCTTTAGTAGCTGCTTCTACAGAGCGGCCGATAGATTTAGTTCCTTCAGCAAAAGTTTCAATTTCAAAAACTCCAACAGGACCATTCCATAGTAGCGTCTTTGAAGACATAATAACTTCGTGGAAGTTTTTCAGTGTTTGAGGCCCCGCATCTAACCCTTCCCAGCCTTCTGGAATAGCGTTTGATGCAACGACTTGAGTGTTCGCGTCTTTCGAAAAATCGTCCGCAGCCAAAACATCAACAGGTAGATGAACCTCAACGCCTGCAATTTTAGCCTTTTCTAGTATAGATAGTGCTAGATCTAATTTGTCTAGCTCGCAAATCGAATTCCCCACCTCTCCGCCAAGCGCTTTGATGAATGTGTAGGTCATGCCCCCTCCAATGATAAGGTGGTCAATAGCGGGTAATATATTTTCAATAATGGTAATTTTCGAAGAAACCTTTGATCCCCCCATGATGGCAGTTACCGGCTTTTCTCCTGATTTTAAGACGGTATCAATGGCCTTGATTTCTTTTTCTAAAAGAAGTCCAAAACATTTGTTTCCCTTAAAGTGAGCTGCAATAACTGCTGTTGACGCGTGCGCTCTGTGTGCCGTACCAAAAGCGTCGTTTACATATACGTCTCCCAGTTTAGCAAGAGAAGCCGCAAACACCTCATCACCAGCAGTCTCCTCCTTGTGGTACCTAAGGTTTTCAAGTAATAATACTTGACCCGGCTCAAGAGCTGCTGCTCCTGCCTCTGCTTCAGGGCCTACACATGAAGGCGAAAACTTAACCGCTACGCCTAAAATCTCAGCAACTTTATCTGCAATGTGCTTTAATGATAGCTCTGGCTTTAGCTCTCCGTTGGGGCGGCCAAGATGACTCATTAAAATAGCGCTTCCTCCTTGTTCTAGGATATGAATAATCGTTGGTTTTGCCGCTTCAATTCGGCTGGTATCGGTGACCTCTAGTTCGCTGTTTAACGGAACATTAAAATCAACGCGGATCAAGGCTTTTTTACCTGAAAAGTTGAAAGATGATAGGGTGCTCATACTGTTTGTTTTATGAATCCCCCAAATGTAGCGAAATACTATCTTTGAAGTATGGATTTTTCAGCAGTAGTTGGGTTTGAAAACAGCAAGAAGGGCTTAAAACATTCTATTGATTCAGGCCGTTTACCTCATGCACAGCTCTTCGTCTCAGAAGAAAATCTGTCTACACTTCCTCTTGTCTTTTGGGTGTTAACTCAACTTTTTAAGGGAGATAGTAAAGTCTCCAAACTTATTCATCCTGACATCCATTTATTGTTTCCTATCTCAAATACTATTGGTGTATCTTCAAAAGATGTGCGTTCGTCTGATCAATTAAACGAATTTCGATCTGCTGTTTTAGAAAACCCCTATCTTACTTATAATCAGTGGATTTCTAAGAATTCTTCAGCGGGAGGGAGTTTTATTATTAGAACAGATGATACTAAAGAGGCTGTTCAAAAACTTCATCTCAAGCCTATCGAAGGCTCGTATCGTGTTCTCGTTATTTGGGGTGCAGAATTCTTAAAAGACCAGTCGGCTAACCGTCTTCTAAAATTCATTGAGGAGCCTCCTGCGGGAACACTTATTATCATGACTACACAAAACGAACGAAATGTTTTAGAAACGATACGGTCAAGAAGTCAGCGAGTGTTCGTAGGTCCTGAAACTAAAGACACCGTCAAAGAAGCACTAATAAATCTTGGTCTTTCCACAGAGCACGCAACTCTCTATTCAGAACGGTCGAAAGGAAGTGTTTCGTGGGCAATGAGTCAATATCAAAACAGGGAGCAATCCCAAGATTTTGAAAAGCGCTTTGTAAGTTGGGTTCGTTCGGCATTTCTAGCTAAGAAAAATAAGGATGCTGTTGCTGAGCTACTAGATTGGGCTGAAGATTTGGTTAAATTAGAACGTGGGGTTCAACGTGAATTTTTGCTTTTTGCGATGGACCAAATACGAAGTTCTTTACTTATTCAATATCGCGCAGGTGATTTAGTGCTACAACAAGAGTTGGCAGAAGGTTTTAAACTAGAAAAGTTCGCTCCTTTTATACACCATAACAATGCGGTTGATTTAGTTCAATCTATTGAGGGGGCAATTTCGCACTTGGGAACCAACGCAAACCTTAAAATGACCTTTAGCGACCTAGCGCTTCAAATGACCAAACTGCTGCATGTACCAAAATAAACGCTTATGATCCTCGCAATTTATACCTGTTTAGCCATTCTATGCATTGTTTTTCTTCAAAGCGGGATTGACAAAGTCTTTCACTTTAAGAGTGAAAAAGATTTTGTGCAAAGTCACTTTAGAAAAAGCCCTCTCAACAAAATGTCAGGAGCCTTGTTCATTATTCTTACCATCTTAGAAATTACATCGGGAGTTTTAAGCGCAGGAGGAATTATTCATCTCTATCTACACGACAATGTTATTATGGCCAATCTAGCGAGTGTTCTTTCATCAATAACACTACTTTCTCTTCTACTTGGTCAACGTGTAGCAAAAGATTATGCAGGAGCACAGACCATCATCATCTATCTTATTCCGGTAGTATTATTATTCATAACACTTGAACTTTACAAGTTATAAATATTTCTTATTGTTCTTTAAGAACCAATAAGTTTGTCTTATTTAAAGCGGACTCTTTAGCGGCCCTTTTAAGGATCGTTTGGGTT
>PZPI01000093.1 GCA_003045935.1 Bacteroidota bacterium | reverse complement strand
TCAATTAAAATGGCAAAAAGCTTATGATGCTTGGTCTACCAGAACTAATGGAACCATTTATAAGGATCATCCCATGATTGCCAAATCGAGATTGTTGTATGCTTATATCGCCTTAGGAGACTTAGAATCAATGCGCGCCCTGTATGCTGATAATGCGTCTATTCGAGATGTTATGAGTATTACGGATTTGAAGGAGACAAAAACTCCGGATGAAGAGATGGAGATGCTTAAAGAGTTTTACTCTGACTACGAGGTTATGGATGTAACTGAAATTGGCTACCCTGATTTATTAGAATATGAGGGGGCAAATGACGTTACTATTATTTCGTGGTGGGAGATGACTGTGAAAAATAAGAAATCAGGAAATATCTCTAAAGGATATCATCACTCTCAAATTACAGTAAATAAGGAAGGGTTAATCACTTCTGAAGACTATTATTGGAATCCGGGATTACTTCCAAAATAATTAAGAAAAGTCCTTATATATCAAACTAGTTATTGGTGTTTAGCGTAAAAGGTGATTTAATTATAAATCACCTTTTTTTATTTGTAATTGGGTCGTACTTTTGCACCCCGAAATTCATATCAATCAATCAAAATGACTATTTCATTAAACGAAAATCGTTCTCGTATCATCGAGAGAAACACCAGAGCAAAGCTTTCGAATAACCCAACTTCGCTGCTTTTGCTTATCGCTACTCGTTTGCTTAAGAGCAAATTAGCACACTAAGAATTCGCTTGTTTTTCGCGAATTATTGATCGGATTTTTATGACCAATATCACCGCATTCAACGCGGATGTGGTGAGATTGGCATAAATCATGGGTTTATCCTTTAAATCAAATCCGTGTAAGGCCCAAAGAAGGGTTCCCACAAACATCATTAAAAACATAGAAAGGCTCAAGCTCTTTGCTTCACCTGTGCGAATTACCTTAAACGCTTGAGGTAAAAAAGCAGTGGTAGTTAGCACCGCAGCAATGGCTCCGAAACTGATACTTTCTGTCATGCGGTAAATATAGCTCAAAGAACTACTCGATGAGCCTCCCATCAATTACCTTTGAATAAAGGTTTTATTTTATGGTAATGAATAGGCTCGGACGGTTGATGGTTAAAGTTCGAATTAAAGAAGCGATCTTCTTACTACTCGGAGTGCTTTCTGCCAGTATCGGCCTTAAGGGACTTCTGCTTCCCAATCAGTTTTTAGATGGAGGTTCCATGGGCGTATCACTGCTTGGCGAAGTACTTACGGGTTACAACTTGTCTGTTCTGATTATTCTGGTTAACGCCCCATTTATTCTATTAGGTGCTAGGCAAATTTCGATCCCTTTCGCCGTAAAAAGTAGTTTGGCAATTCTTACTCTTGCGCTACTGGTTCACCTTCTCGAATTTCCAGTGATCACCTCAGACAAACTCCTCATCGCTGTTTTCGGCGGATTTTTTTTAGGAGTAGGTATCGGTCTATCGATTCGGGGTGGAGCAGTCATCGATGGTACAGAGGTTCTAGCCTTATCAATCTCCCGAAAGACAAGCCTTACCGTCGGAGACGTGATCACCGTTTTCAACGTAATTCTCTTCTCTTTGAGTGCAATGATATTAAGCCTAGAAACGGCCATGTACTCAATTTTAACCTATATCGTAGCTTCGAAAACGGTAGATTTTATCATCAATGGTATCGAAGAATACATCGGGGTGATGATTGTTTCTCCAGATTCGACAACCATCAAATCACAAATTATGCACGAAATGGGCCGAGGAGTGACTTCTTTTCGATCAGATGGCGGATACGGAAGCGAGGGTCAATCCCTACCCGATCGCGATATACTGTTTTGCGTAGTTACTCGTCTAGAGGTAAGTCGTTTGATTCTTGAAATTGAAAAGATAGATCCCAAGGCATTCGTGATTCAATACCCCATCAAAGATACCAAAGGAGGAATGATCAAGAAGCGACCGCTTCATTAGGAATTACGATTCTGACGTCTGTAATAAGCCTCTAAGATATTTTCAAGTTCTACTTTACTGTAACGTTTCCCTTCATAATAAAGGGAATGAACTGCTAAAGTTTGATTCTCTAGAAGTCGGGCAACGCGTATTTTTTGTTTAGATAAAGTGGCCATTTTTAAAAATGAGGACATCTAAGAAACGAAAAATTTTAACATGCTCAAATATATCTATCTGATTTTCTAATAGTTGCAAAATCTATTTCAGATAAACTCCTTATTTAATCGCTCAAAACTATCTTTGAGATATGAGAAATTTTCTGACCAATATCTTCTTTACCTGTTTCTTTCTTGCTGTAAACGCGCAGTCCTTTACTGGAGAACAATTGAAACAAGGATATGCCTTATTTAGTGATCGACTGACCTTTTTATATGATGCGAATATCTACCATACGGCTCCCGAGCGCGTATATGTTACTGGTTCGTTTCGTGGTTGGGATGCTGCTTTTGATGAAAAGTGGCAGTTGAAAAAATCGGGTTCGATTTGGAGTTTAACTATAGATAATAAGGAAGACACAAAGATTCCTGCTAAATCTGAATTCAAATTTTTGATAGATCATGGAAAGTGGCAAGAGGTGTCGCATGGTCCTTTGAATGAAAAGGGAGGTAATTTGGTATACAAACACAATGCCTTTGTACCCCAATTCAAAGCTGAGATACTTAACGATAAAGCGATTGCACTACTGACTAATTTCAAACCAAGCTTTGATCCTGAGAATTATGTATTGACTCGAATTGATGGTAAATCAATCAGCGTTGAGAAAATTTTACCTAATACAACTAGTAAGGCGCTTGTTGTTCCTTCAGAACCTATCGATATAAAGCGCGTTCACTACTTAGAGGAATTAGAGAAGGGCGTTAGAACTCAGGTTTCTTTTGATGGCTGGTTTAGAAATCTCTATAGTGACAAAACGCTTGGAGCAGAAATCATAGAAGGAAAGACTGTGGTTCGTCTTTTCGCACCAAGAGCTACTTCGGTGTATCTCTATTTATATGAAACTTCGACAGCTACTAATGCTACTCAGACCGTTAAGATGAAGGTTGATGGGCAAGGAGTTTGGGAAGCGTTTTTTAACAAGGACTTCTCAGGGATGTATTATGACTTCACGGTGCATGGCCCGGCTGATAAGGGTAATTTTTTCTATGAGACCACAAAGACTCATATAAGAGATCCCTATGCAAGGGTTGTTGATACTAGTTGGGGGAGGGCTCGCATATGGCCAAAAACAATACCTGCATCGCCACTTGATAATGGAATACCTGCAATGAAGGATGTCATTGCCTATGAGATGCATGTCCAAGATTTTAGTGATCGACTACCAATTTTAGACAGCGAAAAAGGAACGTTTAAAGGAGTAATCGCTAGCGGACTTCGCAATTCGATTGGAGAGAAAATAGGCTTTGATTATTTAGTTGATTTAGGAATCAATGTCGTGCATTTGATGCCCGTTCAAGAGTATTTACATTTTCCAGATGATGATTGGGAAGCCTCTTTTAAAGATGACCCTTACATGATTGATCAGGGAGTGGCTTTAGAGAATTATCAGTGGGGGTATCGCACCACCTTTGCAATGGCGGTCGAATCTAAATATCGAACGAAAGGTTCAGAACCAGGTGCAGAAAGAGACGAGTTTAGAGATCTTGTTCAGGCTTTTCATGATAAGGGAATCGCTGTGATCATTGATATTGTACCGAACCATACCGGAGAGAATATGGATGGGGGTGAGCAATACTTTAATTTCAATGGAATTGATAAGCAGTATTACTATCGTACCAAAGATCTAGAGCATATGGGAGCTTATGGGAATGAGGTGAAGACTGAGAATCGCCCGATGGTTCAACGATGGTTGATTGACCAATGTAAAAACTATATCGAAGAGTTTGGTATCGATGGATTTCGCATAGACTTGGCAGGGCAGATTGATCAGCAAACACTTACTGCTTTGAAGGAAGCTATCGGAGCCGATAAAATTGTTTATGGAGAGGCATGGATTGGTTCGAATGATCCTGAATTTGAAAACAATCCTGACTGGGATTGGTACAAGGAAGATGCGCCAATAACCTTTTTTCAAGACGATTCTCGTAACGCATTCAAGGGCCCAGTATTCACACTTTCAGACAAGTATCAAGATCGTGGATGGCCGGGAGGCAAGTTCGATGAGCGCGAAAATGTAATGAAGGGGCTGGCAAATTCTTTTGATACCGATAAGACACCGATTAGCGGAATCAATTACCTCGACATACATGATAATTTCGCACTGGCTGATCAATTTGCAGAAACTGATTTTGACGGTCGACTAGCCGTAGACCAAGATGCGTATCGTATTGCAGCAACTTTACTCTATACATCGCTTGGGCCTATTGTTACGCATGGCGGATCTGAAATCATGCGAAGTAAAGCTCATGCTCCACTAAAAGAGGTGGTGAAAATTACGAATGCCGGATTCAAAGTATACATGCATGGATATCGAGATACTTACAATCATCGTGCGGCCAATCAATTTATGTGGGAGCAGGTAGGTAAGCGTCCGACAGCAACGAACAGAAACGACTATGCCATGATGCAGAAGTTCTGGAAAGGGTTAAACGATTTCAGAAAGTCAGAATATGGTGAGGTGTTTCGAGTTGATCAAACCCAAGAGAACTACTATCAGTTTATTCTTCCTGAAAACGAAGGTCAACTCGGCTACATGGTTGATGAGAAGGTTTTAGTTCTTCTGAATCCTTCGAAGGTTCAAGGGTATTTCGATACGCCGATGTTAAAGGAGGGAAGATGGCAACTAGTAGGTACCAAACAAGGTATTTCATTGCGTGGTATGAAACATGCTAGGCTACCTCAACGGCTCTATGGTGGCCAAGGCTATAGTATTCATTTGAATCCGGGAGATATTGCGATTTGGGTAAGAGACTAAAACTCTCGAGCTGCTATCGCTAGAGAAGTAATTGCCCCCCAGTAGGTAGTTAGAATTAGGATTGATGCGAAAGGTATCGGGATAGCAAATGCATTGATTCCCAAAAAAGCATCTGATATCATAAAAAGAAGACCTCCTAAACCTAATTGCATTCTGATTTTAGATCTTTTATTGAGTGCAATACTCATCGATAAACTACTCATTATTCCAATAACGGCAATATATCCAATAATTGCTCCTTGAAGTACTCCAGATACATTGGGCCAAATGAAATATAAAGTACTTATTGCAAGAGAGGCTGTAATCAGTAAAGCGATCCAGTGAAACTTAATTCCAAATCTTGCCCTAAATGCTCTAATAAATAAGAGGTGAGCGATTAGAAAAAATCCGAGACCACATAAAAAACCACCCTCCCAAAGAAGAGCGAGGTCTCCTAAGAGACAAAAGAATAGGGCGGTCACCACTCTCGCTCCTAATCTTGAAATTTGCTTATTGCTCGAAGCTAGCAGTAAAACTAGCAAAGTAGTCATCCCTTTTGATATGCCATAAGCCCAAGTAGGCGCAGCATTCTCAAGAACCATTGAGGTTATACTCATCACAAGGATAGCGATAAGAAGAGA
>PZPI01000012.1 GCA_003045935.1 Bacteroidota bacterium | reverse complement strand
ACCAGAGGTTACCGAAGCGCCTGTATACGAAGGAATCAGTTCATTAAAAGGATATGTAGAGGGCAGCTTAAATTATCAGCTAACCAAAGAATCAAATGCTAATGGACCAATAAGAGCTCTACTGATCATTGTCGTACTGAGTGCAATCATATTTTTTCTCAAAAATCTCTTTAGATACCTAGCGCTTTATTCTCTCGCTTCACTTAGAACAGGAATGGTCAAGGATCTTCAGAATGATCTATACGATAAGCTTATCGACCTACCCATTGCTTATAGTTCTGAAAAACGAAAAGGAGATCTTTTATCTCGGATGACCTCTGACATCAAAGAAATCGAAAGCGCAATTATCAATTCTCTTGAAACCTTGGCAAGAGAACCTCTGACCATTCTCTTTGTTGTTTTCTCTATGCTCGCAATTAGTTGGCAGCTCACACTCTTTGTATTTATCTTTTTTCCCATCACAGGTTTTATCATTGCTAGAGTAGGCAAGACACTGAAGGCTAAATCATTAGAAGCGCAAAAAGAATCAGGGCTTTTTCTATCCTTTTTAGAAGAGTCTTTGGGTGGCTTGAAAATTATCAAGGCTTTTACGGCAGAGTCAACCGTAAAAGTAAAATTCAAAACTTCTACCCAGAGGTATCGTAGCACCATGAATGCTGTGTTGCGCAGAAATGGTATGGCCTCTCCTCTCAGCGAATTTTTAGGAGTCTGCGTAGTCTTATCCGTTTTATGGTACGGAGGTAGATTGGTATTAGGCACATCATACTCTTTGAATCCGCAACAATTTTTAGGATACATAGGGCTGTTTTATACCATAATCAATCCGGTAAAGTCAATTACAACCGTTAATTACAACATTAAAAAAGGAAAGGCTTCGGCAGAACGGGTTTTGGAGGTCATTCAAACCGATCAAACCATCAAAGACCCTACCAACCCTCAACCCTTTCATTTTGAAGAGTCTATCACCTTTGATGACTTGAATTTTGCCTATGAGGAGCAAAACGTATTAAATCACCTAAATTTAGCGATAACAAAAGGCCAGATGCTTGCCTTGGTGGGGAGTTCAGGTAGTGGCAAATCAACTATCGCACAACTCCTATTAAGATTTTACGACTCCCCTTATGGTCAATTAAAAATTGATGGTGTAGCGATTCAAGATTTTACCAAAAATGATTTAAGAAATCATATTGCCTTGGTGAGTCAAGACCCATTACTGTTCAATGACACGGTGGCGAATAATATTGCCCTCTCAAATCCTGAGGCGACGGAGGATCAAATTATATGGGCTGCGAAACAAGCTTATGCCCATGAATTTATTGAGGCTATGCCAGAAGGGTATCAAACATCAATCGGTGATTCAGGAAACAAGTTAAGTGGCGGACAAAAACAACGCATTGCTATCGCCAGAGCGTTTTTAAAAAATGCTCCGATCCTAATACTAGACGAGGCTACCTCAGCGCTAGATACTGAAAGCGAAAAACAAGTTCAAATGGCGTTAGAAGCCATTAGTAAAGATCGCACAACGATTGCTATCGCTCACCGCTTATCCACCATCAGTAGTGCCGACCAAATCGTTGTTCTAGAACATGGTCAAATCGCTGAAAAAGGTACTCATCAAGATCTTTTAGCAAAAAAAGGACTCTATGCGAAACTTGTTGCTCTACAATCCTTGAGCTAAGAACCAAAAAGCTTCAGAAAGCTTTCTTATCTTCGCGAGCTCAATAGCCTTCTATGCGACTACACCGCAATCTTGTTTTTACTGTTTTAGATTCCCTTCATCTGATTTTCAATGAAGGTCAATACGCCGACAAGGTGATTGAAAAGGCGTTAAAAAAAGACAAACGATGGGGTGCTCGAGATAGAGCGTTCATAGCCTCAACTACTTACGAGATCATCAGATATAAGCGACTCTATGCGGAGATCGCTGAGGTCAACGGTCATTTTTCTGCCCAAAATATAAAGCGCGTATTCGCCGTTTGGACTACTCTGAAAGGAATACAAATTCCGGCAGATTGGCCCGAATTTGAACCCACACCGACACGTAAGATCAAAGGACGTTTCGACGCACTTATAAAAACTAGAGCAATTAGAGAGTCTATTCCCGATTGGCTAGATACGCTAGGTGAACAATCCTTGGGTGATAAATTGTGGGAGGCCGAGATTAAAGCACTTAATGAAGAGGCCGATGTGGTTCTTCGAATCAATACCTTGAAAACAACTATTGAGCAGGCCGAAAAACGACTACAAGAAGAAGGTATTGATACGGTAAGAATTCCTGATTTACCCGCAGCCCTCCGATTAGTAGAGCGACAGAACGTTTTTCTCACCCAAAGTTTCAAAGATGGATGGTTCGAAATTCAAGATGGAAGTTCTCAGAAAGTTGCTCCCCTACTCGATATTCGTCCGGGACAACGCGTTATTGACGCCTGTGCAGGAGCCGGAGGTAAAACTCTACATTTAAGTTCTTTACTTGAGAATAAAGGGCAGCTCATTGCAATGGATATACATCAGTACAAACTGAACAACCTGAAGCTTAGAGCAAGAAGAGCAGGAGCGCATAATATTGAAACTCGTCTTATCGATTCTAATAAGGTGATTAAAAAATTGCACGGTTCTGCTGATCGTGTTCTTATTGATGCGCCTTGTACAGGACTGGGGGTATTAAGACGAAACCCTGATGCGAAATGGAAAATTGATAGCGATTTTCTAAATCGGGTGGTAGATACTCAGCAGGAGATCTTACAATCTTATTCTAAATTGGTTAAAGTAGGCGGTAAAATCATTTACGCCACTTGCTCCATTTTGCCACAAGAAAACAATCAACAAATAGAAAAATTCATGACCTCAGAAGCTGGAAAAAACTTCAGCCTCATCGAAAGTCATAATTTATACGCCTCAAAAGATCAATTCGACGGATTTTTTATCGCGTTACTTGAGCGAAAAACCTAATTAAAATACCTTTGGGACTTAACCACATTCCGCTATGATTCTATTTTTCGGAACTCCATCACAATTGATTTACGCAGTACAAAGTACCGCTAACCTCGACGAGAAGACTATCGAGAAATTAGAATGGCTATTTGGCGGATTGACGCTTATTCGCGAAGAGGCTGTTAAGGGAATTTTTGTTGGCCCAAGAGCCAGCATGATCACCCCTTGGAGCACGAATGCAACAGAGATCATCGCTAATATGGGGGTTGAAAGTATTCAAAGAGTAGAACAATTTACTGCGGCAGATGAGCACAGTAGTTTTGATCCTATGTTAGTGGTGAAACACCAAGGATTATCTCAAGCCTTATTTGATGTAGCTACGGCGCCAGCACCTGTTGAGGCAATTACTAATATCGAAGCTTATAATCAATCAGAAGGACTAGCACTAAGCGATGAGGAAGTCGCTTATCTAGAGGGATTAAGTAAACGTCTAGAACGCCCACTTACTGATTCAGAGGTTTTTGGATTCTCTCAAGTAAATTCGGAGCACTGTCGCCACAAGATTTTCAATGGAATATTCGAAATTGACGGAAAAGCCATGCCGAATTCACTTTTCGGAATGATCAAAAAAACCTCAAAAGAAAATCCTGGAGCTATTGTTTCTGCCTACAAAGACAACGTTGCGTTCATTAAGGGGCCAGAGATTACCCAGTTTGCTCCTCAAAGAGCTGATCAGCCTTCGAATTATGAAGAAAAAAAACGTCAAAGCGTCCTTTCACTAAAGGCTGAAACACACAACTTCCCGACTACTGTAGAACCCTTTAATGGCGCTGCGACCGGTTCGGGCGGAGAGATTAGAGACCGTCTTGCCGGAGGTACCGGTTCTATTCCGCTTGCAGGTACCGCAGTTTACATGACGAGCTATGCACGTCATCGCGAAGAAGAACTCAGTTGGGAATCACAACCCGCAGCGAGAAAATGGCTATACCAAACCCCTTTAGATATTCTAATTAAAGCTTCAAATGGAGCTTCTGATTTTGGAAACAAATTCGGTCAACCACTAATCGTTGGTTCACTGCTTACGTTCGAACACCAGGAGAATGAAGAAGGTAAAGATCCTAGAACGCTTGCTTTCGACAAGGTAATTATGTTGGCAGGAGGTATCGGTTACACCAATGCAGAATACGCACAGAAAAACAAACCTTCAAAAGAAGACAAGGTAGTCATCTTAGGTGGAGACAACTATCGAATTGGAATGGGAGGTGCAGCCGTATCAAGTGCTGATACGGGAGCCTTTGGCAGTGCCATTGAGCTTAACGCAGTACAGCGCTCCAATCCAGAAATGCAGAAAAGAGCGGCAAATGCTATTAGGGGTCTGGTAGAAAGTAGTGAAAACCCTATCGTATCGATTCACGATCATGGCGCAGGAGGGCATCTAAATTGTTTATCAGAACTCGTTGAAGAAACTGGTGGTAAAATTGAAATCGATGCTTTACCCGTTGGTGACCCTACCTTATCCTTCAAAGAACTTATCGGTAACGAATCTCAGGAGAGAATGGGATTAGTAATCCAACCCAAAGACACCGACCTAGTTAGAAAAATTGCTGAAAGAGAACGAGCTCCGTATTTCGAAGTGGGTGAGATCACAGGAGATATGAGATTCGTCGTATCCTCTTCAAGTAAAGGAGAAAAAGCTCTTGACCTTGACCTTATCGACCTTTTTGGAAATGCTCCTAAAATGGTTCTTAGCGACACAGATACTCAAAGAAACTATGCTCCTATCGATTTTGAATTAGAGCATTTTCATGATTATCTAGAGGCTGTTCTTCGTCTTGAAGCTGTAGCGTGTAAAGACTGGCTTACTAATAAAGTAGATCGTTGTGTCGGAGGTAAAGTGGCTAAACAGCAATGCGTGGGTAGCCTCCAATTACCTCTTCAGAACTATGGAATCTCTGCCCTTGACTTTACCAGCAAAAATGGAATTGCCACGTCAATCGGACACAGTCCTATCAGTGGCCTCATTGATCCAGTTGCAGGGAGTAAAAATAGTATTGCAGAAGCACTTACAAATATCGTTTTCGCCCCTCTTGAGAATGGACTTAAATCGATTTCACTGTCTGCGAATTGGATGTGGCCTTGTAATAACGAAGGTGAAAACACAAGACTCTACAAAGCTGTAGAAGCGGCATCTGACTTTGCAATTGCTCTTGGAATCAATATCCCTACCGGTAAAGATTCGCTATCTATGAAGCAGAAATATGCCGAACAAGAAGTTTTATCTCCAGGCACCGTAATTATTTCGGCTGCAGGTCATTGCAATGACTTTACAAAAGCCATAGAACCGATTTTCAAACCGGGAAAAGGAAATTTATTTTATATCAATCTTTCTGCAGACTCATTTAAACTGGGTGGATCTTCATTTGCACAAACACAAAATAAAATTGGTAACAACGCACCAAGCATATTAAACGATCAGGCTTTTAAAGAAACTTTTGATTGGATACAAGATCACATTAAAGCCGGAAATATTGCAGCAGGTCACGACGTTGCATCCGGTGGTTTAATCACTACGCTACTTGAAGGATGTTTTGCTGAAACAGCATTAGGAGCTGAAATCAATCTATCCGCTTTAAGTGATCAGTCTCTTATTGAAGTGTTGTTTTCTGAAAATGCAGGTGTTATTTTACAAGCTACTCATGAAGGATTTGATCGTATTGCCAAAGATTGTCCACTACCCTGTATAGAAATAGGATCAGTAACAACTGAGCCTCGTGTAAAGATTAACTACCACCACGTAGAAATCGGTTTAGAAATTGAACGACTACGTTCGGTTTGGTTTGAGACTTCTTATTTATTTGACAAGCATCAAACAGCTAATAGCTTAGCCGAGGTTCGTTATCACAACTTAGGTAAGCAGCCTTTGCAATATGTTTTCCCTGAAAACTATCAGCGTGACGCCTTCACTCTCGAGGGCAAACGACCGATTGCTGCCATCCTCAGAGAAAAAGGGAGCAACTCAGAGCGTGAAATGGCTAATGCCCTTTACTTAGCTGGTTTTGAAGTACGAGATGTTCATATGACCGATTTAATGAGTGGACGAGAAACACTCGAAGATGTTCAATTCCTAGGTGCCGTAGGAGGATTTTCAAACTCAGATGTACTAGGATCGGCAAAAGGTTGGGCGGGTGCTATTAAATACAATGAAAAGGCAAAAAAGGCTATCGACAACTTCTTTGCTCGAAAAGACACGCTCTCTGTAGGAATATGTAATGGATGTCAATTATTCATGGAGCTTGAACTCCTTTATCCCGAGCACGATATACACGGTAAGATGGTGCACAATGACTCTCACAAGCACGAGAGTAATTTCACCTCAGTTACTGTGGAACCCAATCACTCGGTAATGCTTTCTTCACTTGCAGGAAGCACTCTTGGAGTATGGATTTCTCATGGCGAAGGAAAGTTTTCTCTTCCCGAAGCGAAAGAAAATTATCACATCGTCGGCACTTATGGGTACGATAGCTATCCGGTCAATCCGAATGGAAGCGATTATAACGTTGCTATGCTCTGTGACCCCTCAGGACGTCATTTAGCTACCATGCCACACATTGAACGTTCTCTATTCGCATGGAACTGGGCACAGTATCCAGAAAGTGATGATCACTTCAGCCCATGGATAGAAGCATTTATCAATGCTCGTAAATGGATTTTAAATTGTTAGGAATATCCCGTAATTTGGATGTCCTAACAATTTGCTAACATGATAAAGGTAACACGTCTCTTTGATTTTGCATATTATCAATTAGAGAACCACCCACTAGAAAAACTATTCTCTACCAAAAAGAATGGAGAATGGAAGAGTATCAGCTCTCAAGAATTTGTAGACACTGCAAACGCGATCAGTCGCGCACTTATCGACATGGGAGTGAAAGCCAATGATAAAATTGGACTGATCTCGATGACGAATCGCACTGAATGGTGCTTAATGGATCTTGCAGCACTCCAAATCGGAGCACAAACAGTACCTATCTACCCAACCATTTCTGAAGAAGACTACGCCTATATATTGAATCATAGCGAAGCCAGCTACTGTTTCGTTTCTTGCGAGGAGGTGTATCACAAGTTAGCATCAGTAAAGGATCAGGTTAAAGGACTTAAGGAGGTTTTTAGCTTCGATCAAATCGAAGGTTGTAAAAACTTCGAAGAGCTTTCAATACTAGGTGCTTCACTCAACAATCAAGAAGAAGTCGAAAAACGAAAAGAAGCGGTTCAACCAGAACAACTAGCCACTCTTATTTATACCTCTGGGACTACCGGAAAACCAAAAGGAGTAATGCTTTCTCACCACAACATTGTGAGTAATGTTTTATCGGCGCGATCTCGAGTACCTTTCGATAAGGGAGCTATAGCGCTTAGTTTCTTGCCTTTATGTCACATTTTTGAAAGGGTAATCATTTATATCTACCAATATTGTGGTGTTACCGTTTACTTCGGTGAAGGACTAGATAAAATCAGTGATAACATTAAGGAAGTTAAACCTTCAGTGATGACTGTAGTACCTAGGTTACTCGAAAAGGTTTACGACAAAATCGTCGGAAAAGGAAAGGAACTAACCGGAATTAAAAAATCACTATTCTTTTGGGCATTAGAACTAGGGCTAAAATTTGAACCCTACAATCGATCTTCCCTTTACAATTTCAAATTAAAAATTGCCCGAAAATTAATCTTTTCAAAGTGGCAAGAAGCCCTTGGAGGAAACCTAGAACTTATGGTTTCTGGTAGTGCAGCCTTACAGCCCCGATTGACCAGAGTTTTTGGTGCAGCAGGTATTCCCGTTATGGAAGGTTACGGTCTTACAGAAACCTCTCCTGTTATTACAGTTAACGATCAGCGCGATGGAAATTGGCGTATTGGTACTGTCGGTAGAAAAATCGACGGTATCGAAGTAAAAATTGCAAAAGACGGAGAAATCCTTTGTAAAGGACCAAACGTCATGATGGGTTATTACAAGGATGAGGAAAAGACTAATGAAGTAATAAAAAATGATTTCTTCCACACGGGAGATATTGGTGAATTTGATCGCGATGGTTTTTTACGCATCACCGATCGTAAAAAGGAAATGTTCAAGACCTCTGGCGGTAAATACGTAGCTCCACAACTTTTAGAAAACAGATGTAAGCAATCACTATTTATAGAACAGATTATGGTGGTGGGTGAAGGCGAAAAAATGCCAGCAGCCCTTATTCAAATGAATTTTGATTTTATCAAAGATTGGGCCGACAAGAAAGGAATCAAATTAGAGGCAGATCGTTCAGAATGGGGAACCAATGCAAAAATTATCGAACGTATCAATAAAGAAATTGAAGAGGCCAATGAAGGTTTCGCGAAATGGGAAAAAATCAAACAATTTAGATTAACTCCGGATGAGTGGAGTATTGATGCAGGACACCTCACCCCTACAATGAAACTTCGAAGAAAAGAAGTCAAAGCCAAATATCTAGATCTTTACGAATCTATCTATAGAGAGTCCTAAAGTGCTGAATATGATGTTTTTAAAGGTCTGCTAACTCCAGCAGACTTTTTTTATTTCTTTTCAATTTATTATGCATGCATAATAAATTGATGTATATTAGAGCCAATGAGCGCGAAAAAACCTCTTATCGATCACTCCCTTCGAGCCACTTGGCAGGCCGTATCAAAAATGTATAGTGAAGTGGCTAGGCAATACGGTATAACTATGGCGCTAGGACTGACCTTATTAAATATAGACCCTAAAAATGGAACTGCCTCTACGGCGCTAGGACCAATTATGGGGATGGAACCCACTTCATTATCCCGTTTAATCAACTCTTTAGAAGATTTACATTTGGTTGAGCGCAAACCTAATCCGCACGACGGCCGAGGTGTTATTATACACTTAACTCCAGATGGATTAACCAAAAGAGATTTTATCAAGAAACACGTCTACGCATTCAATGAGGCCGTTGCTAATAAGGTGTCTCAAAAGGATCTATTAGGATTCTATAATACTATTGAAGCTATAAATTCGACGAGTTCAGAACAACTTTTTGACTTTCAACAAACCACTAATACGATCCTATGAAAAGGAATATAGAAAAAGTAGCCGTTCTAGGCTCAGGAATTATGGGTAGTGGAATCGCTGCTCACCTTGCCGGTATCGGCCTTCAAGTTCTCTTGCTAGACATTAGTCCTAAAGAACTAAATGAAGACGAAAGATCTAAAGGTTTGAGCCTTGACCATCCGAGTGTACAGAAGAGAATTGTCAATGACTCTTTAACTAAATCATTAAAGTCTAAGCCCTCTCCGATTTATAACGCTTCGTTCGCCAGTCGAATTAAAACGGGAACCTTTGAACATGATCTGCATCAAATTGCAGAGGTGGATTGGATTATCGAAGTAGTTGTCGAAAGACTCGATATCAAGAAACAGGTTTTTGAATCGGTTGAAAAACACCGCAAACCAGGAACACTTATTAGTTCAAACACCTCAGGAATTCCAATTCATTTAATGGCTGAAGGAAGAAGTGATGATTTTCAGCAGCACTTTTTAGGAACTCACTTCTTTAATCCTGCAAGATACCTTCGCTTATTAGAACTTATTCCAGGACCCAAAACTAACTCGGAAACAATTCAGTTTTTCGAACATTTCGGAAGGAAGTTTTTAGGAAAGTCTGTAGTGGTTGCAAAGGACACTCCAGCCTTTATAGGAAATCGAATTGGGATCTTTAGCATCCAGAGTCTTTTTCACCGCGTGAAAGACCTAGGAATGACTATTGAAGAGGTAGATAAACTTACAGGTCCGGTTATAGGAAGGCCCAAATCTGCCACATTTAGAACCGTTGATGTAGTTGGATTAGATACATTAGTTCATGTGGCCAATGGAATTAGAGAACACTGTGCATCCGACGAGAGACACGAACTATTCAGCTTGCCCGATTTCATCGAATCGATGATGAAGGTTAACAGACTCGGATCAAAAACTGGCGAAGGATTTTACAAAAAAATCAAGAAAGATGGTAAATCTGAAATTTTAAGTTTAGAACTAACCACCGGTGAATATCGAGCAGCAAAAAAAGCAAAATTTGACACCCTTGAGAAAACCAAAAGCATAAGTAATGTTGCCGACCGATTCCCCATACTGATAAATGGCTCAGATAAGGCTGGAGATTTCTATCGTCTAGTTTTTGCCGACCTCTTCGCCTATGTATCACATCGAATGGGTGAAATCACCGATGCCATCTACAAGATTGACGATGCTATGAAGGCGGGGTTCGGATGGGAACATGGCCCTTTCGAAATTTGGGACGCTGTAGGATTACAGGTCGGAATTGAATTGGTTAAGAAACAAAATCTTCAACTCCCCGATTGGGTTGAAGAGCTAGCCGCCAATCATTCCTCTTTGTATAAAATAGTAGAAGGAAAAACCCATTACTACGACACTCAATCAAAAAATTACCAAAGTATACCAGGCAGAGAAGGTTTTATCTTACTAGACAATCTTAGAGAAAAGCAAACTGTATACGCAAACAAAGACTTTAGCCTCATCGATCTAGGGGAGGGTATTGTTGGTGCTGAATTTCACTCTAAAATGAATACGATTGGAGCCGATGTACTTACTGGGCTCAATAAGGCTATCGATATTGCCGAGGAGCGTTTTGATGGTCTTGTAGTAGGTAATCAAGGGGCCAATTTTTCGGTGGGTGCCAATCTCGGGATGATTTTCATGCTTGCCGTCGAACAAGAATACGAAGAACTGAATGCCGCAATCGCTTACTTCCAAAACACCATGATGCGCATGCGATACAGTAGTATACCGGTTATTTCTGCGCCGCATGGTATGTGCTTAGGTGGTGGATGCGAACTCAGCCTTCACGCAGATAAAGTGGTTGCCTCAGCCGAAACGTATATTGGTCTTGTCGAATTCGGCGTAGGAGTTATTCCCGGCGGTGGAGGAACCAAAGAAATGACTTTAAGAGCCTCGGATGCTTTCAAGAAAAATGATGTTGAACTAAATATCCTTCGCGAACACTTCTTAACTATAGCAATGGCTAAAGTTTCTACATCCGGTCATGAAGCGTTTGATCTTGGGTTATTTGAAAAATCAAAGGACGTGATTGTCACCAATCGAGATGAACAATTGTCCATTGCAAAATCTTATGCAAGAGTCTTAGCCGATGCCGGATATGTAAAACCCATCGAAAGAACAGATATTAAGGTACTCGGGAAACAAGCCTTGGGAATGTTTATGGTAGGAACTGATTCAATGAAAGCGGGCAATTACATCTCAGAGTACGATCTTTTAATGGCCGATAAATTAGCTTACGTCATGTCTGGAGGAGACCTTTCAGGAGCCACAACGGTCAGTGAGCGCTATTTATTAGATATCGAAAGAGAAGCTTTTCTATCACTCTGTGGTCAAAGAAAAACGCTAGAACGAATTCAACATATGCTAACCACGGGTAAACCCTTAAGAAATTAGACATTATGCAAGCAGCTTATATAGTTAAGGCCTACCGTACTGCGGTAGGTAAAGCACCAAAAGGAGTTTTCAGATTTAAACGACCCGATGAATTGGCCGGTGAAACCATTGATTACTTATTAAATCAGGTTCCTCAATTAGATCGAACAAGAATTGACGATGTAATTGTAGGTAATGCCATGCCCGAGGCTGAGCAAGGATTAAACGTGGCGAGACTTATCTCACTTATGGGAATTAAAAATGAAGATGTACCTGGTGTAACGGTCAATCGTTATTGTGCCTCTGGCCTAGAAACAATCGCAATGGCTTCAGCGAAAATCCAAACCGGAGCTGCAGATTGTATCATCGCTGGTGGAACAGAAAGCATGAGTTTTATTCCGATGGGCGGATACAAGCCCGTACCCGATTACCAACTAGCTAAAGAAGGTAAGGCAGATTACTATTGGAATATGGGGCTAACCGCAGAAGAAGTTGCCAAAGAATTCAACGTAAGCCGAGAAGATCAAGACATTTTTGCCTATGAATCTCACCAAAAAGCCCTTAAGGCGCTCGAAGAAAATCGGTTTAAAGATCAAATTGTCCCAATTACCGTAGAGGAAATTTACTTAGACAAAGACGAAAAACGTGCGAGCCGATCTTACATCGTAGATACCGATGAAGGTCCACGCGCCGATACCAGTAAAGAAAAACTCGCAAAGCTACGACCTGTTTTTGCTGATGGCGGTTCAGTAACTGCAGGGAATGCCTCTCAAATGAGTGATGGGGCGGCTTTCGTTCTGATCATGAGCGAATCAATGGTAAAAGAATTAGGCTTAGAACCGATCGCTAGATTGGCGGGTTATGCAGCAACAGGAGTTCCGCCAAGAATCATGGGTATAGGTCCCGTTAAAGCCA
Source organism: Bacteroidota bacterium (assembly GCA_003045935.1). Taxonomy (GTDB): domain Bacteria; phylum Bacteroidota; class Bacteroidia; order Flavobacteriales; family Flavobacteriaceae; genus UBA3478. The sequence continues at coordinate 12,029 of PZPI01000012.1, read as the reverse complement.
TTCCGAAAGCTCTAAAAATTGCAGGAATCGATCAGAATCAATTAGAACTTATCGAATTAAACGAGGCTTTTGCTTCTCAATCTCTTGCAGTCATTAGAGAATTAGGTTTAGATCCTAGTCGAGTTAATGTTAACGGAGGAGCCATTGCACTAGGTCACCCGCTAGGATGCACCGGTGCCAAACTATCGGTTCAACTGTTTGATGAAATGAGAAAAAGAAAATTGAATAATAAATACGGTGCAGTCACCATGTGCGTAGGAACAGGTCAAGGTGCTGCCGGAATTTTTGAATTTATTGCTTAAACCGTTTAGTTATGGAAACAACTACTAACACGATTATTAGAGGAGGACAATTCATAGTCAAAACTCCTACCACCTCTTCTGTCTTCACCCTCGAAGATTTATCAGAAGAACAACGCATGATGCGCGAGAGTACTAAGGAATTTACTGAACGAGAACTTTGGGCTAATTGGGAACGATTTGAAAAGAAAGACTACGAGTTTACCAAAGTTTGCATGCAAAAAGCAGGCGAGTTGGGCCTTCTGAGTATCGCTGTACCTGAATCGTATGGTGGTATGGGTATGGGTTTTGTATCGACAATGCTGGTTTGTGATTATATATCTGGGGTCTCAGGATCTTTTAGTACAGCCTTTGGAGCCCATACCGGTATTGGAACGATGCCTATTACTCTATATGGGAATGAAGAACAAAAACAGAAGTATGTCCCAAAACTTGCCTCTGGGGAATGGTTCGGTGCTTACTGTCTAACAGAACCTGGTGCGGGGTCTGATGCTAATTCAGGGAAAACCAAAGCTATTCTCTCAGAAGATGGAACTCATTATCTGATTACGGGCCAGAAAATGTGGATTTCAAATGCAGGATTTGCTAATCTGTTTATTGTATTCGCACGAATAGAAGACGACAAAAATATTACTGGTTTTATTGTCGAAAATGATCCTTCTAACGGCATTAGCTATGGAGAAGAAGAACATAAACTAGGCATTCACTCTTCCTCTACTAGACAAGTGTTTTTTAACGAGACGAAAGTCCCCGTTGAAAATATGCTCTCAGAACGTGGCAATGGATTTAAAATCGCTATGAATGCGCTCAATGTAGGCCGTATCAAATTAGCTGCTGCTTGTCTTGATGCTCAACGAAGAGTGATTAGGGAAGCTGTTAAATACGCTAAAGAACGGGTTCAATTTGGCACCCCTATTGCAGACTTTGGAGCCATTAAAGAAAAACTGGCGGTGATGGCAACCAATTGTTACGCCGATGAGTCAGCTGCATACCGAGCAGCAAAGGACATTGAAAATAGCATCGATAACCGGCTCGGCAAAGGCTCGACGCATCAAGAAGCAGAACTAAAAGGAGTTGAAGAATTTGCAATTGAATGTTCAATTTTAAAAGTTATAGTATCCGAACACATACAGAGCTGCTCTGATGAGGGTATCCAGATTTTTGGTGGTATGGGATTTAGTGCTGACGCTCCAATGGAATCGGCATGGAGAGATGCTCGAATTTCGAGAATCTACGAAGGCACTAATGAGATTAACCGCATGCTCTCTGTAGGAATGCTGATCAAAAAGGCAATGAAAGGACATGTAGATTTACTTGGACCTGCTTATGCCGTAAAAGAAGAACTCATGGGAATACCCAGCTTCGAAGTTCCTGATTTTAGCGAGCCTTTAAGTCAAGAAATCGACCTGGTTAAACGCCTTAAAAAAGTATTTTTAATGGTGGCCGGTGCAGCTGTTGAGAAATACGGAACTGAGCTAGAATCTAATCAGATGCTTTTACTTTGTGCTGCAGATATTCTAATTGAAATTTATCAAAGTGAGTCGGTTGTCTATCGCACACTGAAAAACATCGAACGTTTTGGGGTAGAAAGTCAAAAGGTTCAAATGGCTATGACACAGCTGTATGTGTTTAATGCCACCGAACACATAGAGCGAAGAGCAAAAGAAGGAATTGCTTCGATTTCTGAGGGCGACGAACAACGTGGAATGCTTATGGGACTAAAACGATTTACCAAATATCAAAACTTACCTAATATTGTAGGTTTAAAAGAACTTATCGCAGAGTCCGTTAAAAATTCGGACGGATACGTGTTTGATACGCAAAACCATGAGCACTAACTCTTTCGATTTCGAACAATTATATTCAGCAAAAGGGTTTCATGAAGATGGAACCCTTTTACTTTCTGAACTAACTGCATACTTACAACAAGCAACAGATTTGAAAGCACCAGCCTTGTCGTATGTCGAGCCCGATGAGATGCTTCGTTACTGGCAATCTTGGAACGAAGAGAATCAACATTTAAGCGATTCAGAACGAATTAAAAAATTCTGTACCGATTTACTTTCTAACACGAACCACTTACAAAATCCTAAGTATGTTGGTCACCAGGTAAGCGCACCACTCCCTATCGCTAGTTTAATGATGCTCATCGGCGGAACTTCAAATAACGGAAGCGCGGTTTACGAAATGGGAATGGCTCCTACAGCTATGGAGCGAATAGTAACCGATCTACTTTGTTCAAAGTTTGGATGGGACCATCATTCTCGCGGATTCTTAACCTCAGGTGGTACCCTTGCCAATCTAACCGCCCTACTCGCTGCACGAAAGTTCAAAGCCACTGAAGATATTTGGAATCAAGGAATGCAAAAACCATTGGCTATTCTGGTATCATCACAAGCCCACTATTGTGTAGATCGAGCAGCACGAATTATGGGATTAGGCGCTGATGGGATTATTTCAATTGCAGTAAATGAAAACTTCTGCACTGAGGAAAACGCTATCGAAACAGCCTACCAATCTGCACTAGCAAAGGGACGAGAAGTTATTGCTGTGGTGGGAAGTGCACCCTCAACTTCCACCGGAAACTACGACAACCTTGAAGCACTTGGAAAATTCGCTAAAGACAAAGATCTATGGTTTCATATCGATGCTGCACATGGAGGTCCAGCGATTTTCTCTAAGAAATACAAACACCTCCTTAAAGGATCTGAATGGGCAGATAGTATTATCGTAGACGGTCATAAAATGATGCTGATGCCTGCACTCTCAACAGCTGTGTTATTTAAAAACAAAAACCACGCGTATGAGAATTTCAACCAGAGCGCAGCTTATTTGCTCGAAGACTCTATAGAAGAAGATTGGTATAACGGTGCAAAGAAAACCTTTGAATGTACCAAGACCATGATGGTTTTACCCTGGTTTCTATTATTAAATCTATACGGCGAGACTCTTTTTGAATCTTATATCGATAGACAATACGATCTTGCTAGGGCTTTTGCTGAAGCAATTAATCACTCAGAGGATTTTGAAACAGCCGCACGCGTCGATTCCAATATCGTTTGTTTTAGATACCGATTCAAAGAAAATATTGATGATCAGAATAAGCAATTGAGGGCTTATTTGTTAAAAAACAGCAATTACTATTTAGTACAAACGCGTTTAAATGGTTCTCATTATCTTAGGGTAAGTTTAATGAATCCGCTAACTAAATTAGATCATCTCCGCCAATTACTAGATGAGATAAGGAAGGTGGTCAAAACCCAAAAACACTTATCGAATTTATCCTTATGAAAAAGATCCTTTTTACTCTTTTAAGCTTAGCGACTCTCACGCTTAGTGCTCAAACCGATGGGCGATTATACCAGATCAGTGAAGCAATTTCTGCAGAACGTATAAAGTCAGATATCAAAACTTTAACTGAATTTGGAACGAGACATACACTGAGTGATACGGTTTCAAAAAAACGAGGTATCGGAGCAGCCCGTCGATGGATTAAGGCAGAATTCGAACAGATCTCTAAAGACTGCGGAGACTGCTTAGAGGTTTTTTATCAAAAGAATTTAGTTGAGAAAGGTACTAATGAGCGAATCGTGCATGATGTGGAAGTAGTTAATGTTGTGGCTATTAAACGAGGAACAAAATTTCCCAATCGATACATTCTGATGAGCGGTGATATTGATTCTAGGGTAAGCGACCCGACTGATTTCACCTCAGACAGTCCTGGTGCCAATGACAATGCAAGTGGGATGGCTGGTACGATTGAAGCTGCCCGAATATTATCGAAATACGATTTTGAACAGAGTGTCGTTTTTGTAGGGCTTTCGGGTGAGGAACAAGGTCTTTTCGGAGGTAAGGGATTAGCAGAATATGCAAAGGCCGAAGGATGGGATATCATCGGTATACTTAATAACGACATGATTGGAAATATTAAAGGTGTCGACGGCTACATCAGTAATAAAGATTTTAGAATTTTTTCAGAGCCGGTGCCTGTAACCGAAAGTGAGCGTAACCGAAGAGCAAGAAGATTCTATGGTGGTGAAGTAGATGGCCACTCAAGACAGCTTGCGCGTTACGTACACCGCCTTACCAGTACTTATATTACCGATTTAAATCCTATGATGATCTATCGCTTAGATCGATTTGGTCGAGGAGGACACCACCGACCTTTCAACGATGCCGGATTTGCAGGAATTCGTATCATGGAAGCTCATGAAAATTATACCCAACAACACCAAGATCTTCGAACTGAAGATGGAATCAAATACGGTGACACCTTCGAGCATGTTGATTTCGATTATGCAGCAAAACTAACCGCTGTGAATGCAATAACATTAGCTAGCCTTGGTTGGGCAGTACCGGAGCCAAAAAGAGTGGCTATCGGAGGTATTGTAGAGGCCAGTGCCAAGTTACAATGGTCAGCAGTTGAAGGTGCAGACTATTACAAAGTGTACTGGAGAGATACCACCTCACCTCAATGGCAACACAGTCGTGTCATAAAAGATGCCACTGAGCTCACTCTATCTGGTGTGGTTATCGATAACTTCTTTTTTGGGGTATCAGCCGTGAGTAAATCTGGACATGAAAGCCTCGTCGTATTTCCAAATGCTATCGCTAGATGAAAAGGTGGCTCCTAATAAGCTTGCTTATAACTTATGCAGCTAACGCTCAGGTATCTCAAAGAGACCTTTTATTGGGAAAGCGTTCTGATGAAAGACTGTGGTGGAATCTGCAGCGATATGAACTAGAAGTAAGTATTCATCCCGAGTCAAAAGCAATTGAAGGGTCAAATATTATATTTTTCGAAGTACTAAAGCCTAATCAAACTAAACTTCAAATCGATCTTCAATCTCCGATGGTCCTTGATTCAGTTATTGATGCTAATGGGATTAAACGAAATTTTGCAAAAAACGAATTAGCCCACTACATCACTCTTGATTCAGGATTAAAAGTGGGTGAGCAAACGGCTATCACTGTTTACTTTAGTGGTATTCCCAAAGAAGCCGAAAATGCACCCTGGGACGGAGGTGTCGTTTGGACCGAAGATTCGAACGGAAACCCTTTCATAGCAACTGCTAATCAAGGAATTGGTTCAAGTATATGGTGGCCAAACAAAGATCATTCCTATGACGAACCCGAAAATGGAGCACAAATTACCCTAATCGTACCTGAAGGCCTAACCGCAGTAAGTAATGGTAGATTAACAGCTCAAAAAGTTGAAAATGCCAAAAGTCATTGGATTTGGGAAGTTAAAAGCCCTATTAACAACTATGCAATCAGTTTTAATGTGGCGAATTATGTTTCTTTTGGCGAAACCTATGAGGGCGAAAATGGTGCCTTAGATCTTACCTACTACGTCTTACCTGAAAACCTAGAAGCTGCTAAAAAACAGTTTCAACAGGCGCCAAAAATGCTCGAGGCCTTTGAGTATTGGATGGGCCCCTACCCTTTTTACCAAGATGGCTTTAAGCTCGTCGAAGTCCCGTACCTTGGAATGGAGCATCAATCGGCAGTAACTTACGGTAATGGTTATGAAAATGGCTATCGAGGAACCGATTTATCTGGGACAGGTCACGGCTTAACCTTCGATTTCATTATTATTCATGAGGCGGGTCACGAGTGGTTTGCAAATAGCATTACTGCAGACGATAAGGCTGACTTATGGTTACAAGAAGGATTTACCGCTTACAGTGAATCCCTGTATTTAGATTATCATCAGTCGAAAAAATCAGGTGTAGAATACGTAATAGGTACACGAAAGCGTATTCAAAACAATCAACCCATGGTAGGCCCTAGAGGGGTTAACTATGATGCTCCCGGAGATATTTACTACAAGGGTGCAAACATTCTAAATATGCTTCGAACCATAGTAGATGACGATACCAAATGGAGAAGTCTTCTAAGATCATTGTCTACACATTTTTATCATCAAGTACTTAGTAGTAGAACACTCGAGCAACATATCGCTGAAGAGCTCGATCTTACTTTGGAACCTTTCTTTGATCAATACTTGAGAACCGCCCATTTACCTAAGTTAGTATTTCAACGAGCCGGCAACCGCCTTCGATTTAGATTTCAAGAAAGTATCGATAATTTTCGAATGCCCGTGAAAATCTATTTCAATGGTAATCCAAAATGGATTACCCCATCAACAGAGTGGCAGTCGATTCGATACACTGCAGAGGAAAATCCGATCGTAGATGAAAGCTTCCTACTTCGATTGTAACAGAAATCTTTAATTTAGAAACTAAATACAACTTCTATGAAAACCTTTTTAAGCTTCGTTTTCTCTTTGTTTGTGAGTGTATTAGCCGCTCAAGAGTTCAATATGGAACTCGCAAAGGATCTTAAACCAAGAAATATTGGCCCCGGGGGTATGAGCGGTAGAGTTACTGCTATTGATGCCATCCATGATAATCCAGACGTAATTTATGCGGGTACCGCTTCTGGAGGATTATGGAAATCAACTTCAGGGGGTATAAAATGGGAACCTATTTTCGATAATGAAAAAACAGCTTCTATTGGTGCTGTTGCGATTGTTCAAAGCAATCCTGACGTGATTTGGGTAGGTACTGGAGAAGGAAATCCTCGGAATAGTTTAAATGGCGGATACGGAGTTTACAAATCCATTGATGGGGGTAAAAGCTGGAAGTCTATGGGGCTTGAAGCAACTAGACACATTCATCGAATCATTGTAGATCCTACTAATCCTGATGTCGTTTATGTAGGTGCCATCGGATCTCCTTGGGGAGAACACAAAGAACGAGGGGTATATAAGACCACTGACGGAGGAAAAACTTGGAATCACATCTTAAGCGGAAATCTTAAAACAGGGATCGGTGATTTGGTGATGGATCCAAAAAATCCCAACAAACTCATCGCTGCAATGTGGGAACACAAGAGAGATCCATGGTTCTTTAAATCTGGAGGTCCCGGAAGTGGGCTCTTTATTACTTATGATGGCGGTGAGAACTGGAAAAAACTAGGAGTTGAAAATGGTTTACCCGATTCAGAATTAGGAAGAATTGGATTAGCAATAGCGCCATCGAACACCAATCGTGTGTACGCACTCATTGAAGCGAAAAAGAACGCCTTGTATGTTTCTGATGATGGTGGAGAACATTTTAAGATGGTCAATGACAAAGCAGAGATTGGTAACCGTCCTTTCTATTACTCAGACATCAGAGTAGATTCAGCCAATGAGAATCGACTATACTCTGTTTTTACTTACGTCAACGTTTCTGACGATGGCGGTAAAAGTTTTAAAGAGTTGATGCCGGCTTATGGGGTTTCTAACGGAGTGCATCCTGACCATCATGCGCTTTATGTTCATCCGACCAATCCCAACTTCTTAATCAATGGAAATGACGGAGGTTTAAATATCAGTCGTGATCGCGGAAAAACCTGGCAGTTTGCAGAAAACATCCCAGTAGCTCAATTCTATCACATTGCAGTCGATAATGAATTCCCTTACAATGTTTACGGGGGTATGCAAGATAACGGTTCATGGAGAGGTCCTGCCTACGTTTGGAAGGCTCAAGGTATACGCAATAGCTATTGGCAAGAAATTTCGTTCGGAGACGGATTTGATGTAGTTCCTGATCCCGACGATTCACGTTATGGTTATTCTATGAGCCAACAAGGTAGCGTAGTGCGATACGACTACCTCACCGGAGATAATTATGGGGTACGCCCTACTCCTCCCGATGAAGCTACCGAACTCAGATTCAACTGGAATGCGGCTATCGGACAAGATCCATTCGACAACAGCACTGTTTATTTCGGAAGTCAGTTCGTTCACAAAAGCAGCGATAAAGGACTCACTTGGGAGGTGATATCACCAGATTTAACGACTAATGATCCTGAAAAACAAAAGCAAAGCGAGAGCGGTGGATTAACGATGGATGCGACCGGGGCTGAAAACCATTGTACCATTCTAGTTATCGAACCATCTCAGGTTCAAAAAGATCTTTTATGGGTAGGTACCGATGACGGTAGAGTTCATTACACTACTGATGGTGGACAAAACTGGACTGAGGTTACTAAAAATCTAAAAGGACTTCCTAAAGGCAGTTGGGTAGCACAAATAAAGGCTTCTGAAACGAATCCTGGAGAAGCGCTTCTAGTTGCCAACGATTACAGAAGGTTCAATTATACTCCTTACGCTTATAGAACAACCAATTACGGTAAAAGCTGGGAGCGTATCGTAGATGAGAATGACGTAGAGAGCTACGCGCTATCAATTATCCAAGATCCTGAATCCCCGAACCTTTATTTCTTAGGAACAGATGACGGACTCTATATTTCGCTTGATCACGCAGAAAGTTGGAAAAAATTCACCAACGGGTTCCCGACTGTTTCGACAAAGGATTTAGTAATTCATCCGAGAGAAAAAGATCTAGTTATCGGTACATTCGGAAGGGCAGCTTGGGTGCTTGACGATATTCGTCCGTTACAAGCGTTGGCAAAAGATTCAGGAATCTTAGCTAAAGAAATTCAAGTTTTCGATGCCCCAACAGCTTATCACGCTGCTTACCAACAACCTACTGGTTCTCGTTTTGGAGCAGATGCCATGTATCATGGCGAAAATCGAGACTCAGGAGCCCTTATTACGGTCTATGTGAAGGAAGGGTCGAAACAAATGGAAAAGAAAGACAGCATTACCCTTAGCATTAAACGCGACAGTGAGGTAGTAAGAACACTTAAATACCCTCGACCAGAGAAGTCAGGATTCACAAAATTACGTTGGGGAATTGACGAAAAAGGTGTTGATAGACCATCTAGAACCTTAAGAAAATCTCGTCGAGAGCCTTCTGGCAGACCTGCTTTACCAGGCACTTACGAAATCGAGGTTAGCCTTGGAGAAACTACCTCTAATGCTACCATTGAGGTAAAACTCGACCCTAGACTTTCGCATACTTTAGAAGATTTTATGTCAAGCTACTCGGCTCAAGGAACCTTAGAACAAATGACTTCGAATCTTGCGGAGTCAACCGAGAAGTTAGCGAAGGCTAAAAAAGAGCTTGAAGCAATGAAAGCGGCCATAAAAGATCTAGAATTAGATAATAAAAAGGAATTAACCGAAAAGGTCAAAGACCATCTAAAAACTATCGAAGACCTACAAAATTCGATTTTTGGCACCATTGATAAACGTCAAGGAATTACTCGTAATCCCGAGATGACGGTGATGAATCGAATTAGTAATGCCTCACGTTATGTTAGAACTAGAGTAAGTGGCGTTACGGATACTGAAAAGCAGTTGATGCAATTTGCTGAGAAGGCGGTTAACGATGCAACTGATTCGATTAATGGTTACCTAGCTTCTGAATATGCAGAGTTACTTCGATTGACAAGCGATATAAGTAGTCCGCTACTCAAAGCTGTTGAATAATGAGAAATGCCCCTTTACGGGGCATTAACTTTATAAGTATATGTACGTTCCAAAACATTTTGAACCGAGCAAACCGGTAAATACGCTGATTGAAGAAGTCTGCTTTGGTACACTAGTCGAATATGTAGATGGAGCGTTATATGCAGCACACATCCCCTTACATTTTGATAAAAACAGAAAATGGGCCTATGGTCATCTGGCTAAAGCCAATGAGCTCGCTGCTAAATGGGGTTCGGAGAACTCGAAGAATGATGCCCTCTTTGTTATCAGTGGTCCATCGGCTTACATCTCATCATCTTGGTATGCTACCGAGGAGGTACCGACTTATAATTATACGGCAATTCAGGTAAAAGGTACTCGTAGACTGAGAGGTCGCATTGAAACCGACGACGACCTAAAAAGATTAGTTAACTATTACGAACAAAAAGAACCTAAAGGGCTTACTTACGATAAATATAGCCCTGAGACGTTATCACAATCAAGAGGCGTAGTAGGATTCTCTATAGAAATAACTAGTATTAATGCCATCGAAAAACTATCACAGAATCGAAAAGAAGATCAGAAAACGATTATTGAACAACTCGAGAACAGGTGTCCTGAGGCACGCAGAGTGGCAGAGTTAATGAATAAAAATAAATAATGACCATCACACAACTTCAATACCTCATTGCGGTAGCTGAACATCAAAACTTCACCATAGCAGCTGAGAAATCCTTTGTTACTCAACCAACCCTGAGTATGCAGATTTCGAAGCTAGAAGAAGAATTGAACGTTAAAATCTTTGATCGTGGAACCAAACCTATTAAACTAACCGAGGTAGGAACCAAAATCGTAGAGCAGGCACGCAAAGTGGTTATTGAAGCTGAAAGAATGCAAGACATCGTATCAATTGAAAAGGGCTTTATTGGAGGGCCTTATCGACTAGGAATAATTTCTACGGTGATGCCTACTCTATTACCGATGTTCTTATCCACATTTGTAAAACGCTACCCTAAGGTCAACCTTATTATTAGAGAACTCACTACGGATGAAATTCTGACTGGGTTGCGAGAAGGAAAACTTGATGCGGCAATTGCGGCTACTCCGCTTGAAGCTTCAGACCTCATCGAACGACCATTGTATTACGAACCTTTTGTGGGATATTTACCAGAAGGTCATCGATTAAACGATAAGACAGAATTAAAGGCTGAAGATTTAAACCTTGAGGAGGTTTTATTACTACAAGACGGACACTGTTTCAGAGATAATATCCTGAATCTATGTGACATGAATCTCAACAATAGAGATAAGAAGTTTACTATCGAAAGTGGAAGCTTTGAAACGTTAGTACAACTCTCTGACGAAAGAATGGGGATGACCCTTCTACCTTATCTGCACACGCTTGGTTTAAAAGAGAATCAAAAGAAAGGACTGAAACATTTTGAAAAGCCCGAACCCGCAAGAGAAATCAGTTTAATCTACTCAAAGAGCGAACTTAAAATTCAAATCACCGAAGCACTTCGCGATGTAATCAGTGGAATCATTAGGGGAGCCATCAGCTTTCACGATGTTCAAATAATTTCTCCTAAGCAAAAAGAGCGCTTCCGTTAATATAGGAAATAGCAGGTTGTAACTCAGGCTTGTCACTGGTGTAAATCTGTAACCAATTTTGAAGTTTCACCAAGTCTTTAGGAAGTAAATAGTGTATTGCTTTGCGAACCTCCTTGAAAAATAACTCTTCGTTAAAACTCACCTTTTGAAGGACGGATTGCGCATATTTAAAACCAAGTTTTGCCATTGTTCTATTTTTGTTAGGTCTTCTAATTTAGAAAACCCTCACGGAACAAAATCTCAAAAAATCGTTAAAAAATTAACTCTTACTCTTTAGCCTTTATGGACCATTCAAATCGAAAACGAGAGACTACATCGCCTTGCTGATCAACTCCCTCGCTTTGCATCCAAAAACGTGTACCAGTTTCACTTTGAAAAAGTGTAGCAAACTGATTCTGTACAAGTTCTACATCTGTGCAGGTAAAGGTGATCTTCCCCTTAGCCTTTTTCAGAAATTCAGCTTCATTGCGAGTAACTAAAAAGCTTACAGGAACAGGGCTCTTTTTTACTTCAGATAGAATAATGACTCCAGTTGCTAACTCTGCAGCCATTCCCTGAACCGCCCAAAACATGCTTTTGAAAGGATTCTTATTTAGAAAATTAAGAGTAACCGTAACTACAGCACGCATCTTATTCAACGACTTCAAGCGAACTCCACATAAGAATGCGCTGGGTAGCTTTAAGAATAAAAAACTGTTGAAGTTACGGATAGCCATTATTCTAATTCTGCTAAATAGCGCTCGGCATCCAAA
>PZPI01000092.1 GCA_003045935.1 Bacteroidota bacterium | reverse complement strand
ATGATGGCGGCATAAAAAACTGCCTTTCCTTGAATACGTTTGAAGAAAAAAGCTAAAAGGAAAATACCTAATACATTTCCATAAAATATAGAGCCTATAATGTTCACTAGCTGAATAAGATTCTCAAATAAACTAGCAACAGAGGCTATGATAATAGCGATAATACCCCAAAGTAGTGTAAAACCCTTCGATAGTTTTAAATCATATCCAGGAGTTTTTGAAGCTGTTACGTGCCGCTTGTAAATATCTAAAGTAGTAATCGTGCCCAGCGCATTTAATTCAGAAGCGGTAGAAGACATTGCCGCTGAGAGAATTACCGCGAGAAGTAATCCTATTAGACCCACAGGGAGGTTATTTAAAATATAGTGAATAAAGACATAGTCCTTGTCGTTTGATGCGATACTTGGATCTGCACGAGCAACCAACTCTTTTGCTCTGTTTCTGAGCTCATTTTCTCTAATATCTAGCTTTTGAATCTCACTTTTTAACAAGACTATTTTAGTGGTCTTAACCTTATTATTTACCTCAAGATATTGCATTTGAAGCTGCTGCTTCTCTTTTTGAATACCGGCTAATTCATTACTTAAGGCTTCGTATTCTACTTGGTACTCTGGCGCTCGTAAGGCAGCTCTAGCTGCCGGATTAAAATGAATAGGAGTCGCATTGAATTGATAGAAAACAAATACCATTACTCCAACAAAGAGTATGAAGAACTGCATGGGAATTTTGAAAATTCCGTTAAAGGCTAATCCGAGTTGACTCTCTCTTTTTGATTTACCAGACAAATAACGTTGTACTTGACTTTGGTCAGTTCCAAAATAAGAGAGGGCAAGAAAAAATCCGCCCGTAATACCACTCCAAAAAGTGTAACGATTGTTGGGGTCAAGACTAAAATCTAATACTTTAAGTTTACCAGATTGATCTGCAATAGTAAGGGCATCAGCAAAGGACACCTCTGATGGTAATCCTGAGATAATCATATATAGGGCGACGAGCATCCCTCCTATGATCACAAACATTTGTTGTTTATGTGTAACATTCACTGCTTTAGTACCTCCACTAACGGTATAGAGTATAACCAAGCCTCCTATCCCTACAACTAATAGTTTTAACGGCCATCCTAACACTGCAGAAAGGATGATAGCCGGAGCATAAATCGTAATCCCTGCCGATAGTCCTCTTTGAATTAAAAATAATACTGCGGTAAGTGTTCTCGTTTTGGCGTTGAACCTATTCTCTAAGAATTCATACGCCGTTTGAACGTTCAATCGGTAATACAAGGGGATAAAAACCAAAATAATAACCACCATGGCAATGGGAAGACCAAAGTAGAATTGGACAAATCCCATACCGTCATGATAGGCTTGCCCTGGAGTAGACAAAAAGGTTATGGCAGAGGCCTGAGTGGCCATGACAGAGAGCCCTATGGTTACCCAATTAGCCTCTTTTCCGCCCAGAACATAATCCTTAATATTTTGAGAACCACGGGTTTTCCAAATTCCATAGGTCACTATAAATATGAGGGTGGATAGGAGTATGATCCAATCAACTAACTCCATAGGCCTAATACTTTTCTAAGAGATTAGAAGATGATGAATTCACTCCCAATGAAATCATATTCGCAATTAGTCGATACGCTCCTGGCACCCCAGCAGGAAGTTCTCTAAAAAAGCTCAAGCCGGTGTAGACAAAATATCCATCACCTAGAGGAGCAACTAATAAGCTTCCTTGTTTCGCAGCTTCAGACTGGTCATTCATTTCTAGAATTGGAATATAGGATTTGTCCCATCGGTTTGGGAAATACAACCCTCTTTCTTGCACCCAACCTTCAAAATCCTTTTCAGTAATCTTATTTGGAAACGATAAAACCGGATGATTAGGTTGTAATAATTTTACCGTTGCATTCTCTTCGGTCACCCTGTCAGAGGAATTGTTAAGCGGAAATGGTGCAATACTTATCCTATTATTTCCTCTTCTATTTGCTGTATTGTATTGACTTATTAAAACGCCTCCTTGAGATACATAATCTAACAATTCATTTTTTTTGAGCGCTAACCCTTCTATCACATTTAAGGCTCTGACCCCAAGAATAACAGCCTTATATTTTTTTAGCATGCTGCTAGTGAGTGTGGAAGCATCTATTTCTTCGATATAATATCCTATAGCTTCTAAACTCTCTGGAACCTTATCTCCCGCACCCATAATATACCCAAGATATTCACCACTTTTTTTCAAATCCAAACGCACAAATTTCGCTTCTGCTGGCATCAAAACCCGCTGAGTAGGAATATGGTCATAGGTTATAGAAACAAGGTTTTTTCTATATGATTTGGCATTTACATTAGCCTCTATGGTGGCAATGGCTTCAGTTGTATTTTTGGGTGGAGAAACGGCAAATTTTAAGGATATTTGTTTTCCTTCTTGGGCAAGCTCAAAAGATTGTTTCGAAGGTTCAACCTTCCACTCTTTGGGTAGGTACAGACTTATTTCACCTTTCTGATTAGGCGCGAACGATTTCACATTCACTATCACCTCTTTAGCTGACTGATTCGAAAATAGAACTACATCATTTGAAAGAGAAACAGAAATTGGGGGCACCACTTTAAATCTTTCCCATAACTCACCTTTATCTGGTTTTGCATACCTGTATACTAGCGGTAAGTGATAAGGTATTTCAATATCGCCAACGTTTAAAAGAATCTCAGCACTTACAGCTGGTGGAGATTCTGGTAGACCTATCAAACTTTCATCTTCTACTTGATACATACCCAAACTAGGTGATTGATTAAGCCAATAAGGATTACTTGGTGAGGCTTTTTCTGAGATTTCTATCGGAATGCCAATTGTCTGGTTTTTGTTCAATTCTAGAGATTTTTCAATAATAGAGCTCAGCATTTTTGCACCCTCAATTTGAACCTTTTTTACACTGATAAATGGATTGTTACGAGCTAGTAATTTAAGGCTTGTGTTAATCTTTTCTCCAGGGGTGGCATAAGCTGTATTTGTCTCAAACGCTAAGTGTAGACCAGAAATTTCCTTTATTAAATGGATAATCTGTTCCATTTTCTGTTCTCTCCAAAACTTATCCTCTATTTGCTGAATCAAGGTATAAGCTTGAAGCAAATCAGGTAAATGATTTACAGGGTTTGTGAAATCAAAATTCTTTTCAATAGACAAGAGCAACGCTTGAATTTTATCTCCTTCTGGGATCCGTGTCCATGTAGTGTTTATTCCTTCAAATATATCTTGACCTTCTAAAGACTCGCCCTTGAGTAACTCAAGATATTCTATCTCTTCTCCCCTACTATTTAGCCTACCAAAACCTTGACAAAGGTGCTTACTACTAGCCAAAGAGGCTATCTCGTTATTAGATCTGCCTAAACTAGGATAAAACACTCCAATATCTAGGCTAATCAAGCCGTTTTTAGAGGCCTTTTTGAAATTCTCTTGTGAGCCGTAAAACCACCATGAAGTATTAAAAAATATCCGGGAAGGTTGCCAGGTGTCAAGTTCATGAAGTTGCTGGGGATAAACCTCTGGATTCGCGGCCAAATCAAAGGCTTCCATACTAAGCATTGCACTCGAGGTATGATGACCATGTGTGGTGCCAGGGGTTCTATGATCGAATCGATTGATGATTACATCTGGCCTAAAGGCTCTTATCCTTTTCACTACATCTGAAAGCACAGTGTCTTTATTCCAAATTTGCAAGGTCTCTTTTGGAGTTTTTGAGTACCCAAAATCATTGGCTCGGGTAAAAAATTGTTGTCCGCCATCTACGCCTCTAGCGGCTAACAACTCTTGGGTTCGAAGAACGCCTAATAATTCTCTTATTTCTGTACCTATCAAATTCTGTCCACCGTCACCACGCGTTAAAGAAAGATAAGCAGTGTTTGCGTGAGTTTTATGCGTGAGGTAGGAGATGAGTCTTGTATTTTCATCATCCGGGTGTGCAGCGACATACAATACATTACCCAAGAAATTCAATCTTTGAAGATCATGATAAAGCTCCGAACTAGTTTTAGGCTTAAAATCTTGGCCCGAAACAAAACCAACAATGCATAGAAAAAGTAGATTGGTAACTATGGTCAGTAATTTTTTCATACAACAGCAAATCTTAGCATTTTTATTTAAAATATAATCGTTCAGATTCCATAAGCAAGTTAGTTCTTTCAAGATCAGCGAAAGTTCTCGTACATTTAAAAGAATCTAAAACCATAAATATGCAATTGAAAGTAACTCTTACAAAAGTATTTATTGTTTGTTTTTTACTTCTTCAAAGTAATCTTCTAGCTCAAAGAAATTTTGATGATGACCAGATCGAATCAATGAAAGCTAGGGTCTCTGAAATTGTAATTGAAAACAAAAAACTAAGCCAGGTGATGGTTGATAAGATTTTCAGTTTTTCAGAACTTGGATTTCACGAGAATGAATCTTCCAATTACCTCACTGGAATATTAGAAAAAAATGGATTTAAAATTGAGCGAGGACTATCGGGAATTCCTACCGCTTGGATAGCTAAATGGTCAAAAGGTAATGGGCCTGTGATTGCTTTAGGGAGTGATGTTGATTGTATTCCTAAAGCCTCGCAATATCCTGGAGTAGCCTATCACAAGCCTATTGTAGAAGGAGCCCCCGGGCATGGTGAAGGTCACAATGCTGGTATTCCACTGAACATTACAGCAGCTTTAGCCGTTCAACAAGTTATGAAGGAGAACGATCTAGAGGGAACTCTAATATTATGGCCAGGTATCGCCGAGGAACTTGTTGCTTCCAAAGCTTGGTTCGTAAGGGATGGTTTATTTAAAGGGATTGATGCTTGCATTTTTACACATGTAAGCAGCAATATGGGAGTTTCTTGGGGAGCCTCTTCAGGTACTGGTTTAATTTCAGTAGAATTCACCTTTGAGGGTGATGCAGCTCATGCCGCTGGAGCTCCTTGGAGAGGGAAAAGTGCTGCTGATGCTACCGAGCTTATGAATATCGGTTGGAATTACAAGCGAGAACATCTAGATCCTCTTAAACGCTCCCATTCAATTATTTCTGACGGTGGTGATCAGCCGAACGTTGTACCCTCAAAATCAAGCATCTGGTACTACTTTAGGGATATCACCTACGAAGGAATTATGGAGATGTTTGAAACATCAAAAGATATCGCTAAAGGAGCAGCATTAATGACCGGGACAAAAATGAGTTACAAAATATTAGGTACTGCTTGGCCCAGGCACTTTAATAAAAGCATAGCAGAAACAATGCATAAGAATATTGAAGTGGTGGGTCTCCCAGACTGGTCAGAAAAGGATCAGATTTTAGCTAAGGCCGTTCAGAAAGAATTAGGAAATAAGTCTTTAGATGGATTAGCCAATGAACTTAGACCCCTAGGACTTCCCGTCGAAAGGCCAGTGAGCGGAGGAAGTGATGATATTGGGGATGTTTCATGGACGATTCCAACCGTAACACTACGATTTCCCTCAAATATTCCAGGATTACCCGGACACCATTGGAGTAACGCCATTGCAATGGCTACTCCAATCGCTCATAAAGGAGTGACAGCCGGTGCTCAAGTCGAAG
>PZPI01000091.1 GCA_003045935.1 Bacteroidota bacterium | reverse complement strand
TGATTACGCTCGCATTTTTAATCAGATGCTCAAGCCTGCCTTTATCTTCGATGGTAGACGACTGCTTGATAAAACTGCCCTTAAAGAACAAGGGTTTAAAGTTTATACCATAGGAGAATGACGGTATTAGTAACTGGTGCAGCGGGTTTTATAGGCTATCACCTGAGTAAACGGCTTTTAGAGGCCGGGCATGAGGTTATTGGTGTCGATAATATCAACGACTATTATAGCCCTGATCTTAAATTCGCAAGACTGAGCGAGTTAGGAATTGCTCGAGTAGAGGCCGAGCTTGATGAAATTTCTTGTCTCTCTGAGGTTTATCCGAACTTTATCTTCTACCGCGTTGATGTATCTAATGCAAAGGCTCTAAGTGGGGTGTTTAAAAAACATCCGATCGATAAGGTCTGTCATTTAGCTGCCCAAGCGGGAGTTCGCTACAGCATTGAAAACCCATCGGTGTATATTCAGAGTAACCTTGTCGGCTTTGGTAATATCTTAGAAGAGGTACGTCATGCAGGTATTGATCATCTCATCTATGCCAGTAGTTCTAGCGTCTACGGAGAATCGAAAGAGGTACCGTTTAGCACTGATCAGCAGGTAGATCATCCGATTAGTTTATATGCTGCTACCAAAAAGGCAAACGAACTGATGGCACATACCTACAGTCACTTGTATAACATCAACACTACAGGGCTTCGATTCTTTACCGTTTATGGCCCTTATGGTAGACCCGACATGGCGTATTACCTATTTACCAAGGCGATTTTAAGCAATGAGCCGATCAAGGTGTTCAATAATGGAGAAATGCGGAGAGACTTCACTTATATCGATGATATCGTAGAAGGTCTTGTTCGTATCATTGAAAATCCTGCAAAAGACAACTACAAGATTTACAACATAGGTAATCACAAGTCAGAGCAGCTTGGTGATTTTATCGCTACCCTAGAAAAGCACCTGGGTAAGACAGCTAAAAAAGAACTGATGCCCATGCAGCCCGGTGATGTGAGTCAAACTTATGCCGAGGTCAGTGATCTTATCGAAGATTATGGCTATGCTCCAAACACTTCTATTGATGAAGGTCTTAAGCGGTTTGTGCAGTGGTATTTAAAAAGTGAGGTAGCGAAGAAAGGCTAGCTTACAACTCACTATTTTGATTTCTGGCTTTATAAGCCTTTTCATAAATCAACTCATAAAGAGGAAGAACTTTTGGAAGGTCAAAGGCTAAAGCCGTTTTTTTAGCATTCTCCTTGAATGTATTAAGGGTCTTTGAATCCTTAAGAATAGCTAATGCGTATTCACTCATCTTTTCAATATCACCAATTTCAGTAACGTACCCAGATACCCCATGAATATTCACTTCAGGGAGTCCGCCAGCATTAGAAGAAATAACGGGGGTTTTGTTAATCATAGCTTCAAGCGCGGCTAAACCGAAACTCTCTTGTCTCGAAGGCAGAAGAAACAAATCACTCATACATAATACGCGATCAATCTCAACACTATTGCCTAGAAATTTAACCTTTGAATAAATACCAAGCTCTTTCGATAGTCGCTCAGCTTTGATGCGGTCTGGTCCTTCACCTACCATAACTAAAACAGCCGGATGCTTATCGAGGATCTGCTTAAATACCAAGATAACATCCTCGATGCGCTTAACAGGCCTAAAATTACTCACGTGGGTGATGATGAATTCCTCCTTCAGCGCCATTAAATTTCTATCGCAAGGTTGCTTTTGCGTTTCTGCAAACTTAGCGGCATCAATGAAATTGGGAACAACCTCTATTTCTCGATTTACCTCAAACATTTCGAAGGTAGTGTCCTTAAGATTTTCAGAAACTGCGGTAACAATGTCTGATTTATTGATGCTAAAGGTTACAGCAGTCTTGTAGAAAGGATGACTACCTACCAGGGTGATATCTGTACCATGAAGGGTTGTAATCATTGGGATAATTATGCCCTCTTCTTTAAGCATCTTTTTAGCCATATACCCCGCATAGGCATGCGGTATAGCATAATGAACGTGAAGTACTTCAATTTTATACGCCTTGACCGTATCTACCAATTTACTCGAAAGGGCTAGGTCGTAGGGTTGGTGTTTAAATAATGGGTACTCGGGAACATCTACCTCGTGATAAAAAATATTCTTTTCTAATAAGGCTAAACGTACGGGTTGACTGTAGGTGATAAAATGTACCTCATGACCCGCTCGAGCAAGTGCCATTCCTAGCTCAGTAGCGACTACACCGCTTCCACCAAAGGTGGGATAACAAACCATTGCAATTTTCACAGCTCGAATTTTATCAAAGATAGTACCATAATACTAAAGCAGAGACGCATAAATCATTCTTTGAATCTCTGTTCTCATATTGGTCTTACCTAAGAGATTGCGATCCATGCTTGGGTAAGTTCTATTCGAAAGAAACACATACACTAACTCTTTTTCAGGATCAGCCCATACATAAGTTCCTGTAAAACCTAAATGACCAAAGGATTTAGGAGAAACGCATCCACAAGTAGATCCTTCACCTTCTAGTTGAGGTTTATCGAATCCTATCCCTCGTCGATTACCTTGATGACAATAATAGCAAGTATTAAATCTTCTTATCGTAGAAGGTTGTAAAAATTGCTCACCGCCGTAAGAACCCCCTTGAAGATACATCTGCATAAGTTTCGCAAGATCATTTGCATTACTAAAAACACCTGCATGACCTGCAACTCCCCCCATCATGGCTGCGCCCATGTCATGCACATAACCCTGAAGTAGATCATATCGAAAATACGAATCAATTTCAGAAGGGGCAATATTCTCTTTATCAGTAACTTGAATAGGATTATATGAAGTAAAGCTCAATCCCATTGGCTGGTATAAAAATGATTCAATTTGCTTGTCAAATGCCCCATAACGATTGGTAAAATGCCAAAAAATGAGATAATAAGGCAAATCGCTATAGCGATACTTTCTTGACTCAAGACTTGATTCTTTGATCCGCTGAAACATCTGTTTTGAATAATCAGACTTAAGAAACAGTGATTCACTCACGGCTATACCAAATTCATTGGTTTCATCGAAGTTGTAAAATCGAGAAGATGGGCGCTGGTTTTTATCTAAGGTCTCTTTGTAGAAGGGTATCCAAGCAGGTAATCTCCCATGATGCGAAAGGGCAGCTATAAGTGGTGTTTGACCAACTTCTGTGCCTTCTAACTCCTTAAACCAATTTGAAAAGCGATCTCCAAGGCTTATTTCACCTCTTTCTTGAGCGCGCATGACAAGTGGAAGGGTCGCTGCGATTTTTGTTACTGAAGCGATATCGTAACGGGTATCCCATTCAATGGGAACTTTTTTTTTATAGGTCTGATACCCAAAATTGCGCTCGTATACCACCTTTCCCTTTCGAGCGATGATCACTTGACCTCCAGGCGCCATTTCCTCATCTACTACTCTATCAATTAGCCGATCTACTTCTTTTAGTTGATTACTAGAAAAACCCACTCTCTCAGGAACCTTAGAGTATGAAATTAAGTTCTTAGCGGGGTAAGACACTCCCATTCCTACCTTAAATCGATGGTTCACGGTAACGGGTAATTTTCCCTTGACTGCGATTGCTCCAAAAATGGCTTGTGCAGCAGCACTTCGGGATTCAGACGTGTTTTGATAGCCTACCAATATTGAAGCATTGGTTTCAGACAAGACATTTAGAGCATAAGGACTTCCTAAATGCGCAATTATTACTGGAATAGTTGATAATTCTATCTGCCCTAGATCGCTTATAAATTCTTCTGAAAAACCGGTTTTCTTCCAAGGAGTACTGGTGTCTGGTAGGTGACCTATAATAACTGCAGCATAATCTTGCAATTCAAGAGTATTCAAGTCAGAAAAAGAGACCTTCTCGACGGCAGCGTATCTCACTAACGATTCGTAAAACGAATGATCATCTTCTGATTCAGAAGACACATATAAGTATCGATTTGAAATCGAAAGTGGAAGGTTTTTATTGTCGTCAATCATTGTTATTGCTGACTCAAAAACTTGTTCTCTTAACAACTGATCTTCAACAGTTTCAATTTCTTTACTTAATCTTTCTAATGAAGGTATTTTTAAATTATTTAGCCCTAATAAGTATTTAGATTTAAGAATCTTTCTAACCGATTGTTCGAGTCGTTTTTGTAAGTAAGAGGAGCCTTTAATTTTGTCTATTAAAATGTCTGTGGTAGCCTTTACATCAAGCGGGTATAGAAGAATATCTGCCCCTGCTTCAAAAGCTTTTAGACCAACTTCATTTTGACTAATCCCCTCACTCACTCCTTTCATGTTTAAGGCATCGGTGATTACTAAACCATTAAAACCGAGTTGGTCTTGAAGTAGCTCAGTGGATATATGATAAGAAATCGATGCCGGATCATTTTTGGCACCTTTTAATTTTGGAAGTGCTAAATGCGCTACCATCACCGAATGAACACCAGCATCAATCATTCGTTTAAATGGAATCAATTCAAGGGTGTCTAATTGTTTACGATCAGCCAAAACCACAGGCAAAGCATGGTGTGAATCTGCCGAGGTATCTCCATGCCCCGGAAAATGCTTTATTGAACCCATAACACCTTCACTCCACATACCCGAATAAAATGCTTCAGCTGCCTCACTAACCGCCTTGGGATCTTCGCCAAAAGATCGGTTTCCGATAATTGGATTAAGTGGGTTGGTATTCAAGTCTACCGCTGGAGCATAATTCATATGAATACCTACACGTCTGTTATGAGCGCCGATTCGTTCGCCTACCCGTCTAATAAGCTCAGCATCCCTAGTTGCACCCAAAGTCATGTTCCAAGGAAAGGCAAACGATGGTTTTAATCGCATACTAAGCCCCCATTCGGCATCCATAGTCATTAGAAGTGGAATTTTAGAAGATTCCTGATAACGACGAGTAAGTTCTAATTGCCTTTCTGGACTACCTACAGAGAATAAAAGCCCTCCAATATGTTGATCATTGATAAGTGCTTCTATACGCTCGGGCTCGTCTTCAGAAGGTTTTGAGTCGGTAAAAACAATGATAAGCTGCCCTACCTTCTCCTCAAAAGTCATTTGATTATAAACACTATCTACCCAAATATTTTGACGATATCGATCGTCAGCATCAAGCACACTAGAATTTATAGACTGAGCGTAGGATTGAATGGATGCTAAAATTATTAGCAGCATCCCAGTATATTTATTGATCATTGAGTTAAGTTACAAAAATCGTGAATGCCAACTATCACTTGCAGGCACTTCCCAATGAGTCTCAAACTCCTCCTTGTTTTCAACCAGATTGTTAAATACAATAGTATTTGCTGAAACGGCCTTGTCCTTAGCCATCTTTCTAAAGTCTGATAGAGATTTGTAAGCTAAGAATTCACCTTGTTTGAAGGTAACATTCATTTTATCGAGTAGGGTTACTTGAAATTCTTTCTCGATCTCTTGAATAAAACGAACTGAGCTATCAATAGAGCAACCTGAAGCCTTCTGGATATCTTGGTCTACCCCTAACACAATAAAACGCTTATAAGGTAGCGTGTAGGCGGCTTTTAAAGGGGTCCCGTGTGCAGCCCAGTTGGCCACAAAGTGATCTA
>PZPI01000090.1 GCA_003045935.1 Bacteroidota bacterium | reverse complement strand
TATATCATCTAAACCCATCGTATGATCTGCATGTTCGTGGGTAATAAGCACTGCGTCCAACCGTTTTACCGGGTTCTTAAGAAGTTGTTGTCGAAAATCTGGCCCACAATCGATAATTACATTGGTTTCAGCACCTTCAATTAAAACAGAACTGCGCAGTCTTTTATCTTTGTTATCCGCACTTAGACAGACCGGATGATCACTTCCAATCACGGGAATTCCTTGAGAAGTTCCGGTTCCTAAAAATGTTAATGTAATACTGCCTTTCACACCCTAAAATTAGCGTTAAATTTCCAAGCATTCACTCGATTACTTGTTACCTTTGTAACGTTAGCTGTATAAATCATGAGTAAAATTGTTTTTCGAGAAAGTGAGTACGAAGTAGTCCCCTCTATACAGGATAAGACCCTTCGAATTAACCTAAACAAAGATATTTACGGTTCATTCGCTGAGATTGGTGCAGGACAAGAGACTGCACGCCATTTTTTCAGAGCAGGAGGTGCTTCTGGAACTATTGCCAAGGCAATGAGTGCTTATGATAAATCATTCAGCGACGCTATTTATGGTACCGAACACGACGGGAGATATGTGACAGAATCTCGACTTCGAAAAATGCTCTCCCACGAAACGAATCTACTCGAAGAGCGTATTGATAAATCTCAGAATTCTGATTATCTCTTTTTCACTTATGCTAATACGGTAGCAACCATCGATTTCTCAAAACGGTACAAAGGTCATGGTTGGTTAGGAATTAAATTTCAACTTGAACCGAATCAAAAAGTGTACAATGAAATCATTTTGCACGTTCGTTTCAAACAAAATGAAGCTAGATTACAGCAAGAAACATGTGGTATTGTAGGCGTTAATTTGATCTACGGTGCATTTTACAAGCATTACGAGCCAAAAAAACTACTTAAATATCTTTACGACCATATTGACAAAGACACCTTAGAGATTGACATGATTAATTTCTCTGGTCCTCATTTTGAACAGGTAGACAATCGATTAATGAGTTTACAGCTGATCAAAAACAATATGACTGAAGCGGTCATGTTTGGTCCAGATGGTAATAACCTATTACCTGCCGCTTTACTTTACAAGAAAAACATTCTCGCATTACGTGGTAGTTTTAGACCGGTTACTCGAGTCAATATCGATATGTTGAATAAATCGAGTAAGATTTTCATGAGCGAGGAAAAGGTAAATCAAAAGAATACCGAGGTAATTTTCGAAATTACTCTTGATAACCTTAAAGCCCATGGGGATATCGATGAGAAAGATTTTCTAGCTCGAGCAGAACTATTAAGTTCTCTGGGGCACACTGTGATGATTTCAAAGTTTCAAGAATACTATAAACTGGTTGAATATTTCCACAAATACACAAAAAACCGCATTGGTTTGACTATGGGGCTTAACAACCTTATTGATGTTTTTGACGAGAAGTATTATCGCCACTTAAGTGGAGGAATTCTAGAGGCATTTGGAAAGTTATTCTTCAAGAATGTAAAGGTCTATCTCTATCCTATGAAAGACCCTAGTACTGGGGCTATTTTAAATAGTGACAATATCAAGGTTCACCCTCGAATGAAAGACCTCTATAAATTCTTTAAGCACAACGGTAAAGTGAAGGATATCGAAGATTTCGATGAGAAAAACTTAGACATTTTCTCAAGAGAAATACTTCAAAAAATTGCTGATAATCAACCGGGATGGGAGGAGATGCTACCGGAAGGAATTGCAGATATTATTAAAGAAAAAAACCTCTTCAAAAACATTAAAGTTTCAGAAGAGATTTTCCCCTACAAGAATATTCTATCCTAAGAGTTCAAGAATTTGATCCGCGTGATCTTTGGTTCTGACCTTATTGATTACGTGACTAACGATTCCATCAGCATCAATAATAAAGGTGGTACGATGAAGCCCATCGTATTCTTTCCCCATGAACTTTTTAGGCCCCCATACGCCATAGGCATCAATTAAATGATGTTCGGTATCCGCCAGTAAATCATAGGTGAAAGCATATTTTTCCTTGAACTTCATTTGTTTTGCAGGAGTATCTTCGCTTACCCCGAAAATCTCAAATCCTTTTTTCCTTAATTCTGAAAATTTATCATTTAAACTGCATGCTTCGGCAGTACATCCTGGGGTACTTGCTCTAGGGTAAAAGAAAAGTATATAAGCCTTTCCTTTTAGGTCAGAACTTTGTACGAGGTTTTCATTTTGATTTAAAACTTGAAAATCAGGAGCCTTATCTCCTACTTTAAGTGTATTCATAACTATTTTTGTTATAAAGTTACCGATTTATGACTAAGAGTGATAAAGTGAATTTCTGTATGGAAACCCTTGTTAAATTATATCCTGAAATTCCTATACCTCTTGATCACAAAGACCCCTACACTTTATTAGTTGCTGTTCTGCTATCAGCACAAAGTACGGATGTACGTGTTAATCAGATTACCCCACTCCTTTTCGAACGAGCAGATAACCCATACGATATGGTAAAGATGAGCGTTGAAGAAATAAGAGAGATAATTAGACCGGTTGGGTTATCTCCTATGAAATCGAAAGGAATACACGGATTATCTCAAATTCTCATCGATAAGTACCAAGGTGAAGTACCCAATGATTTAGAGGCATTAGAACAATTACCTGCTGTTGGTCATAAAACAGCAAGTGTAGTGGTTTCACAAGCCTTCGGAGTACCAGCCTTCCCTGTTGATACACATATTCATCGATTAATGTATCGTTGGGGTTTCTCAAACGGCAAGAATGTCGTTCAAACGGAAAGAGACGCAAAGCGCCTTTTCCCTAAAGATAAATGGAACGATCTCCATCTACAGATTATTTGGTACGGTCGCGAATACTCTCCGGCTCGAGGATGGAATTTAGAGAAAGACATTATCACTAAGACGATCGGCAGAAAATCAGTCATTAATCAGTATTTAAAGTCTAAGTATTGAAAGCTAGTCACATACACATCAAAGGAGCGCGACTTCATAATTTGAAAAATATCGATGTACGTATACCTCGCAATAGTTTTACCGTTATCACTGGCTTATCGGGTTCTGGTAAATCATCTTTAGCCTTTGACACCCTTTATGCTGAAGGACAACGTAGATATGTGGAAAGTTTATCAAGTTATGCACGACAATTCTTAGGAAAGTTAGATAAACCTAAGGTAGATCATATAACCGGTATAGCCCCAGCAATTGCCATTGAACAAAAGGTGACCAACTCAAATCCCCGTTCAATTGTCGGATCGACTACAGAAATTTACGACTACTTAAAACTCTTATACGCAAGGATAGGCAAAACCTATTCTCCTATTTCTGGAGAACTTGTCAAACGAGATTCAGTTTCTGACGTTGTTGAGTTCGTAATTTCCCAGGAGGAGGGCTCTAAATGGCTACTAATTGCACCAATACACACTGGTGAGAAAAGAGAGGCTCATAAACTTGCTCAATTATATTCAGAAGCAGGTTTTGCTCGGGTAAAGTTCAATGATAAGGTTTATCGAATTGATCAACTACCTGAAGATTTTAAAGGAGATTTCGAATTAGTAGTCGACCGAATTATCGTCAGAAAAGAAGATGAAGATTTTAAAAATCGCCTTTCAGCGGCGGTTGACAACGCTTTCTTCGAAGGTAAAGGTACCTTACACATTGAATCGATGGATACTGATTTGAAACAGATATTCAACGATCGTTTCGAAAAGGATGGTATAACCTTCGATCAGCCCAGTATACATCTATTTAGCTTCAATAATCCATTAGGGGCTTGTAAAAAATGTGAAGGATACGGCGATTTAATTGGCATTGACCCTACCCTTGTAATTCCTAATACCGGCTTGTCAATTTATGAAGGAGCTATTGCTCCATGGAACACCGATCGATTTATAAGATATAAGGATAAGCTTATAGCTAAAGCTGCATCTGTTGGTATCTCCATCCACAAGCCTTGGTTTGAACTCAGCGATGAAACGAAATTAATTATTTGGAAAGAACGAAAGTTATTTACAGGCATCGGTGCGTTTTTCGAGAAAATCGAAGAAAAAAACTATAAAATTCAAAACCGTGTACTTCTTTCTAGATACCGCGGGCGATCAGAGTGTCCAGAATGTGAAGGCAAGCGTCTTCGCAAAGAAGCTTCTTACGTAAAAGTTGCGGATAAAAGTATTGCAGAGTTACTACTAATGCCTGCTGAGGACTTGCTAGATTGGATAAAGAGCCTCAATATAAACAAACATGATAAAGCGATATCAGACCGAATTATTATCGAGATTACTTCTAGATTAGCGTACTTGGTTAAGGTAGGATTGGGCTACTTAACCCTAAACAGAAAATCGAGTACATTATCAGGTGGTGAAAGCCAGCGTATACACCTTGCTAATGCTATAGGAAGTAGCCTTGTGGGATCCATGTATATTCTTGATGAACCTACCATTGGTCTACACTCGAAAGACACTCATCAAATCATTGAAGTCCTGCAAGACCTTAGAGATTTAGGAAACACCGTTATTTTAGTGGAACATGATGAGGATATTATGAAGTCAGCCGATTATCTCATCGATATTGGACCATTAGCGGGTAGCCTAGGAGGTGAGGTTGTAGCGGAAGGAACGCCTGAACAATTTTTAAAGTCAGATTCTATTACAGCCAAATACTTAACCGGAAGATTAGAAATACCCGTTCCTGAAAAACGAATAAAACCCAAATACTTTATCAATATCAAAGGAGCACGTGCCCATAACTTAAAGAATATTGATGTAAGTATTCCATTAGATTGCTTAACCGTAGTAACTGGGGTTTCAGGTAGTGGAAAAAGTACTCTCATCAGAGGTATCCTTTATCCTGCGCTCTTAAAACATCTTCAAGGTCATGGCCCTAAAGCATTAGAACACGATCATATAGGTGGAAGTTTAAATAGAATTGAAGCCATTGAAATGGTAGATCAAAACCCAATCGGACGCTCTTCAAGATCTAACCCAGTCACCTATATTAAAGCGTATGATGATATCCGAGAGTTGATGGCACGTCAAAAGAGAAGCAAGCTCAATCAGTTCAAGGCAAAACATTTCTCTTTTAATATTGATGGCGGGCGTTGTGATCAATGTAAAGGTGACGGTGAAGTAACCGTAGAAATGCAGTTTATGGCAGATGTTGTGCTCATCTGTGAGGCATGTAAAGGAACTCGATTCAAAGAAGAGGTTCTTGAGGTTCAATTCCAAGAAAAGAATATTCATGATCTTTTAAAACTCACGGTGCAAGAGGCTTATGATTTTTTTGAAACTCACGGTGAGTATAAGATTGCTAGAAAGCTGCGACCTTTAATCGATGTAGGCTTAGGGTATGTTCAGCTCGGGCAATCTTCTGCGACTTTATCTGGCGGTGAAGCTCAAAGAATTAAGCTCGCCTCATTTCTTAGTAAAGGAAATAATAGTTCACGAACCCTTTTTATATTTGATGAACCAACCACAGGATTACACTTTCACGATATCAAGCTCCTTTTAGATTCATTCACTGCTCTTATTGCAAACGGACATACGGTTATTGTTGTTGAACATCACCTTGATCTCATTAAATGTGCAGATCATATTATTGATTTGGGACCAGTTGGAGGAAATAAGGGTGGACAACTACTTACGGTTGGAAC
This sequence comes from Bacteroidota bacterium, assembly GCA_003045935.1. GTDB lineage: Bacteria > Bacteroidota > Bacteroidia > Flavobacteriales > Flavobacteriaceae > UBA3478. Next base: position 54 of record PZPI01000090.1, on the reverse strand, counting down.
TCCTGAAGAAGTGATAAAATCTAAGGATTCGTATACCGCTGAATACCTTAAATT
>PZPI01000089.1 GCA_003045935.1 Bacteroidota bacterium | reverse complement strand
AGCAGGTGGGCCTACCGCATATCACTCAAACTACGACAGTTTTCACTATTACTCCACTTTTGTCGATCCAGAATTTCAAATGGGGCCAACCATAGAAAAGCTTGCAGGGCTAATGGCCTTGAGATTGTCTGAGCGAGCCATAGTAGACTATGATATTATGCGCTATCCTGTAGACCTTAGACTTCATTTTTCTTCAGCAACCGAAAAGGTGAAAAATTATTATTCTGAATTCGAAGGGTTTGCTTCATCGTCAAAATCAATTCAATCCTTAGAGGAGATAGCTATTGAGTTGAATAAATCACTGCTAAGAATTTCATCTCAAGAGCTGAATAATAAGATTCTGAAAGAAATAAACACTCTGCTCATTGGACTAGAAAAAAGCTTCATTGAAGAAAAGGGAATGGATTACGGAGCTTGGTACCGTTCTCTCTATGCATCGACTGACCCGTTCAGTGGTTATGCCTCATGGATGTTACCAGGAATAGAGTACGAAGTGGCATTAAAACGAATAGATAATTTAAATGCCTGGGATCTGAGATACGCCGAAGCAATTGATCGATTAACTTCAAAAATGAAAACATTGAATGTTTACCTTAATGAATTATAGTATTTAGTAACATTTTAGGATCTGAACCGTCTAATTATCATGAAGAAGCCTTGGATCCTGGTTCTATTTATCGTCCAAATATTATATTCTCAACAACCCTCGTCTCCGCTTATCCTAGAAACCGACACATTAGATCTAGGTCAGAAACCTATTTTACTCAACGAAGTGATCGTTGGCAACAGTAATTTATCGGCTTTAGAACTAGTAATGGAATCAAAAAAAGTTATGATGTCTTCGAGCAAATTCGAAGATCAAGAACGTACCTATTTTCTAAGACACTCAGAACTGAACAAGGTCGATTTGAACCTTGACCTCAAGGAATCGACAATAGAACAAATAGACCCTAATTTCATTAATCAAATCACTCAAAGCGTGCCGAAGCAATCTTCTTTGCACACAGAAGCGCTTTATAAACTCACACAAAATGATAGCTTAGGAGAATCAGTGCGCTTACTTCGCGGGTTTGAATTAGAGGAAGAGTCAAGTAAAATTGACGCAGAAAATATAGCAGAATTCTTCATTGAAAAAATTGAAGAGAGTCTGAGTAAGGGCAATTACTTCAAGGTAAAGTCTGGCATATTTGGAGGAAAAATAGAGGAAGATGATATTGATCTCGATAACCTAAGCAAAAAAAAGGACTCATTAACTAGCGATACCATAGTAAGAAGGGAGAAGCATGTAGAAGCCTCTGCGGCAGGATATCAAAGATTAAAAGAACTCAAGAAGTATCAACCTGATGAGTCAGATCCGATCATTACCGTTTATGAAAAACCTAAACGATTCGATTTTCAAATCATTAATTACACCTTATTCAAGGAGCAATGGGTTCATGTAGTAGCCTTCAAAGAAAAGTCGAAAGCACAATTCTATGGAGAGTTATGGATCTCTGAACAAGATAAAGCGCTATTACAGTTCAAATTTATCAATACCAAGCCTTTAAAATCAATAAAGCTTATGGGATTCGAATATTCTGAGCCCAGAGTACAAGGTCAATTCTTATATAAGAAATTCAATGATGGAAACTATCGTCACTATTTCGGCCGACTAGAAGAGGATACCAAGGTAAGTGTCAATCGCCCTCTTTCATTTATTGAAAAAAAGAAGGCCTTAATTGGCGGACGCAAAGTCAATCGTGTCGATCTTGACATTTCTTTTGGGCTAAGTCAAACAGAAGAGTACACCTATATTTTAGCAGAAGGCCACACTGAAGAAATTGATAATGAAAGCTTTGATACGCTAGAAGAGCTCGATTCTTACCCTACGAATTACTGGAAAGATGGAAAGTTCAAAGTAGCTCCGAGTGAAGCGATGAAGAATTTCAGAAAGACGATCCAGGAATAATTAAATCTAGTTCCCTCTAAAGAAGTCTTTAAAATACATGAGTTGATACTTTACTGAATTTCTCCAATAATCCCAGTTATGGGCTCCTGGCCGTTCAATATAAACGTGATCTACTCCTCTCTTGAGTAGTTCTTCATGCATCCTTTTATTATCATCAAAGAAGAAATCGTCATAACCACAATCAAGAATTAAACTAAGATCATCATTGATAAGATTGAGCATATTAATCACCGCATTTTTATCCCATAAAGCTTTATTCTCAGAAATAGGCCCTAGTCGTTTGGCTATATCCCAGTTATCTGGAAATGATCGGATGTCGACCCCGCCACTCATTGAACCTGCTGCTCCCCAAATATCTTGATGTCTAAACGCTAAGTATAATGCTCCATGGCCTCCCATACTTAAGCCCGTGATTGCCCTTTGCTCCTTTTGAGATGAGACCGAGTAATTCTTCTCTACTGCAGGTATTAACTCTTTTACTATGTATGTCTCATATTGCATATGCTGATCAATCGGACTATCAAAATACCAACTTGTATCTCCACCATCAGGACAAACAATTATAAAATCTAAATCGTTAGAAAGTTGTTGAATAATTGGTGCTTTAGAAATCCAGTCTGAAAAGTCACCCCCAGCTCCGTGAAGTAAAAATAAAACCGGTCTCTTTTCATCGGTTGAAGAATAATCCTCTGGAGTTAACACAATATTAGGTATCGTCTTATGCATGACCTCGCTATAGACATTTAAAGTGTCTATTTGAGAATAGATCATCCAAAATGAGGACAGAAATAGTAAGCAGGAGAAAGTGAATTGCTTATTATAAATCATTATATACTCTTCGAATCTTCTAAGAAGTTAAGTTAATTCACTTGTTGAGAGAAATAAAATTTAAATTTTAGTTCACCATTTTGTTTTACCAAATAAGCACTTTCTAACCATTCATAGTACAAATAAGTCTCTCCATCTGGTGTTGGTGATTCAAGGTTAAATTCACCGATGTGTTCTAGAGAAACGTGTGCAGAGTTTTCATCTAAATCAATTCTTAGATTCTTAAACGTCCGGTTTGATTCAAATTTCCCAAAGCCTTTTACAAATTCAAGAAATTCGTCCAGATTAAACTTTCTTCCAATTTCATAGATTAAGAAATCATCAGTTACATAGTTCTCGAAGCGATCAAGATCGTTGTCGAGTGCATAAAACATGTCATTAAAAATCTCTATGACTTCTTCTTCGGTAACTGTTTGATTCTCACTTTTATCAAAATCGCAACTGATTAGTACAAATGCGCATAGTAGGATGGCGTAAATTTTTTTCATGATTAAAGATTGTTTATTGCAAAATACAACTTATATTAGAATCGAACCTGAATCCACTTAAAATGAAAAATATCTTTTTTTTAATCGTAATGAGTTGCGGAATAACTTTCGCTCAGGACATTACTTGGGGAGAAACTTTTAATGCAGATTTTGTTATCGACTCGGCGATGACAACTGACGGAAAAAATTGGCAAATCGCAGCGTCAGGAGACGCTGGCCCTTACGGTAAAGCCTATTTATCTTACTCTTTTACTAACTATTTCGATGCTGAGGGGCAAGGTGAATTTACCGGATTCGCATGGACCCAAATTGGCGAGCAGGTAGTTAACGGATCGCTTCAAGGCCTCTGGAAGAAAGAAGGTAAAATTTTTAAAATGTACTCCTTAGACAACGATGCGACCAATGGAGTTTTTAATATCGTAAGTGGAGAAGTTGACTTTGTAGCTAAGACTATGAAGTTCAAGGTAGCCCCCATTAAAGACTAAATATCCGATTATGAATTTAGACAGAAGAAATTTCTTTTCAACCCTTGCATTAGGGGTGGGAGCCACAGCTTTTCCAAACTTTCTAAGTGACTTTGAAAATCTAAAGGAGGTGCAAGGCAGTGTACCCATCAATAATGAGGAACTCACAAAATGGTTCGATAACATAAAAGGTGAACATCGAGTAGTTTATGATGGAAGTCAACCTCACAATACATTGCCTATTGTTTGGAATTGGGCTTTTTTACAATCCAATAACTCTGTAGGTGTAAGTGATAGCGATATGACCGCAATGACTGTATTACGTCATTCAGGAATTGTTTTTGCTTTCAACTCGGCAGTATGGGAAAAATTTCAGCTCGGTGAACTCGTTTCATTCAATGATAATAAGACAGGAAAACCTTCTCTTAGGAATACGGTTTATGAACCACAAGAGGGGGATATGCCCTTGCCACCGATACAAGGAATAAAAGACCTTCAAGATAGAGGATCTCTTTTCTGCGTTTGTGATTTAGCCACTAAAGTTTATGGCTCAGCAGTCGCAGCAAAGATGAATCTAAATCCAGATGAAGTTTATCAGGAAATGGTAGATGGTATTTTACCAGGTATCAAACTCGTACCCTCAGGGGTATGGGCACTAGGTCGTGCCCAAAATAATGGATGTGCGTACATCTTCGCAGGTTAAATCATAAATTAAACACAATGAAAAAAATTCTATTACTTACAATTTTAGGCGTATTCATCTCATGCGCTAACCAAGAAACTGAACAAACTAAGACAGAGATAGCTACTGTAGATAAACAGTTTAAACCTACCTATACCGATAATTTCAGAATTGGTAACCCCGAGAATATCTTAATAATCGAAAAGATGCATCAGGGTATGATTGCAAAAGATTTTGAAGCAGTCGGAAGTTTTGTAGCCGATAATGCCGTTTTCTATATGGAAGATGGATCAACCATTGAAGGTAAATCAGCTCTATTAGAATTTATGGAAGCCAACTTTACCCAAATCACATTGAAGAATTATTCAGTAGGTGTGAGTATCTCTGTGGTTGGTGAAAATGGTCATGAATGGGTTTTAATGTGGGATCAAGCTGACATAGAAACCCCTGATGGAAACCTTCAAAAAGTAGATTGGATGGATGCTTTTCAGCTAGAGAATGGAAAAATTATAGCCATGAATGGGTTTGTAAAATCTCCTAAATAATTATCAATCTAAATTTATAAAAAATGGAAAAAAATGTTTTTAAAGTAAGAGCACATGATGCTATCGTTGGCGTGTTGTATTTAATTAGTGCAGGTTTAACACTATACACCTCCAACTTAAATTTTATATGGATCGCAGTAGCTGTTGGCGGACTTCAACTGATAAGCCCAATGACTAAGTTTTGTCCAGTTTATTTCATACTAAATAAACTCATGCCCAACACAGACCCTATTCAGAACGGCAAGTAAAGCCTAATCAACTAAAAGATTTAGTTATGCTATAACTTTGAATAACAAGGGAAGCAAACCGAAAAGCCATCGCAAATTCGATGGCTTTTTAGTTGAATTGTATAGCCGTTACTACTCTGCTTTAAGACTCATATTATCTAACAACAATCTTTCAATTCTATTCGAATAGTGCAAGCATTCCCTAATCTCGTTTAAATTTCTGACCTCAACAATAATAGGCACCTCCTAATTACTGAGTTTAAAATATTCAAAGGTTTTATCGCGGCGACTAAAGACTCAAAGATAAGAGCTTTCGATCAAGATAATGGCGACCTGCTTTGGGAGGCACAATTACCCTATCCAGGTTATGCAACACCATCTGTTTACCAAATTGGCGGAAAAGAATATGTAGTAATTGCGTGTGGCGGCGGAAAACTAGGATCTCCTTCAGGTGATAGGTATGTCGCATTTTCACTCTAATTCAAGACAACACATATGATAAAAACTATAAATTCTTGGGCTTTAAAATTTGCTTTAGCCTTTACCTTATTATTATCAAGTGGTTGTCAACAAGACGAACAGAAAATACCGATTCG
>PZPI01000088.1 GCA_003045935.1 Bacteroidota bacterium | reverse complement strand
AAGCGACGGGGTTTTGCCTAATCCGAACGCGTCACTTTCATCCGCCCTCTATCACCTCTCGCATATAACCGGGTTAGAATCGTATAAAAAACGTTATGAAGCAATGGTCATGGGGATTCAGCCTTGGGTAAGTGAAAGCATCGGCTTCTTCCCAAGTTGGGCTAATAATCTTCTTCACAGTCAGCATCCTTTTTATGAGGTAGTGGTAATGGGTGAAGATGCTAAATCTTTTGCCGAAGAACTATTAACCCGACAATTTGCTAACACCTTGACACTACATAGTATTGAGGATAGTGAAGAATCCCCGCTTTTTAAAAATCGCTTTGTAGCCGATGAAACTTTGATCTACATCTGTATTGACAACACATGCCTTCAGCCCCTAAGCGATATCGAAGAGGCTATAGACTTTCTAACCGCAAGACAATAAATCAAGGCGTATTAATGTGTTCACCAAGAAATAACGCATTCAAGAAGAAACGATTCATTCCGTAAGAGGTTCCTCTAAAGTTCGGATTATCTGCAAACATTACCACTCTACCTGAACCTACAGAGCTTACTAGAATTGAAGCCGCTTTTGAGAGATATTCAGAACGATTCTTTTCAGAAATATATCCATCGATATGGGCATTCTCTGTGTATTTCGCTACCGTAGAATAGGCATTCTCACTTGGTGACAGCCATACCGTATTGTTCTTATAAAAAGCGAGTTCATCAGCAGAATATCCAAAAGCGACTGGATGCGTTCGATCGATTTTAGCTTTAATAAATACTCCTCCGAGAGATTCTCTACCACGATGTTCGCTGGCCTCAACATAAGGCAACTGGGCAACAGAATCTTTTGTCTTTTCAAGAGTAGTTTCGTTAACCAATTTAGAATTGATCGCCCAAGAGGAACCCGTCCCAATCGTGATGAGTGTGTTTCCTTTAGAAACCCAATCTTTTAATCGTTTCTGAAATGACTCTGGGTAATTACCCGACACTAAAACAAGAACGTTGTACGAATCCAACGATACTCTAGATAGATTACGAACAGGGAGTTTGGTGATAGGCATATCTATTCGAGTATCTAACAAATGCCATATTTCACCAGCTTCGTACGATCGAGTTCCTGTCCCTATAACCATGGCTGCTTTAGGTTGTTTCAAGGGTCTCATAGATCGACTACCTAGATCAATTCCTGAAGTACTCCATCCGGTGTTGGCTGAATGCACCTTCAAATTTAATCGAGAAGCTTCGCGTTCTACAATCTTAGCTAAAGCATCTCTAGAAATCTTTTGAAGCGATACAGGAATTACAAGCGATCCATAACTAAAATTCACTTTACCTTTTTCGGTATTCACCTCAAAAGGCTTAAAAGCTGCCATAGGTACGACACCATGCTTCTGTAAAGCATAGGTAAATGCGGGTACATTATAATCTAAGGCATCAACAATGTAAGCATAGGCACTGCCTTCAACTTCGGTATTAACCAGCAGGTCAGATGAGCTAATCGGTTTTAAAGATGAAGGTGATTTTGAAACCCCTCGGTAGTTCAATTGATAGAAGTTAGCTAGAGACCATGCTGAGGCATCGTAATAAACACTATCCCTGTATTTTTCGTAGGTCTCAAAAGCAGTTTGCACCATTCGATATTGTGGTTGTTTAGTAGGAATCACATAGTCATTACCCTCTTTGTAAACGGCTACCTTGTGGTGTTCCATTAGCTCTAAAAACGCCTTTACTTTGTTTCTATCTGGCTCAGAAAAACGGTAAGCTTTAACAGGGTCTTTAGCTGCTCTAGAAATAGCAGAATCAAAAAACATTTTTTGATAAGTCCGCATCATTTTACGGTTGTCGACAGCAGCCTTTAGGGTGGTCATGCTCGATACGTATTGATTGCGAATCGTAAACGGAAAGGTGATTTCGCCAAATGCAGTAGTCTGTTTTAGCCCACGTGAGCTAGCTTGCTCAAATAAAAGACCTAAACCACCTTGTAAGTCAGGATATGAAGAACCATACCCTGGATAGGTGCCATCGAAGGCTTCACGTGTAAAATAGAAAGATCCGATCGAGTCTAAGGCCTTCGAAAAATAACTTCCATATAGCTCATTTAAATCTTCGTAATTCTCACGAGGCATTATCGGATCCAGTGAACCATTAGGTTTCATCGGCTCAAAAAAGTAAGTACTTTGAGATCCCATCTCGTGAAAATCAGTTACCACATTCGGATACCACTGATGGTACCAATCAAGCTTGCCTTGGCTCTCTGGGTTTACGGCCAATACCCAATCTCTGTTTAGGTCAAACCAGTAATGATTGGTTCTTCCTCCTGGCCAATACTCGTTGTGCTCAGCATCCTGAGGATCTGCCACCAAAGGTGAACCTTTATACATATTTGCCCAATAAGTATGTCGATCTCTTCCATCCGGATTAATAGTCGGGTCTATAAAAATCACCGCATGCTTTAAAAAATGAGCAACCTCAGCATTTGCTGAGGCAGTCAATGTATAAGCAGAAAGCAATGCCGCCTCTGAGCTAGAAGGTTCATTACCGTGTACGTTATAAGCTAGGTTAATTATAAGCGGAAGGTCTTCGTTCGTGCTCTCCTTGGATAACGGATTTACCGATTTTAAATGTTCGGCTCTTATTTCCTCTAGTCTACCTAGGTTTTCTTCACTAGAGACGACAAGCATAACCAGTCTGCGTCCTTCATGAGTTTTCCCGTAATCAATAAGCTTGGCCCGAGAACTTTGCTGGGCTAACTTTTCTAAATAAGCAACGATAAGATCGTGTCTAGTGTGCTGTTCTCCAATGCCATAACCCAGAAAAGATTCTGGGGTTGAAATACTCGATTGATAAGGTTCAAATCGTTTTAGAAAATAATCCTGAGCCAGTGAAGCCTGAAAGAATAAAATAGATAAGAGTAATAAGATACGTTTCATTGAAAAAACTAGTTAGTTGAGGTATTTAAGTAACTGTAATAAAGCCTAATAATCGCGTAACCAAAAAGACCACCAAGAATAATTAATAAGGCATTCATCACACCTTGAGCTCCGAAAGATAAACGAAGTAGAATGGTAGAAATGACAAAGCCTGTATTTCTTAACAGCTTAAAGTGGTTTGAAGTAAGGCCATAAGAAAGCAAAAGAATTAGCACGTCTGATAAAATCAGGAGCGTAAAGAAGTCCTGGTAAAATATGGAATTGAGATTGTTATTCATTCCTTTAATTAGATGCTCATCATTCATCTCTAAATACACAAAATCAATGAGGTGGATTACACTAACCAGCAGGATAACGACCAGTAAGATAACTGCAATCGCCTTTTTAAAATAAGGAAAGGATTCTTTCTCATCAGCCGATGTTTTGCTGGTAAGCTCAACAATTCTGCGGTTGGTTTTATGAAACCAAACAATAATTAACATCAGTAACAAAACACAACCTAAGTCGACTAAAAGATTAATAAGTGATGCATCATTAAAACTTGCATTTGGAAAATCGATTTGGGTAACATCGTTAAAAACCTTTCGAATCAAAATGAGGCAAATAATTTCAAACTGTTTAATTAGCGATGTGGTAAACGATCGAGGCAAATAATATACCAATAAGAAAATCTCATAAATTAAAATAAATGAGAATGGGGTATATATAGCACTAATAGGGTTTTTTAGCAGTTCTCTGTCGAGTAACTCAAAGTCAAAAAACGAGTTAATTCCAATTAGCGTGGCATGAATAATAAATCCTATTAAAGAAAGAAGAAGCGTAATACGCTCTACTCTTTCACGATTTCTCGAGGAGAAGATCACTGCAAAATAATCATGTACTTTCATCTAGTTAAGGTACTCGATTATTTCAATTAATTGATAATCAGTTTTATGTAGTGAACGAAAACTACTCTTTCTTGGAGGCTTTGAAGATCTTCCCTATACCAAAAGCGAGATTCCAAGGTTCATTCGCAGAATCGTAAAATCCCAAGAAGGTTAATTTGAGTCCAGAATTTTTGTTTTGCCAAAAAACACCGGCCCCATTCGCGGGAGCAATCTTTAAGCTTTCTTCGTTTTTAAATTTTAAAGAAGGTGCGAATAAAATCCCTGATTTACTGTTTGGAGAATCAAATAGGTAGAGTGTTGGTCCTCCGATATTTAAGTAAAATGTTTGCTCTTGATCAATCATAAGGTTAACCTGACCTGTGGGCATGAATTCAAAAGATGTTTGAGCATTAACTTGAAAGGATGTTAAAAAGAAGCCTATGCTAACTAATACGTGAAAAAATGTCTTAACTATTCTCATACTCTATGATAATCGGCTTTCCAATTCTTGATCTGAGCCTTGATTTCTTTAGCTGAAAGCTGCTCTTTAATTGCTCGGTGTAAAAGCTCTAAATACTCTTCATCTGAAGCGAATCGAAGAGCAATAATCTGAGAAAAACGCAGTTCGGCAGGCAATGGCTTTCCCGTTAAAATGAAGTATCTCAATCGTTCCTCAGCTCTAATTGCTCTGTCTTGTGCCTTAAGGGCAAAAGTTCTAGTGAACCACATGAATAAAATGAAGATAGGGAATAATACCAATAATAGAGTGGCGATGTAAAAGTTATCTTCTGATGAGAAGATTAAATGGCTTAAAGTTCCGCCAGCGAAGAGCAATATGAGAATGAAAAGTGCTCCGTGAAATCCAGGAACTATTCGCGTATGATTTTTAAAATTCTGTTCTTTCATACTAATTCTTTTAAAAAGGTGAATTTAAGCATTAAGATTCAGTAGCGCCTTATCAGATCTTTTTCATCTTTGTAGCAGTCGATCAACAACTGATTTATTCAATGAGTTCATTAGGTCTAATTTTAAGTAATCGTCGGTATTGGGCAGCAGCGTATGCATTTATGTGCCTCAATTTGATTTATGGCACTTGGGCTATTTATATTCCAACGATCAAAGAGGCGATTGGAATAAACAAGTCTGAATTGGGACTCGCTATTTTTGCAATGGCCCTTGGCAACTTCTTTATCCTAACGTTAGCCCCAAGAATCAACGATATTCTTGGATGCGGAAGGTCTACGAAACTAGGACTACTGGCACTATGCATTTTCGGTATAGGTCCCTATTTAGCTCATGATTACATCATCCTTTGTATTACCCTTTTCTTGGTGGGTGCCGCCCAAGGATTCCTCGATGTTTCGATGAATGCCACAGTTTCTCAAATCGAAAAAGACGACAAGGTTACTCTTTTGGCCGCGATGCATGGCTTTTTCAGTTTAGGGGGAGTAGCAGCAGGTCTAGGAACCTTTTTGATTCCTATTTTAAACGCACCGGTGGTACACAGTTTACTAATTGTTTTACTCATTGCGATACCGAACTACTCGTTAAGTAAACAATACGAATCGGTAACCGCACCAATAATCAAAGGAAGTAAGAGACCTTCAAATGCGCTTAGACCTCTAATTTTATTAGGTTTAATATCGCTAGTGGCTATGGGAAGCGAGGGGGCTATAGTCGACTGGAGCGGATTATACCTTGAAGAAATCGTAAAAGTAAATACCGCTTGGATCGGGGTAGGATTTCTAGTGTTCTCCATCACGATGACTTTAGGGAGGTTCTTAGGTGATGGACTCAGTAATCGACTAGGTTCAGAAAAAGTCTTAATACTCGGAATACTCACATCAGTAATGGGATACATTGGGGTACTTACTGCTGATTCAATAGTTAGCGTTATTGGATTTGGTGTCATAGGAGCCGGATTTTCAGTATTAGTACCCGAACTATTTCGGATGGCAGGCAAACAAGATCAGATTCCTTCTAGTAAGGCCATCGCTATTGTGGCAGGTTTCGGGTATTCAGGATTTCTGACAGGGCCAGTAATTTTGGGGATAACTGCT
>PZPI01000011.1:15214-25830 GCA_003045935.1 Bacteroidota bacterium | reverse complement strand
AACCTATTCAGACTGGTATTTTTGGTGCAGATATGAAAGTTGATCTCTGCAATGATGGCCCAGTTACTTTAATCATCGATACAAAAAATAAAGAATAATGGATTTAAAGGATTCTCAATTAGCGGTTGATCAGTGGATAAAAAATCACGGTGTTCGTTACTTCAATGAACTTACCAATATGGCGCAGCTTACTGAAGAAGTGGGAGAAGTTGCGCGTATTATTGCGCGTAGGTATGGAGAACAAAGTGAAAAGGAATCGGACAAGCAAAAAGATCTCGGCGAGGAATTAGCCGATGTTGTATTTGTGGTGCTCTGCCTGGCGAATCAAACAGGAATTGACTTGCAAGAAGCTTTTGATCGCAAGTTAGATTTAAAGACTAGTCGTGATGATCAGCGCCATAAAAATAATCCTAAATTAAAATAATGAGTACTGTTCAGATTAGTGGCTCATCACTGAGTGCGAACTTCTCAATTGAACTTACAGGTTCAAAAAGCGAGACGAATCGGTTGTTACTGCTCGCCGCACTTTATCCGAATCTTACTTTACTCAATGATTCGAATGCACACGATGTAAGTGTGATGAAAAAGGCGCTACAATTAAGTTCTGGTACGGTTGATATTCATCACGCAGGTACCGCGATGCGTTTCCTTACTGCTTACTTTTCGGTTACAGAGAATGCAGAGGTTTTATTAACCGGCAGTAATCGAATGAAGCAAAGACCGATTGCACTTTTAGTTGACGCTTTACGAGCCTTGGGTGCAACCATTGAATATCGGGGAGAAGAAGGCTATCCTCCCTTGCACATAAAGGGAGCCGTTTTGCCTCGTTCTTCAGTTAGTATCGCTGCAAACGTGAGTAGTCAGTATTTATCGGCACTTTGCCTTGTGGGAGCTAAACTTCCCGAAGGAGTCGAGATTGAACTTGTCGGTTCAATAACCTCGCTTCCCTATTTAAATATGACCTTGCAATTGCTTGAAAGAATCGGTATTTCAGCAAAGTTAGACGATAGGCGAATTCATATTGCCCCCAAATCAGATATCGAACCTATCTCCTTGGCAGTTGAATCTGATTGGAGTGCAGCAAGCTATTATTATTCTATAGTAGCGCTCTCTAAATTAGGAACAAAGGCTACGTTATCCACATTGAGAGAAGATTCATTACAGGGAGATCGAGTTTTGTCAACGATTTATACCGACTTTGGGGTGAGTACTCGATTTGACGATGGTAAGGTCATTCTTGAGAAAGTTTCAGGCCCTATGAGTCAAACACTTTCTTATGATCTAAAAGATGCTCCAGATATTGCACAAACTATTGCAGTAACTGCTGCTGGTCTTCATGTCGATTGTTTCTTAACAGGTTTACATACATTACCAATAAAGGAAACAGATCGTCTCGCTGCTATGAAATATGAATTAGAAAAAGTGGGTGCTAGTGTGAACATTGATGCAGAATCACTTCGAGTTTTCAGTCAAAAGGCAAAGCTTCAATCAGCTTCAATCGCAACTTATAACGATCATCGAATGGCAATGGCGTTCGCTCCTTTAGCAATTTTAATTCCTTTGACTATTGAGGAGTCTTTTGTGGTCGAAAAGTCTTATCCAGATTTTTGGAAAGACCTTTCATCTATCGGATATCAGGTTTCATACGTCTAGATAATTCGGCTTTTTCTTGACTTTGCCCTGCTCAGGATTGTATCTTAGCGCCCTTTAAGTTACAAGCAATGAAATTATCTCACTTCGATTTTGATCTTCCTAAAGATTTATTAGCCGAGTATCCGGCAGAACACCGCGATGAATCTCGTCTTATGGTTGTGCATCGTGACTCAGGAAAGATTGAGCATAAAATGTTTAAAGATCTGATTGACTATTTCGATGAGGGTGATGTGATGGTACTGAACAACACGAAGGTTTTCCCAGCACGTCTATTCGGAAATAAAGAAAAAACAGGTGCAAGAATCGAAGTGTTTTTGTTGAGAGAATTGAATCAAGAACAGCGTCTTTGGGATGTTTTAGTTGATCCTGCGCGTAAGATTCGAATCGGAAATAAACTCTATTTCGGCGACGACGATTCATTAGTGGCTGAGGTAATCGACAATACTACTTCTAGAGGAAGAACCCTAAGATTTTTGTACGATGGTTCGTATATGGAGTTTAGAAAGAAACTTCGCGAGCTAGGAGAAACTCCGCTTCCAAAATATATCCGTCGTGCGGTAGAACCAGAAGATGAGGAGCGCTATCAGACGATTTATGCAAAGCATGAGGGAGCAGTAGCTGCGCCAACAGCTGGACTACACTTTTCAAAGCATTTATTAAAGAGATTGGAGATCAAGGGTATTGATTTTGCCGAGTTAACATTGCATATTGGGCTAGGAACCTTCAATCCGGTAGAGGTAGAAGACCTTTCTAAGCACAAAATGGATAGTGAAGAAGTAGTAATCAGCCAAGAGGCGGTAGATCGTGTGAATAATGCGAAAATGCAAAAGCGTAAAGTATGTTCTGTAGGTACTACCGTAATGCGTGCGCTTGAGAGTTCAGTATCCTCTGAAGGTTTATTGAATCCTTATGAAGGTTGGACCAATAAATTTATTTTTCCTCCTTACGAATTTTCAATAGCGGATGCGATGGTGACAAATTTTCACTTACCAAAAAGTACGCTACTTATGATGATCTCTGCATTCGCAGATCATGATTTAATTAAAGAAGCTTACGAACTAGCAGTTAAAGAGAAGTATCGTTTCTACTCTTATGGAGATGCGATGCTAATCTTATAATTATGGCATCCGAAGACTTAAGGGAGAAAAGAGATATCCGTGCCTTGGGCAAGGAGGAACTCCGCGAATTCTTTAAGTCAAATAATCAAGCAGCATTTAGAGCTGATCAGGTTTACAGTTGGTTATGGGAGAAGGGAGTTCACGACTTTGCATCGATGACCAACCTTTCTAAAGAAACTCGTCAACTCCTTTCAGAGTCTTTTGTTATCAATAACGTTAGTGTTGATCGTTCGCAGAAAAGTGCTGATGGTACCATTAAAAATGCGATACGTCTACATGATGGTTTGGCCGTAGAATCGGTGCTAATTCCTACCGCAACTCGAAGCACAGCTTGCGTTTCAAGTCAAGTAGGTTGCAGTCTCGATTGTCAATTTTGTGCAACTTCTAAGCTCAAACGAATGCGAAACTTGGAGCCTGATGAAATCTATGATCAAGTAGTAGCGCTCGATAGAGAGAGTAAAAAGTATTACAATAGAGGACTTTCGAATATTGTATTTATGGGGATGGGTGAACCACTTATGAACTACAATAATGTAGTCAAAGCTGTAGATAAGATATGTAATGGGCTAGGAATGTCACCCAAGAGAATCACTGTTTCAACCTCGGGTATTCCCAAGATGATTCGAAAATTAGCTGACGAAAACCCTCGATTTCAATTAGCGCTTAGCCTTCACTCGGCTAGAGAAGAAGTGCGCAATCAAATCATGCCTTTTAGTAATCGATTTCCGCTTGTGGAGCTTATGGATAGCTTACAGTATTGGTATGCAAAGACCAAGAGTAGAATTACACTTGAATATCTTATTTGGAACGAGGTTAATGACACTCCTGAGGATATTAAGGCACTAGTCAGTTACGCTAAAAAGGTACCGTGTAAGGTTAATATCATAGAATATAACCCTATCGGAGACGATCAGTTTCAGGCTGCCTCTCCAGAAATTATTACAGCCTATGAAAAAGCCCTTACTGCCGCTAGAATTACGGTCACGGTTCGCCGATCTAGAGGAAAAGATATCGATGCAGCTTGCGGGCAACTGGCTAATAAATTGGTACCTTTAACAAAAGAATAATTCATCACATTGCAAGAGGTCGTTAAAATCAGACAGCCCATTATCGAAGAGATGGATCGCTTTGAAGAGAAGTTCAAAGCAGCGATGGCCTCCAACGTTTCATTACTCAATAGAATCACCTATTACATTGCTTCTCGAAAGGGCAAGCAAATGCGTCCGATGTTTGTCTTTCTTGTAGCTAAATTATTGGGAGAAGGAAAAATTGAGGAACGTACTTACCGCGGGGCATCGATAATAGAACTTATTCATACGGCTTCACTGGTACATGATGATGTAGTCGATCGGAGTGAGCGTCGAAGAGGCTTTTTCTCAATAAATGCACTTTGGAAGAATAAAATCGCTGTTTTGGTCGGAGATTATTTTTTCTCCAAAGGTCTATTGCTCTCCTTAGATCATGATGATTTTGACCTTTTGAAGATTGTTTCTGAGGCCGTTCGTGAAATGAGTCAGGGTGAATTACTCCAGTTAGAAAAGGCGCGTCGTCTAGATATTGATGAGCCTATTTACTACGATATCATTCGTCAGAAAACAGCCACGCTTATTGCGGCCTGTTGTGCAATGGGGGCGGCTTCAGTTGGTAGTTCTAAAGAAGATATTGAACGTTTTCACTCGTTTGGAGAGTATGCAGGAATGGCATTTCAAATTAAAGATGATCTTTTCGACTACGGTGACGATCGAATCGGTAAGCCAACTGGTATCGATATCAAAGAACAGAAAATGACCTTACCACTAATTCATGTTTTGAATAAGGTGGATAAAAAGCAGCGGAACTGGCTCATCGATTCGGTTAAGCATCATAACACCGACAAAAATCGAGTTAAGGAGGTTATTCAATTTGTTAAAGATCAGGGAGGTTTAGAATACGCTGAGCGTCAAATGATTCATTATAAAGACGCTGCATTAGAGCTGTTATCAAAATATCCTGACAATGAGTACAAGGAGGCACTCGCAAATTTGGTAACTTACGTAGTTGATCGTAAGAAATAAACTGTACCATTGATTGCACAATCTACCATAGATAAAGTCTACGAAATTGCCCGAGTAGAAGAGGTGATTGGAGACTACGTACAGTTAAAAAAATCGGGCGCTAACTATAAGGGACTAAGTCCTTTTAATAGTGAAAAAACCCCAAGTTTTATGGTTTCTCCCGTAAAGCAAATCTGGAAGGATTTCAGTAGTGGTAAAGGGGGAAATGTCATTGCCTTTTTAATGGAGCTAGAACACTTTACCTA
The DNA here is from genome assembly GCA_003045935.1 of Bacteroidota bacterium. GTDB lineage: Bacteria > Bacteroidota > Bacteroidia > Flavobacteriales > Flavobacteriaceae > UBA3478. Next base: position 20,760 of record PZPI01000011.1, on the reverse strand, counting down.
TCCCGAAGCGATCAAACACCTAGCGCGTAAATATGGGATTGAGGTAGAAGAAACGGTTCAGGATGAAGAGCAGAAAAAGTTACAAGATCACAAGGAAAGCCTTTATTTAATTAATCAATTTGCAGCACATCATTTTGAAGATTTGTTGAACCGTTCTGAAACGGGTAAAGCGATAGGTCTCAGTTATTTTCAAGAAAGGGGCTTTACCTCGGCTACAATTAAGAAGTTTGGTTTAGGTTTTGGAGGAACTAGTTTTGATGGCCTAGTAAAGGCGGCAGAGGCCAAAGGTCATCAGATGAACTATCTCACTGAGTTAGGTCTTTGTATTGAAAAGGACGGGGCGTCAGGCACCTTTTTTGATCGATTTAGAGATCGAGTCATTTTTCCAATCCATAGCAACAGTGGAAGAGTTTTAGGTTTCGGTGGTCGCATTCTTGACAGTCAAAAGAAAGTAGCGAAGTACGTCAATTCACCTGAGAGCCCTATTTATCATAAGAGTAAGGTTTTATACGGTATTTATTATGCCAAGTCAGCAATGGCAAAGGCAAATAACTGTTATCTAGTAGAAGGGTATACTGATGTAATTCAGCTTCATCAGAGTGGTGTCGAAAACGTAGTTTCTTCAAGTGGTACGGCACTTAGTGAGTCTCAAATCAGGATGATACAGCGACTTTGTCAGACTATAACTGTTCTATTTGACGGTGATGACGCTGGAGTTAGAGCTTCGCTTCGTAACATTGATTTGATCCTTAAGGAGGGGATGAACGTTCGAGTTGTTCCTTTTGCAGAGGGTGAAGATCCGGATAGTTTTGCACGAACTCATTCTCCTGCCGAAGTCAAGAATTATCTAGAAGAACAATCGGTAGATTTTATTTCTTTTAAAACACGAATACTGCTTAAAGAAGCGGGTAGTGATTCTAGCAAAGTAGCTGCAGCCATTCGTGATTTAGTTTCTAGTATCGCTTGTATTCCAGATCCGATTAGCCAAGAGCTCTACGTCAGACAGACGGCAAAAGATTTAAATGTTTCAGAGGGAGTGCTTTTTGCCAGCTTAGCAGATCTTACTGCTAAGCAAGCGAGAGATACTAAGAGGGTAGCAAAAAAACAGACCTCATTATCTGTAGTTTCTCGCCTGTCTGAGCAAAAAAAACCAGAAGTTAATCGACTTGAAGTCTTAGAGTCGTCTCTTATCAAAACGTTGCTATTGTACGGTAATAAAGTTGCCTTTTTTGAGGATGAGATACTTAAAGAAGGGGAAGAGGGTGAAATTGTTACCGAAAAAGTAACTCAGGAAATGAAGGTCTATGAAAAGATCTTCTTAGAATTACAGCAAGATGAATTAGCCTTCTCAAACCACTCCTTTCAAGAATTGTTCAAGCGAGTTACCGAGTTCTATGTAACTGCAGGTGAAAAAGCCAATATGCAAAGCTTTGTACGATCGCTCACTGGTGAAAATGACCAGCCACTAGTTGATCTGGTAAGTACGATTTTACTTGAAGATGAACAGTACCTCTTACACGATTGGGAGCGCAAAAATATTTTTGCAAAAGCTAAAGAAGATTCTGTTGATCGACTTGTTACCGAAACGATTTTGTCATTAAGGGCATATCTTTTAGATCAACAAATAAAGAAATTGCAAGAAGCTTCAAAAGAAGACATCCATGCCATTGAGGAAGTGATGGATTACCTCCCGCTATTTAAATTATTAAAAGAAAAATTAAAACAAGTACTGAGCTTCTAACGAAGTTCGCTGGGTATTTCACAAACGGGTATAGGCAACATTTTGTGGCGATTTGCTTTGTGAAATTTAATATAGGTTTCGAATACTTCGCGTTCTCTACCTTTAAAATCACTTAGCTGTTTACCTTCATCTTGTCTAGCCATAGCCCATTCTAGTTCGGGATATGAGGCTCCGATTTGATCTTCATCGGTTCGGTCATCTCCCCACAAACCATCTGTTGGGGGTGCTTGCACGATTGCTTCACTTACACCAAGATACTTTCCTAGTTCTGTTACCTCGGTTTTGGTCAGATCGGCTATAGGGCTTAAGTCAACCCCACCATCTCCGTATTTTGTATAAAAGCCAACACCAAAGTCTTCTACTTTATTGCCAGTCCCAGCGACTAGAGCATAATTACAACTAGCAATGTAGTAAAGAGTGGTCATTCGTAGTCGTGCACGAGAATTAGCCTCAGCAAGAAGGGTTTGTTCTTCAGTAGCTCCTTTGATGGTTTGAGAGGCTACAAAATGATCGAAAACCGATGTAAGGGGTACTTCTGCTATTTTGACATTGTCAAATTTTGAAGCCAACCAGTTCATGTGAGCCATGCCTCGGTCGACCTGGTTTTCAGCCTGATGAATGGGCATATTCACTACGGTAACCTCTAAGCCGGTTAGTGCACATAGTGTTGAGGTGGTTGCTGAGTCAATACCTCCTGAAACCCCGACAACAAAGCCTTTAACCCTGGCGTTTTCAGCGTAGGATTTTAACCAGTTAACAATATGATTTTGGATTGATGCTGCCTTCATAGCTTTATTTGCAAAGGTAGGGATCAGAGTGGTATTTTTGCAACTCAAACTAAATCAACTAACGATGGCAATTGCTCACGAATCTACGATTGAATTAACGGTTGGCCTTGATGAAAACCGGGTACCTGAGACTTTAAATTGGTCTGCTAAGGATGGAGGTGTTGATGGAGAAGAGGCAAAGGCAATGCTTTTGTCTGTATGGGATCCCAATCAGAAAGAAACCTTATCGATTGATTTGTGGACAAAAGATATGCCCGTTGATGAGATGAAGTTATTTTTTCACCAAACCCTTGTGAGTATGACACAAACGTTTGTTCGTGCTACCCAAGATGAAAAAATGGGTGCAACAATGAAGGATTTCACCGATTACTTTGCTGAAAAACTAGAATTGAAGGCCTGATTTAATTCATCGATTACTGCGAGTAATTCTTCTCTTCCTGTTCCGTTCGAGGAAGAAGTGACCACGTGAGGAGGAGCAAACTCCCAAAGAGTATCTGTCATCTCCTTGAAGTAGTCATTTACTTGTCTTTCAATTGCTCCAGGCTTTAACTTGTCCGCTTTGGTAAATACGATATAAAAAGGTCTTTCGTTTTCAGTTAGCCACACCATAAAGTCTAGATCGATGGGTTGTGGATTGTGTCTAATGTCTACTAAAACAAAGGTGCATACTAGTTGTTCTCGCTTTTTAAAGTATTCCTGTATGTAGGATTGAAACTGCTTTTTATCTTTCTTAGAAACTCTTGCGTATCCATATCCGGGGAGATCGACCAAAAACCACTGCCCATTGATGATAAAGTGATTGATGAGTTGAGTTTTACCTGGTCTTCCAGATGTTTTTGCAAGTGATTTACGCAGGGTTAATCGGTTGATAAGTGAAGATTTACCGACATTCGATCGTCCGATAAAGGCATATTCAGGGATAAGTGCCTTTGGACACTGCTCCACCTTTGAGTTGCTCATCACAAATTCTGCGGAGCGTACTTGCATAAATTATTTTTTAGATTCCTGATTCTTTGAACCAGTTCATTAAAATCTCGTTGAAGACGTCAGGATGCTCCATCATAGCGGCATGTCCACATTTATCGACCCAGTACAAAGAAGAGTTGGGTAGTAATTTGTGGAATTCTTCTGCTACTTCGGGAGGGGTTACCTTGTCGTTTTTTCCCCAGATGATACAACTAGGCACCTTGAATTTCGGAAGGTCTTTCGCCATGTTATGCCGAATCGCACTCTTAGCAATCGCTAACGTTTTGACAAGTTTACTGCGGTCATTTACCAGATCAAAAACCTCGTCTACAATTTCTTTGGTAGCCACTTTTGGGTCATAGAATACTTCTTCAGCTTTGTTTTTGATGTATTGGTAGTCTCCTCGTTTTGGATATGAATCACCCATTGAGTTCTCGTAAAGACCTGAACTTCCTGTGATTACTAATGCTTCAACATTTTGAGGATAAAGCTTGGTATGAAGTAAACCGATATGACCTCCTAATGAATTACCGAGTAGAATCGCTTTTTCTAACCCGAGCTTTTTCATAAAGCGATCGACATAGTTAGCGAACTCTTTTACAGTCGTTTTCAGGAGGGGTAGGTCATATAAAGGCAGTACTGGAATAATTACACGATACCCATTGTTAGAAAAGTAATCAAGTACTCCAGAAAAGTTGCTAAGACCGCCCATTAGTCCGTGAAGGACGATAATAGCCTTTCCTTTTCCCTGTTCGATAAACTCGAAATCTCCTCTTGTCTGTGTGGCGTAGCCCTGTTGCATAATTGGTTGTTGCGAGAGCCAAATATAGAAAATTAGCAGGACTATCCACCTTTTGATAACTTCTTTAAAATTGTGGATAAATGTGTGATAATGTGTAAAAAAGTGGTAATTTCATGGCTATATTTGAAGAGAAATCGAAAGTATGACTCATTTAATCGGTCAATTTGAATGCAAGGCAGACGCTAAGGGGCGTGTAAACCTCCCTGTGGCGCTAAAGCAACAACTTGTTCCGATTTTAGAAAAGGGGTTTGTTCTAAAGAGGTCGGTATTTCAAACCTGTCTCGAGCTTTATCCTAAAGAGGCATACGATGAGTTGATGATGAAAATCGTTGCTAAGAATCAGTTTAGCAGAAACTATGATACGTTTCTAAGAAACTTTTTAGCCGGTTCTCAAGAGGTGAGTATTGAGGAGCATGGAAGAGTTCAGATTCCCAAACCGCTCATTTCGTTTGCTCAAATCAAAAAGGAGGTTGTGTTAGCTTCGGCTATTAACCGAATTGAGATTTGGGACAAAGCTCGTTACGAAGCTGTATTGCAAGAAGGTCAGGATGTTTATGCTGATCTCGCCGAAGCTATTTTCTCTGACAATGACCAACTATCATAACCCTGTATTATTAGAGACTTGCATCGCAGGTCTTAATATTAAACCGAATGGTGTCTATGTGGATGTCACCTTTGGTGGTGGAGGTCATTCTAGAGCTATTTTAGAAAGGCTTGGCGAATCGGGAAGATTAATTGCCTTCGATCAAGATGAAGATGCCTTGTCTAACAGTATTGATGATTCGCGATTCGCTCTGGTTCCTGCAAATTTTAAGAATCTTAGTGCTCATTTACGTTTTTTAAACATCCGAAAGATTGACGGATTGCTTGCTGACTTTGGTGTTTCTTCACATCAGTTTGATCAGGCTGAGAGGGGTTTTTCTACGCGGTTTGACGCGCCACTAGACATGCGTATGAATCAATCGATGGAAGTCAACGCACGCGATATTATTGCTGAATTTTCGGTGGAGGAGTTAGCCTCTTTGTTCAGAAAATATGCTGACCTGCCGAATGCTTATACCCTTGCTAAGGCTATTGAATCTGCGAGAGCCGTTCGTTCGATTGAAACCACATTTGATCTGATTCAAAGTTTAGAGTCTGCCATCTATGCTCCTAAGCGCAATCAGCAATTGGCTCAGGTGTTCCAAGCGATTCGAATCGAGGTGAATAAAGAGTTAGAGGTAATTGAATCGCTCCTAATGCAATTAGG
>PZPI01000011.1:0-15204 GCA_003045935.1 Bacteroidota bacterium | reverse complement strand
ATTAGGCAAGGTGATGGATCCAGGTGCCCGAGCTGTTTTCGTAAGCTATCATTCTTTAGAAGATCGATTGGTTAAGAATTTTATTCGAAGCTCTCGATTTGAGGGTGAGGCTGAAAAGGATCATTTTGGTAATCCTAATGTTGATTTTAAAAAGGTAGGGGGTGTTCAAACTCCTTCAGAAAGGGAATTAATAGAAAATACCCGATCGCGAAGTGCCAAACTGCGTGTTGCTGAGCGTATCGAAAATAAATATAGGTCGATATGAAACGATTTCTAATTGACTTGTTAAAGGGGCATCCTCTAGTTAATGAAGAGGCTTATAAAAATTGGAGATTCATCTTCTTTGTGCTGTTCCTTTTTATACTAATGATTTATGCTGCTCATCGTGTAGATCAAAAGGTGATTAAGATTGATGGACTTAATCGACAATTAAGTGCTCTTAGAAATGAACATGTGGATAATCGTCAACGCATTCAAAAGGCGCGTCTAGAATCAACACTGAGAAATCAATTGGCTCCCATCGGCTTACAGCCTACAGATCAGCCACCACTAATACTCATCGTCGAATGAAACAGAATGAAACGCAACAAATTATGATTCGAATCTATGCCGTTGCCGGTATATTGTTTCTATTCGCTTTAGGTGTGTTCTATCGTTTGGCGACGGTTCAGTTCGTCGAGCGAGAGGAATTAGAGCAATCTGCTTTAAACCAAAACCGAAAGATGGAAACCCTCGAAGCAAAGCGAGGTAATATTTATTCGGTAGATGGTGCGCTTTTGGCAACTTCAGTGCCGTCTTATCATATTTATTTTGACCCGACGGTTATTAAGGAGGAGTCGTTTAATGCTGAACTACGTGGCTTGGCCGATTCATTAGCGGGATTAACGACTAAGCCTTCATCGTATTGGGTGAATTATCTCAGAAAGGCAAGATCTTCTGGTGATCGATACGTTAGAATTGCGAGAGATTTGGATTATCGTCAATATGTCCGATTAAATGAATTCCCCATTTTTGAAAAAGGTAGAGGTAGAGGAGGTTTAATCGTTGACATGAATATTGCTCGCAAAAAGCCCTTGTCTCCACTTGCCGACCGCCTGATTGGATATTACAAAGAAACCGGGGCCGATGAAATTAGAGTCGGAATTGAAGGTGCTTTTAATGACCAAGTTTTAGAAGGTAAACCGGGATTACAAGAAGTTCAGCGAATTCAGAAAGGGCTTTGGAAACCTGTGGGCCTAGATAATCGAATCGAGCCTGAGGATGGTAAAGATGTGGTGACTACCCTAAATAGTAACATTCAAGATATTGCACATCAGGCCTTAAATAGTGTACTTACTCGATATAAGGCTGAAAAAGGAACGGTGATTGTGATGGATGTTAAATCGGGTGCTATACGCGCGATGTCCAACCTCACCAATTCTTCAGACGGAGTTTATACCGAACAACTAAATGATGCTGTTGGGGCGCTATACGAGCCTGGATCAACATTTAAATTAATGAGTTTGGTGGCTGCTCTTGAAGATCGTAAAGTAGACACGACTACGGTTTTCCACGCGCCATACGGTCATTATAAAATATATGACCGAATTATTCGCGACTCGCGTCATGGAGGCTATGGGGCAATTTCATTAGCTACTGCATTTACTGTTTCTTCAAATACTGCGTTTGCAGAAATGATTCACGAAGGGTACAAAGAGAACCCTCAAGCTTATGTAAATCGACTTTACAGTATGAAATTACATCAGCCACTCGACATTCCGATTGCTGGTGAAGCGTCTCCTAAAATTAGATACCCTGGTGAAAAAGGTTGGTCTGGGGTTTCCTTGGCATTTATGTCTCATGGCTATGAAGTTTCAATGACTCCTTTACAGGTTTTATCATACTACAATGCAATAGCTAATGATGGGGTCTACCTAAAGCCTCAATTTATTGAGCAGATTCGAAGAGGTAATCAGATTGAGAAGCAGTTTAAGCCTGAAGTTGTACATCCATCGATAGCGAGCAAAGCGACCTTGAGAAAAGTTCAACGTCTACTGCGGGATGTAGTGGAGAAGCCTTTTGGTACTGCTCATAAGCTTTACGATCCTTATTTCTCAATGGCGGGAAAGACCGGGACTTCTCAAGTAGGTTATCAAAAAGGAAAGGATGAAGTCGACTATGTTTCTTCCTTCGCAGGTTATTTCCCGGCAGATGATCCTCAATACTCATGTATTGTAGTGGTGCATCGTCCTGATAAGAATGATAAGATCTATGGCGCTGATGTTGCAGGACCGGTGTTTAAATCTATTGCTCAAAAGATTTATGCAACATCTCCTCGTAAAGAAGTAATTCAATTAGACAAACAATTCGCGCTACTCAATGTGTTGTCGCCTTCAGTTACTTCGGCGGAATCAAAAAAACTTAGAGATCGCAGGTAATGAAGACAATTAAGGATTTACTTTATGGGATATCTCTTGAGCGAGTTGAGGGAAGTACCTCTGCTACGGTTACCTCTATTGCATTCGATTCGCGTAAGGTATCTGAAGGGTCAATGTTCATTGCGATTCGTGGGGTACAAGTTGATGGTCACGATTTCATTGATACGGCCATCGAAAATGGGGCTTCAGTAATTGTAGTTGAAGAAATACCTGCCATTCTAAAGTCGGGAATTGTTTATATTCAGACCCATTGCGCTAGAGAGGCCCTTTCAATGATTGCCGCTAATTACTATGGTAATCCGAGCAAGGATATGCGTGTTGTTGGAGTAACTGGAACCAATGGTAAGACTACGGTAGCTACTTTACTTTATCAACTTTTTACCGAGTTAGGTTATAGCTGCGGATTACTTTCTACGGTTGAAGTTAGAGTGGCGAATAAAATTTTTACAGCCACCCATACTACTCCAGATCCATTACAGATTCAGTCTTATATCGCCCAAATGAGAGATGAGGGTGTAGCTTATTGCTTTATGGAGGTTAGTTCGCACGGAATCGATCAAAAAAGAGCAAAGGGTATTCAATTTGACGGAGCATTATTTACCAATTTATCTCATGATCATCTCGACTATCACAAAGATTTTGCTAGTTACCGAGACGTGAAGAAAAGTTGGTTTGATCACTTGCCAAAATTGGCATTTGCAATCAGTAATAATGATGATAAAAATGGGGCTATTATGCTTCAAAATACGTTGGCTAAGAAACGGTTTTACGGCCTTCATTCGCTATGTGATTACAAGGCTTCGGTAGTTGAAATGCGTTTTGACGGAATGTTACTCCGTGTTGAAGGAAAAGAACTTTGGACCCGTTTAACAGGCCGATTCAATGCATACAACTTATTGCTTGTATATGGTGCGGCAATAGAACTAGGTGTTGCCAAGGATGAACTCCTAACTGTCATGACTAATTTAAAGCCAGCTCCTGGTCGTTTAAATTGGGTGAGTGGCGCGAATGGAGTCTACGGTGTTGTTGATTTTGCACATACCCCAGATGCTCTCGAAAATGTCCTTGATTCGATCAATGCCATTCGAACGCACAACGAATCGCTAATCACAGTGGTCGGTTGCGGAGGAGATAAAGATCGCGCCAAGCGTCCTAAAATGGGTGCAATTGCTGCCCGATTAAGCTCTAAGGTTATTATTACCTCAGATAATCCTAGAAGTGAAGATCCTAAATTGATTGCTGACGCCATATTTGAGGGGGTTTCTGTAGAACATCGTTCTAAAGTATTTATTCAGCTTGACCGAGCTGAGGCGATTCGAATGGCGGTTGCTTTAGCGAGTCCTGGTGACGTTGTTGTGGTGGCTGGTAAAGGTCATGAAACCGAACAAATCATAGGGGATAAGAGAATTCCTTTCAGTGATTACGAACAATTGTCTAATTCCTTAAACCCTAGATAGTGCTTTATACTTTATTTGACTTTTTAGATCGCATGTATGATTTGCCAGGAGCAAGCCTATTTCGATTCTTATCGTTTAGAGCGGCTTTGGCTACTGTTATCAGTTTACTTATCGGGATTGTTTTTGGTAAAAGTGTCATTGATTTTCTAAAGAGAAAACAAATCGGAGAAACTATCCGAGATCTTGGGCTTGAGGGTCAAACCCAAAAAGCAGGAACTCCTACGATGGGTGGGCTGATCATTATTGGATCAACACTGATCCCTGTGGTACTATTTGCAGATCTTACCAATGTCTACATTCAGCTTCTTCTTCTATCGACGTTATGGATGGGTGTAATCGGTTTTATTGATGATTATATCAAGAAATTTAAGAATGATAAGGATGGGTTAAAAGGCAAGTTTAAAGTTTTAGGTCAGGTCATCTTAGGAGGGGTAGTTGGTGCGGTATTGTATTTTCATCCGCATGTAACCTTAAAGAAGGAAGTAGAAGGTGTTCTCTTAAAAGATGCTCCTGAGATTAAGGCGGTAATGACTAATATCCCGTTTTTCAAGAACAATGAACTTGATTACACCGACATACTTACAAGTATTGATCCTTCTCTGGCTCATTTAGGTTGGCTCATATTTATTCCTGTCGTCATTTTCATCGTTACTGCTGTTTCAAATGGTGCCAACCTTACCGATGGAATTGATGGTCTTGCCGCAGGTAGTTCTGCTATTATAATGCTCGCTCTATTGGTGATGGCTTGGGTTTCTGGAAACTTTTTGTTTGCTGACTATCTGAATATCTTCTATCTCCCCAAAGTAGGCGAGGTAGTTGTTTTTTCTGGAGCCTTTATCGGAGCCTTAATAGGTTTTATGTGGTACAATACTTATCCGGCCCAAGTTTTTATGGGTGATACGGGAAGTTTAACCATTGGAGGCGTTATTGCCGTAATCGCGCTTATTGTTCGCAAAGAATTGTTAGTACCTGTTCTGTGTGGAATTTTTTTTGCAGAATCCCTCTCTGTTATGCTTCAGGTCGGATACTTCAAGTACTCACGTAAAAAATATGGCACTGGCCGCCGCATTTTCCTTATGGCCCCTTTACATCATCACTATCAAAAGAAGGGATACCATGAAAGTAAAATTGTAATGCGATTTCTAATTGTTGGAATTCTTTTAGCAGTGCTCAGCATCGTAACACTGAAAATTAGATAATGCTTAGTCCTGGAAGTCACATAGTAGTATTAGGAGCCGGCGAAAGCGGGGTAGGTGCTGCTATACTTGCCAAGAAAAAGGGCTTCGAGGTATTTGTTTCTGATCGTTCGAATATCGCATCTAAGTATAAGGAGCAACTAGTGAAATGTTCAATCGTTTTTGAGGAAGGAACTCATACAGTTGATAAGATTCTTCATGCTGATTTGGTGATCAAAAGCCCTGGGATACCAGATAATGCTCCTTTAGTACAAGAGCTATTGAATAATGGTGTATCTGTCATCTCTGAAATTGAATGGGGGTATTATTTCTTAGAAGGAGGCGAGGTAATTGCAATTACCGGTACAAATGGGAAGACTACAACGGCAACTCTTACGCATCACATCCTTAAAAGTGTCAACTCAAATATCCTTTTAGCGGGTAATATTGGAGACAGCTTTGCCGCCGCGGTTGCCGAACAGCCTAAGGCTAGCTATGTTTTAGAAGTAAGTAGTTTTCAATTAGATGGAATCGATCAGTTTAGACCACATATTTCTGTACTTACCAATATTACGCCAGATCATCTCGACCGCTATGACTATTCATTTAAGAATTACATCGGCTCGAAGATGCGAATCGTTAAAAATCAGACTGCAGAGGACTTTTTTATTTATGATACCGATGATGAGGTTATCGCTAAAGAGGTAGAGAGCAGATTGGATGAAATAGCTGCACGGCTTATTCCGTTCAGTTGTGAAAAGAAATTAAATGAAGGAGCCTTTTTAGAGGGTGACCTTTTGAAAATAATTATTGACAATCAAACATTTACTATGGAAACGTCAAAGATTCCGATTCAAGGAAAACACAATCTTAAAAACACCATGGCAGCTTCAACAGTTGCTATGATTAAGAACATTCGACGCGAGGCGATTAAGCAAAGTATTGAAGGGTTCACTGGTGTTGCTCACCGAATGGAGGTTTTTGAAGAGTATTCTGGAGTTCGATTCATCAACGACTCGAAGGCTACCAATGTGAACGCCACATATTTCGCATTAGAATCAGTAAAAAGACCGGTTATTTGGATTGCCGGAGGTGTAGATAAGGGTAATGATTATTCAGCACTTATGCCGCTTGTTCGCGAGAAAGTAAAGGCTATTCTGTGCATTGGTATTGATAATCAAAAGATTATAGACACTTTTGGCAAGGTAGTTTCTGAGATTTATGAACTATCCACCCTCGAAGATACGGTTGCCTTAGCTATGCGCTTTGCGGAGCGAGGGGATACCGTGATGTTATCTCCGGCGTGTGCAAGCTTTGATCGATTTAAAAATTATGAGGATAGAGGAGAGCAGTTCAAGAAAGTAGTTAGATCCCTAGATTAATGAAAAACGCACTGAGCTTACTTCGAGGAGATCGCACTATTTGGGCACTTACCGTGCTGTTAGCGATTCTTTCGTTCTTACCAGTTTATAGTGCTGGAACACAAATTCATTTCAGTGAATCTAGTTCAGTGATTAGCACCCTTCTGTTTAAACATATGTTTTTATTGATAGCAGGGTTTGGACTTATTGGTCTAACACACTACTTGCCTATCGAGCGTATTGCAATGATAGCTTGGTTATTGTTGATTCCTTCCTTGTTATTATTAGCCTACACATTAACTCTAGACACCTCTTTTGGAGGTGTGAGTGCCAAACGGTGGATTAACGTGCCTGTACTGAATATGAATTTTCAACCATCCACCTTATCTAGTGTATTGTTAATGGTTTGTATTGCAAGTTATTTAGCCAAAGTTAAAGGTACTGCAGTTCGTTTTCGAGATAGTATTTTACCTCTTTGGATCCCTATTTTTGCAACCGTTATTCTCGTTGTTGGACAGAACTTCTCAACGGCTGCACTTATTGGGTTTAATGCTTTTATGCTCTGCTTTATGGGAGGCTATCCGTTGAAGTATCTCATAGCTATAGGTATTTCAATAACTGCCGGAGCAGCACTTTTTTTTACACTTTTATTGACTTCTCCTGAAGTAATCCCGTCAGACCGGGCAATCACATGGAAGAATAGAGTTGAGTCGTTCATACATCCTGAATTGGCTACAGACGATAGTCGTCATCAAATAACTCTAGCAAAAATTGCAGTAGCAGAGGGTGGTGTTTTTGGTAAGGGCGCAGGAAAAAGTGTCATTAAAAATAGAATTTCTCAGAGTACCTCTGATTTTATCTATGCCATCATTGTTGAGGAATATGGATTAGTTGGTGGTTTATTTATTCTTTTAATTTATATCCTATTTCTCTTTCGTATCACTGTTTTAGCCTATGCAGCTACTTCGGTATTTGCTAAGCTGTTGATTGTAGGACTTGGGCTTCCGATCGTATTTCAGGCGTTTTTGAACATGGCAGTGGTAGTTGAATTGGTGCCAGTTACTGGTCAACCTTTACCATTGATAAGTATGGGGGGAACCTCTATCTGGATGACTTGCATTGCAATAGGTATTGTTCTCAGTGCAACTAGCCACACCAAGAAAAAGGAAAAGCTTGCAAGTGCTGAATTCTCTATCAAAAATCTAAGTCGTAAATGAATTATCGATTTCTGATATCGGGCGGAGGTACTGGTGGACATATCTATCCAGCAATTGCTATTGCTGATGAACTTAAAGCTACATATCCTGATGCAGATTTTCTGTTCGTGGGGGCCCAAGGCAGAATGGAGATGGAGCTCGTACCCAAGGCTGGATATCCGATTAAAGGGCTTTGGATCACAGGTATTCAAAGAAAATTTAGCTTAAGAAATTTACTGTTGCCGGTGATGCTCCTTTCGAGTTTGCTTCATTCTTTTTTTCTATTACTGAAGTTCAAACCAGATTATGTTGTGGGTACAGGAGGTTTTGCTAGTGGGCCACTCCTTTTTGTAGCTTCCATTTTAAAGATTCCTTATTTGATTCAAGAGCAGAATGCTTTTGCAGGTCTAACTAATAAATGGGTCTCACCTAAAGCAGATATTATATGTGTTGCCTATCCCAATATGGACCGATTCTTTCCAAAATCTAAGGTGGTTATAACGGGTAACCCCATCAGGTCCTCTTTGATTGCTAACCAGATAGATCGCGCTTCGGCTGCAAGTATTTATGATTTTAACACTTCAGATAAAGTTGTTTTAATGCTAGGAGGTAGTTTAGGTTCTGCCGCAATGAATAAGTGGTTAAGTGAACAATTAAATTTAATTACCAGCCTTGGTTTTAAAGTGCTGTGGCAGTGCGGAAAAATTTATTACAACACCTATAAAGACTACGAGAGTAAATCGGTGAAAGTCGTTTCTTTTATCGAAAATATGGGAGCTGTCTACGAACTAGCTTCAGGTATTATCTCTAGGGCAGGAGCGGGAGCCATTTCTGAACTCGCTGGAGTGGGTAAACCGACACTTTTTATTCCCTCACCTTTAGTCGCAGAAGATCACCAAACTAAAAACGCAGAGAGTATGGTGGCTCTAAATGCCGCTATGATTCTTAGAGAAAACGAAATGTCTGATTCAAGTATTCTGAAACGTTTTCTTGAATATGTTCAATCAAGAAATCAAGCAATGGGTAATCGATTTAAGGCTGAATCTAGACCTAGGGCTGCTGAGACCATTGTACAATTAATAGCAGAGCGATTAAGATGAAACAGTCCTACTATTTTATAGGAATTGGAGGTATTGGAATGTCGGCCTTGGCCCGCTTTCTGCTAAGCCGAGGCGATTTAGTCGGAGGATACGATCGCGATCAAACAGATTTATGTCAAGCATTAATCAATGAGGGTGCCCAGATTAGTTATGATCTTAACGATTTCTCATTCATTGAAAAGTCTTCGAATAACCTCCTGGTAATTTATACTGCTGCCGTTACGAGTGAACATCCGCAATTGAAGTATGCCTTATCAAAAGGAACTCGAACTTTAAAGAGAGCTCAGTTTTTAGGCGAAATCGTTCAGTCTGGAAAGGTACTTGCGGTGGCAGGTACACACGGAAAGACTACGACCGCCACATTTCTCACTCATTTTTTGAAACAATCTAACATTTCGTTTACCGCTTTTCTCGGTGGAATTTCAAACGATTTGAATTCGAATTATTATTCATCAGGCTCAGAATATTTTGTGGTTGAGGCCGATGAGTTTGATCGCTCCTTTTTAGCGTTGCATCCGCATGCTTCGATCATCACATCTATAGAGCCTGATCATTTAGATATTTACAAGGATTACCAAGCTATCGTAGATTCTTTCACTCAATTCGCAAGTCAAACTTCAGGAGCTTTGATCGCTCACGAGTCTGTGAAATTAACAAGACAAATTTCTTATGGATTTTCTCCTGAGAATGATTGGTATATTACTGATCTTGAATTAACCAAGAGTGGAACGAATTTTAAAATCCATGCTAAGGATAGCTCTGCTATCGCAGTAACTGTTCCTTTTTATGGCAATCACAATCTACTCAATGCTCTCGCGGCCTATATTATTGCAGAGGAAATAGTCTCTTTTGAGAAGCTTATCCCCATTTTCAATGCACTTCCTTTAGCAAAACGAAGAGCGTCAAAATTATTTGAAAATAATCAGGTCGTTTTTTACGATGACTATGCGCATCACCCTAGTGAAATTAAGGCGATGCATCAGCTGTTACGTTCCCGATATCAGGATCGATCGATTACGGCTATTTTTCAGCCTCATTTATATTCTCGAACTAGAGATTTTGCAAATGAGTTTACTGAGGTTTTAGGTCTGTTTGATAACGTTTGGATATTGCCAATCTATCCAGCCCGTGAAGTTCCGATTCAAGGGGTAAGTTCTGAGCTGTTGTTGAATGGAGATTCTAGTCTAGAATTAATTTCAAAAGAGGAGGTTCTGTCGCGTATATCTGTTAAAGCCCCCGAGGTATTAGTTACTCTTGGTGCTGGTGATATTGCCAATTTATCTAAGTCGATTCAAAAACTTCTCGAACAGTGAAACGGTTTAAATCGCTCATACAATTCATTAGTGTTGCCGTTTTAATGGGGGCATTAATTGTTGTTTCTCAGTTTCAACAAGAAGTTAGGCCTGCTAGTCATATAGATATTCGGTTCGATCAAAAGAAGGAAACGCTTGTTGATGCCGACTCGGTTAATAAATTGTTAATACAAATTGTTCAACAATACAGCGCGAGCCTAAAAGATGGGATAGTTTTGAGTAAGGCAGAAAAAGGCATTGAATCGATGTCTGGTGTTCGAAATGCTGAGGTTTTCAGTACAATTTCGGGGGTCTTAGTGGCTGAAATTCAGCAAAAAAAGGTTCGTGCCAAGGTAATTGGTTCAAAACCTTATTACATCGATGAACTGGGGGGCGAGGTTCCCTTGACGAGCAGATATGAGCCTGAGGTCGCTTTGATTCGTCAAAGTGAAACGTTTGAAATTGAAGGATCTGACGTTATTGAGATACTTTCTGGTATTGAAAGCAGAGAACTCTTGAACAAAGATTTAAAAGAAATTAAGCAAATTGATTCGCACCGTTTTTCGCTCCTTTTTAACTCGTTGCCCTTCGAAGTAATTGTTGGAGAAGCAGTGAACATAGAGCAGAAGATGACGAAGTTGATTGCTTTTTTGATAAAAGCAGAGCAAGAGAAATCATTAGGACAATATCGAATGGTGAATTTGTCTTTTAATAATCAGGTAGTGGCTACCAAAAAGTAACCATATGGAAAAAGAAACATATTCAGTAGGCTTAGATATCGGTACGACCAAGATCGTTGCTATTATCGGTAAGGAGAATGAATTTGGGAAAGTTGAGGTTGTAGGTATTGGTAAAGCCAAAAGTTTGGGTGTCCATCGCGGAGTGGTCAATAATATTACTCAAACGGTTCAGTCCATCCAAGCTGCGGTTGAGGAGGCAGAAAGTGTCTCAGGGGTGTCCATTTCTGAAGTAGTCGCCGGTATAGCAGGTCAGCACATACGAAGCTTACAGACTTCAGATTATATTACCAGAGAAGCTCCAGAAGAGGTAATTAGTGAAGACGATCTGAAGCGACTAGAGCAGCAGGTAAAAAAGCTACAAATGCTGCCTGGTGAGGAGATTATTCATGTGCTTCCGCAAGAGTATAAGGTAGATACCCAATCTGAGATTAAGGAGCCCATCGGTATGTATGGAAACCGATTAGAGGCCAAATTTCATGTGGTTGTAGGCCAAGTGGCTTCAATCAAGAATATTCACCGTTGTATCGTAAGTGCTAATATTGAAGTTCAAGATGTTTGTTTGGAGCCCATCGCTTCTGCTAAGGCCGTTTTGAGTCAAGAAGAAATGGAAGCAGGCGTAGCACTTGTTGATATCGGAGGAGGTACCACAGACTTAGCGGTATTCAAAGATGGAATTATCAGACACACCTCAGTGATTCCTTTCGGTGGTAATATTATCACAGAGGATATCAAAGAAGGTTGCGCAATCATAGAAAAGCAAGCCGAACTGTTAAAAGTGAAGTTTGGTTCTGCATGGCCTGGAGAAAATAAGGAAAACGAAGTGGTATCGATCCCTGGCTTAAGAGGTAGAGAGCCAAAGGAGATCACCTTAAAGACACTTTCGAAGATTATACACGCTCGGGTAGTTGAGATTATTGAAGCGGTCAATGCCGAGATTAAGAACTACGCACAAGGTGACCAGAAGAAGAAACTGATCGCAGGTATTGTTATTACAGGTGGAGGAAGCCAACTTAAACACCTTAAGCAGGTAGTTGAATATATCACCGGTATGGACACCCGAATCGGATACCCGAATGAACACCTTGCAGGTAATTCTAGTCCAGAAATTGCCAGTCCTATGTATGCCACCGCAGTTGGTCTACTGATGGGTGCATTAGAAATACAAGAAATACAGGCAAAAACTAAGCCTGAAATTGAGCAACAAGATACTGACGATACCCCAGCACAAGAAAACGAGGCCTCAAACGAGCCAAAGAAAGGTGGATTGTTGGGAATCTTTTTGAATAAAGCAAAGAATATTTTTGACGAATTAGCCGACTAAATAAAAAGCAACCGACCTATGAGTTTTGAATTAGAAAACATCAATTTTGACTTACCGAAGCATAAAAGTAATGTGATTAAAGTCATTGGTATTGGTGGTGGAGGAAGTAACGCTGTAAACTACATGTACCATGAAGGGATCAAAGGAGTTGACTTTGTGATCTGTAATACCGACCGTCAAGCACTTGAAAATAGTCCGGTACCGAATAAAATTCAGTTGGGTCTTAACCTTACCGAAGGTCTAGGTGCTGGTGCAAATCCAGAGATTGGTGAGCAGGCTGCTTTGGAGTCATTAGAGGAGTTAAAAGGTCTATTACAGCAGCAAACTAAAATGGTTTTCATTACTGTAGGTATGGGTGGTGGGACCGGAACGGGTGCTGCCCCTATCATTGCTGGTTTGGCTAAGGAGATGGGTATTCTTACCGTGGGTATCGTAACTATTCCTTTCAAATTCGAAGGAAATACGCGCTATTCTCAAGCTCAGAAGGGATTAGATAAATTACGCGCGAGTGTAGATTCACTCATCGTCATTAATAACAACAAGCTCCGTGAAATTTACGGTAATCTTGGGTTCAAATCAGGTTTTAGTAAAGCCGATGAAGTACTCGCCACGGCAGCGAAGGGAATTGCAGAGGTAATTACCCATCACTACTTGCAGAACATTGACCTTAGAGACGCAAAGACCGTATTGTCAAATAGCGGAACAGCAATCATGGGAGCTGCAGTTACCGCTGGGGCAGATCGTGCACGCATCGCTATCGAGTCAGCACTCGACAGTCCACTCCTCAATGATAATAAAATCAAAGGGGCGAAGAACGTTCTATTACTCATCGTCTCTGGTACCGATGAAATTACCCTTGACGAGATTGGTGAGATCAACGATCATATTCAATCAGAAGCTGGTTATAATGCCGATATCATTATGGGTGTAGGTGAAGATGAATCTTTAGGTGACGCCATTTCTGTGACTGTTATAGCAACAGGTTTTGATACCGATCAGCAAGAGTATATTGTCACCCATCAAACGCAACGAATTATTCACACTTTAGATGGAGAGTCAAAAGCGGTGAATGATCAAATGCTGGGTTTTGACACTTCTGAAAACATTCGTTCGATAGAGGTAAATGCCCCTGAATTGGTAAGTCCTAAGACTGGTGTAAACGAAGAGCCTTCGAAAACGGTATTTCAATTAGAAGACGAGTCAGAAGTTGAGCAGGAAATGAGCTTTTCATTCGAGGTAGAGGAGGATAGTTTTGAACTAGATACTCCAGAGTCTGTAGAGGAGAATCCACTCATAAATACTTCTGATCTTATTCGTGATTTACCCGTAACTGCTGAGGTGATTGAATGTAATGCAGAGGATGATCTTGATGATGATTTTGTAATCGTTGATACTTCTGAACTGATTAAAGAGATTGAGGTAATTGATGCTGAATTAGTAAGCCCTGCACGCTCTTCATTTGATCAGGAGGACTTTTCATTTGAATTGCCCCTAGTAAAGGATGAGATAGATAGCGAAGAGACAGCTCCAACCGTTGTGTTCGATTTGTTCTCTGATACTAATGAAATTACCCCGGTAAATACAAAACCTTCAGTTACTGCAACTCCAAAGGAAGTGGAGGAGGAATTGGATTTTGTTCTTTCTACAAGAGAAGATTTAAAGGTTCCTTCTAACTCTACTCCGGCAGCTCAAACCGAAAGTAATCCTTACGAGATGAGTTTGAGTGAAACGGAAGAAATTCTTGCTGCTCGTAAGGAACAACGTATTCAGGCCTTCAAAAACTTCAATCATCAATTCAATAAGGGTTCAATCAAATTGGATGAAATTGAACGTGTACCGGCGTATAAACGTGCTGGTGTTGAATTTGACGAGGTGCCTGAGGGATCTAAGGTTTCAAGAACTACTTTGAGTGAGGATCAAAACGGTGACACGCAACTTAGAACGAATAATTCTTTTCTGCACGATAATGTAGACTAGAAATCGAAGACGAGCCCGATACTCGGTATAAATTGCCCTTCACTTCTAGGTAATTCCTTGAGTTGTGAAGGGTTTTTTATTGATCCATCACTGTTTCGTGCTAATCCGTATTCGGGAGGTGTTGGGTTGTCAGCCGATAATAAATTCTGAACTTCGATGAAAAGGTTGAAACTACTTGAGGTGAAATTCCATTTTTTATCAATTCGAAGATCGAGTTGAGTAAAGGGATCTAAAAGATAGTTCTCATTACCAAGTAAGTCGTAGTCTAGTCGAAGGTCTGGGTAATTTGCTAGACTGAATGTCTCATCGATGGGAGCGTAAGGGGTCTTCCCATTATATCTGAACCTCGAGCTGATTTCCCAATTTTTATTGAGTTTGTATCCGCCAGTAAAAGAAGCAAGATGACGGCTATCCCATGTACTTCTTCTATAAATATTGGGATCTAATCCACTGAATTCACTGAAGAAATACGTGTAAGAAAATAAGCCATAGAAATTATTACTCAACTTTTGCTGATATAATAATTCTAGCCCGTAGCTTCGGCCTTTGCCACTACTTTCTACTTCTTCATTACCCAATACCTCGAAACCAGCTCCTTTATTGGCTAATGAAATCTCATCAAGTACTGAAATAGGATAGTTACTGTATGATTTTAAAAATCCTTCAATAGAGAGTAAAGTTGTATTTCCAAAGTACTTCTTGATCCCCGCAGTCAAGTGATCTGATTGTACATAGCTAAGATTCTCGTTTACAAAGATTCCAGCGCTTTGATAACCTAATTGGGTGTAAGTAGGTATTTTCAAATAACGCCCAATTCCTAAAGTTGCACTCAGGTTCTCATTGAAATTAAAGGTCAATGCACCTCTTGGAGAAATGTGGTCAAGTAAATTGTTTTTAGTGAAGCTATCATCATCAAGGCGAAGACCAAAAGTAAACTCCGTTTTCTTACCTAGGTTCCCACTAAGCTGAGTAAATAGACCATATTTATAAAATTCGATAGTAGAAAAGAATGAATTATTGATTTGCTCAATAGTGGTATTATTCTCATAATTTGATTGCTGCAGATTCATCCCGTAGGCCCACTTTAGCTTTCCAAGATACCTCACTAGAGCAAATCTCACTTTAGTTTCAGCCTCTAGTGACTTATTAATAAAATAGGCACCTGTCT
>PZPI01000087.1 GCA_003045935.1 Bacteroidota bacterium | reverse complement strand
TGTCCTAGAATTGACATAATATCCATTCTAGATCCAATTAGAATAGGTAGCAGTTGTTGATTTTCTAGAAGTGCATAGTTCGTCAGATGCCTATTGTATACTGCTTTAGAAAAATCATCGAGCTCTTTGGCTAAATCTGAATCGATAGTAGCGTAAAGACTGTTTAAAATGTATCCAGTAGATTCGTCGTATTCAAATCTGATCTTAGACCAGAATTTTTTAACCTCAATCAGCGTAAAGTGGTCTCCGTATAATAGCTGATTAACGATTTCGCTTGACTCGCTTGGTGTTTTATAAACATTAATAACACTTAGTCCGCAAATGCCGTGAGTCTGTTTCAATGGATAGAGAAATCGTTTGGGATACGAAAATACTAAAAAACAATATTTTCTATTTTTGAAGAATACTTGACCATCATTATGTCCGCATCTCATCACCAGGTTCAAAAGCGCCGAACTTTTTTATTTACCGTGTTACTGCACGTTGCTGCGGTCGCCTTTTTGCTTTGGATTTTTCCCTCCCAAAGGACATTTAATTTTCAGTACACCAAGGGAAGACCTTGGAATTATGAGAACCTGTATGCTCCTTTTGATTTTGAAATCCGAAAAACAGAAACTCAGATTCAAGAAGAGCGAGATGCTTTATTAGCAGATAAGACCTTCTATTACCGTTATGATAATGAAATAGTAACCACCGAACGGTCTTTTTTGCCTGAGCGTCTTGAATCGATTTTTCCAAAAGCATCTATTGGTAATGGTAGGTTCAATTTGTGGCTAGAATCCTTAGAACTAGCCTTTGATGCGATTTATAAGAACGGAGTAATCAAAGGTGCCTTTCCTTCAGATCGAATTAAGGTGGTAAAAAACAATCAAGCCGAAACAATAGCATCGGATAAATTACTAGGTACCGAGAATTTGAAAGAGCGCGCGAATCGTCTTGAATTGAAAGGAGTGGAGTCGTCAGTCATAGAACCTCTAAAGACCATTCTAATTCAAAGTATACGTCCAAACTTATTTTTAGAAGAAGCTCTTACCGAAAATGCATTTCAGGCACAGCTTAGCCAATTGTCTCTTACTAGAGGAATTGTCTTTGAAGGTAAACTAATCATTGCTAAAGGTGAGGTAATTGACGATGCAACTTTTCAAATTATCGAATCACTTCGAACACAATATCAGTCAGAACAGTGGCAAGAATCGAATACTTATTACCTTCTCGGAGCTTACGGGATTTTGATTGCTCTATTATTGTTATTGCTACTGCTTTATTTGAAAAGGTATCGTCTCGATATTTATCAAAACACGAATCAATTAACCTTTATTTTTATTAATATTTTATTGATGGTTTCGTTGGTGCTCTTACTGACGAAAATTGATGAGCGATTCGTTTATTTAGCGCCCCTTTCAATTTTACCCCTGGTTTTAAAGAATTTCTTTGACGCGAGGTTAGCGCTTTTTGTGCATCTGATGACTCTATTGATTTTAGGAATGGTGCTTCCTAATGCCTACGAATTTTTGTTTTTACAAATTTCTGCAGGTATTGTAGTCATGCTTGGTTCTGATGAATTACATAAGCGAACCAATTTATTTGCTGCTGCTTTCTTTGTTACTCTAGTATACATCATTTCTTATGTAGCGTTTCATGGATTAAGGGGTGGAGTTATTTTAGCCATAGACCTCTGGGTACTTATTTTATTCGTTTTGAATGGAATGCTAACGCTGTTTTCTCAGCCGTTAATTTATCTCTATGAGAAGCTCTTTAGCTTAGTATCAGATGTATCTCTTCTCGAACTTTCAGACACCAACTCAAAGCTATTAAAAGAGTTGTCTGAGAAGGCACCGGGAACTTTTAACCATTCATTGCAAGTGGCCAACCTTTGTGAAGCCGCAGCTAATGCCGTAGGGGCGAATAGTCTTTTACTTAGAGTTGGGGCTCTTCATCATGATATAGGTAAGCTATCTGCTCCTGAGTTTTTCACTGAAAATCAAATACAAGGTGCAAACCCTCATGAAGATCTAACTCCTACAGAAAGTGCTCATATTATACGACGGCACGTTATTCAAGGAATTGAAATTGCTAGAAAAAATAACCTTCCTGATCGGGTGATTGATTTTATCCGAACCCACCATGGTAATAGTCTTGTTTATTATTTCTACAAAAAGCAACTTGAAGAGGAGGGAGAAGCAAATGAGAAAGATTTTAGATACCTAGGTCCTATCCCTTTCTCAAAGGAAACGGCTATTTTAATGATGTGTGATGCCGTTGAGGCTGCCAGTAAAAGTTTGAAGCAACCCGATTATCCAACTTTAGACCAATTTGTGGAGCGCATTATCTCTGGACAACTAGAAGGCGGACAATATTCGGCTGCAACGATTACTCTCAAAGAAATTGAAATTATTAAAGCTGTTCTCAAGAAAAAATTGACCAATATTTACCATGTTCGGGTAGAATATCCAGAATAGTAAAAATTCTCTCTTTTTTTCTTGTTAGAATCGACCTTAAACAATATTTTTGCGCCCACCTTTATACCAAAGGTTAAATCAGATTGGAGAGGTGCCGGAGTGGTAACGGAGCAGATTGCTAATCTGTCAGCGCGTAAGTGCTGCCTGGGTTCGAGTCCCAGTCTCTCCGCTCAATACTTCGGGGTGTAGCGTAGCCCGGTCATCGCGCCTGCTTTGGGAGCAGGAGGTCGCAGGTTCGAATCCTGCCACCCCGACTTTTTTAATTAAAACCCCTTGATTTTCAAGGGGTTATTTTTTTAAAATAGTGACTACTCCCCATATCACTCCCCAAAATCAAATCTTTTCATCTCAGGGTAATATGAATATTTCTCTCCAACTTGATAAGAAGAGTAAGAACCCCATTTGGAATCTCATTACCTCTGCACCACTATTATTCTGGCAAAACTGCTAAGTCGTTCGATTGTCGGTTAAGTGTTACCAAAAACATCACAGTTAATTATCTCCTAACAATTTACTTGCGCTAAAAGTTCACTCTAAGAGTTAGAGCGATGGGTAGAAAGAGGGTTGTAATGAACAGGTATAAGTTGGGTAGGAAGGTTGGAACTACTGAGAGCCGAAAGAATTCCTTTATGAACTATTTAATTTCTTTCACGGTAACTTTTGTAGTAATATTTTTTTTGATGAATTTTTTAACAAATATGAAGATTCTAATGATTTCAATCATTGCTTTTGCTACTTCTTGTTTAATCTCATACGGTGTAAATAAAGCTAAATCGAACTTTGAAAAAGATTTTAACGAAATAGATGTTAGAATAGATGAAAAATAGTCTGATTAATAAAATGAAAACTTGTTTAATTATAAAAAGGGAATAATAGGAAATGCACTATTGGTAGGAACATTAATAGGTCTTTTTACTGACTATCTTTATGTATGGAGTTCAATAGGATTGGTTCTTGGAGTTGTCCTTGAGAAGTATAAAAAGTCTGAAAATGAACAACAAGATGAGTTGTAAAGGAGAAGTTCTTCTTCGTAATCGATGAATTATTGGTTCATTTTTCCCTTAGAAATAAAAAATTAAAATGGAATAGACCCATTTTAGATCAAGAACCTTGCGAAAACCTTGGAGATAAAAAAAGGTTACAAAACTATATCGTCTGTAACCCTCTTAAATAAAGAAGTGATCGCGATAGGATTACCTTCGGTTTTCCTATTACGCACCGTAGTCTAAATCAAAAATAAAGCTACTGCTAACGCAGCTTAAGTTTTTTTATGTCCTCTTCCTCTTGCAACCCAGCTTGCGTCGCAACAGGACATAAAAAAACTGGCACCCTTTCGGGTCCAGCTTTTTTTTGATTCTTAAGTGATCGCGATAGGATTCGAACCTATGACCGTCTGCTTAGAAGGCAGATGCTCTATCCAGCTGAGCTACGCGACCTTTAATCTAAGGGCGCAAATTTAGGATATTAAGCCTAATTGTACAATAAACTTTTACAATGAAATCTTGTCACTTATTGATAGTTGATTCTCCTTTCCTAAATACCTAAGAATGAGATCTACTAGGTCATAACCAAAATAATCGGCAACGAAGTATGCAATTACAGCAAGTACGATAAGGGATAGTAATATTCGAACTAAAATTCTAAGAGGCGTTAGAAGGAGCTTTAACAATTTATAAATGATTACTAATGCCAGAGAACATCCGGCAATGATCAGTACTATTTGTATTTCGTCACTTAAGGTCATGAACACTTGCTTTTTTTATTCGGTTTATTTTTTCGCAGTGCAATACTGTTAATCTCTCTAAACTCACAAGAATAAGGAAATGTTTGCTACTTTCTTTGAGTTGCCATGTTTTTTTAAACTCATCCGCTCTTACTTTGGAGTACTTACTAATAACACTAAACGCCTTTTTCTTTATGGTAGACAATAATTTCTTGTTGTGTAAAAGCGTTTCCTTCAATAAAAAGCCCCTCCCTTGAAAATCTACCAATTCAATATCTGAGGTAAGTAAACTTGAATTTCCCAATTGATAAAGGTTGGGGTTCTCATTACAAAGCACTCGAAAAGCTCGGGTTTTTAAAAAACTTGGAGCAGGATCGTAAAGATAATTAAGTGGCTGATTGCTAATTTTTAGATCAGCGTTCTTAATTTCAGATAATGTGGTTGTAAACTGTTGCTCTTGGCCATCGACGAGATTGAAATGATGTATAGGAACATTCGCTATTTCTATGATATTCGATGGCGATAGCCAAAACATAAGTTCCTTAACCTCATTTTTCAAACTAATTAAATCAATGGCGGTACAGGCTCCTTTAAATTGCTTTAGACTCTCAGTAATATCTATAAGAGGAGACGCTTTTATTGCGATACATCTTGCTTTTTCTAAAAGAGAAGGTAAAAGCTCGAGAAGGTTAGGAGTACAGTTTTGCCATGCTATTGTTTTTTCGCCTTTAGATCCTCTTCTTGCGGGGTCGATATAGATAAAGTCAACCATAGATACGTTTTTCACATAATCCTCGGCTCTTGCTTGAATGATTTCGTTTGTGGAGTTTAAAACACGATAATTGTGTTGAAGTAAATCAATTAAGTCGTTCTGATATTCTATGGAGGTGAAAGATTTAAAATGTTTACCTAAGAAATAACTATCTATACCTAGACCAGCGGTAAGATCGATTCCTGTGTCAAATGATTGAAGAAAATGTGATAACCTTTTTGCTTTAAATGCTGCGGTAAAAGAAGAGCTACACTGTTCTAAGGATAGTTTGGGGCCGAATAAGTAATCTTTGTACTCGATTAAAAATGGAGCCTTTGAACGCGCCCAGCTTCTTCCACTTATTTGTTTGACGAGTAGCTCGTTGGTTATCCCATCGAATAATTGAGGCTTAAAGAGTAGCTCCTCACAGCTAGAAGGTTGATACGTCTTTATGAATTCCCAGGCCTCTTCTGAGACAATTTCGGTCATAGTCCTTTCGTTAATTTTATAACTGTAGGATGTTCTGCAAAGAAAACGCTCAAAATCACTTTAATCACGGTATAAGCAGGTACGGCAACCACCATTCCTAAAACACCAAAAAGAGATCCTGCACAGAGAATCACCAAGAATATTTCTAGCGGATGTGATTTTACACTCTTTGCGTAGATGTAAGGTTGTGAGAAGAAATTATCGATCAGTTGACCTATTATAATCCCTGCTGCTACGTAAGCTAATTTAGGTAGGGCAACTTGATAAAAATCGACTTCTAAATAACTAATCAGTGTGAGGAGTAGCATGAGTGTTCCTCCGATTAATGGTCCGACATAGGGTATGATGTTGAATATCGCACAGAGTAGGGCGATGATTATAGCATTTTCTATACCTCCGATAAGAAGAGTAATGCTATAAACAATAAAAAGAATAATTATTTG
>PZPI01000010.1 GCA_003045935.1 Bacteroidota bacterium | reverse complement strand
ATTAGAATTAAACTAAAATCATACGATCATAATTTGGTAGATAAATCTGCCGATAAGATTGTTAAGACTGTAAAAACAACTGGTGCTATTGTTACTGGTCCAATTCCACTGCCAACGAATAAGAAAATCTTTACTGTACTACGTTCTCCTCACGTGAACAAAAAGTCTCGTGAGCAGTTTCAGTTAAGCTCCTATAAGAGACTTTTAGACATCTACAGTTCATCATCAAAAACGATTGATGCGCTTATGAAGTTAGAATTACCTAGTGGAGTTGAAGTAGAGATTAAGGTATAATTATAATCGAGCCTTAGTGCTCGTGACATGTCTCAAACGAGGGTTTGAGAAAAACGGTAATAGAAAAGTTCTGGGTCAGGGTTTTTCTTGACCCAAATTTTTTAAAAGAAGAATTAATAATTAAATAAATAGTATGTCTGGGTTAATTGGAAAAAAGATCGGCATGACTAGCATTTTTGACGAAAACGGGAAGAATATTCCTTGTACCGTTATTCAGGCTGGGCCATGCGTGGTTACCCAAGTCAGAACCGAAGAGGTTGACGGGTATGATGCACTTCAACTCGGTTTCGATGACAAGGCAGAAAAACGTGCTTCAAAGGCTGAAATTGGTCATGCCAAAAAAGCGGGTACTTCTCCTAAGAAAAAGCTCATCGAATTCCGATATTTTGAAAATGGTAAATATGGTATCGGTGATACCATCGATGTAACGCTTTTCCAAGTAGGAGAGTTTGTCGATGTTATCGGTACTTCTAAAGGTAAAGGATACCAAGGGGTTGTTAAACGTCATGGTTTTGCCGGTGTAGGTCAGTCTACACATGGTCAACACAACCGTTTACGTGCTCCTGGTTCTATTGGTGCCGCTTCTTATCCTGCAAGAGTATTCAAAGGAATGCGTATGGCTGGAAGAATGGGTGGTGATCAAGTAACGGTTCAGAACCTACGAGTAGTTAAAGTTCTTCCTGAGAAGAATGTGCTTGTTGTTAAAGGTTGTGTGCCTGGTCATAAAAATGCATACGTAACAATCGAGAAGTAATGAAAGTAGCAGTATTAGATCGTAACGGAAAAGAAACCGGTCGTAGCGTAGAGCTTTCGAACGATATTTTTGGTTTTGAACCAAATGAGCATGCTATTTATTTAGATGTGAAGCAATACTTAGCGCATCAGCGCCAGGGTAATCACAAGGCTAAAGAGCGTGGAGAGATTGCTGGTAGTACCAGAAAACTTAAAAAGCAAAAAGGAACGGGTACTGCACGTGCTGGTTCTATTAAATCACCTGTATTTAGAGGTGGTGGTAGAATTTTTGGACCAAGACCTCACGGTTATGACCAAAAATTGAATAAAAACGTTAAGCGTATTGCTCGTAGATCAGCGCTAAGTCTGAAGGCAAAAGAGAATGCTTTAATGGTTATTGAAGACCTTGCATTTGACGCGCCAAAGACGAAGGATTTCATCTCAGTTTTGGAATCACTTGGTATTCAGGCTAAAAAGTCTCTTTTTGTCTTGGCTGACGCTAACAAAAACGTATATTTGTCGTCTCGTAATTTAGAGCAGTCTAAAGTCGTAACTAGTTCAGAATTAAACACTTATAGTATTGTAAATGCTACAAATGTTGTTCTTTCTGAGAGCGCAATCGAGGCTATTGAAACCAATTTAAACAAATAATTGAGGTATGAGTATTCTTATTAAGCCCATTATTACCGAAAAGTTAAGCGCTGAAGGCGAGCTTTTCAATCGTTATGGTTTCTATGTAGATCCTAAAGCAAATAAAATTCAGATTAAGGAAGCGGTTGAGTCTACTTACGGTGTTACCGTAGATAAGGTTAGAACTCAAATTTATGCTGCAGAGCGTAAAACTCGTTATACGAAAACAGGAATTCAGCACGGTAAGACAAACCTTTTAAAGAAGGCTATTGTTCAGGTGGCTGAAGGCGAAGTAATTGATATTTACAGTAATCTATAATCTACTGAAATGGCTGTTAGAAAATTAAAACCGATTACACCGGGACAACGTTTTAAGGTTGTCAATGGTTTTGATGCGATTACCGCGTCTAAGCCGGAGAAAAGCCTTCTAGCTCCCCTAAAAAAATCGGGTGGACGTAATTCAGACGGTAAGATGACCGCTTCACATAGAGGTGGTGGTCACAAGCGTCGTTACCGTATTATTGATTTCAAAAGAACGAAAGAGGGTGCTGCTGAAGTACTTTCTATTGAGTACGATCCGAACAGAACTGCTTTTATCGCTTTAGTGCAATATGCTGATGGTGAAAAGCGTTATGTTATTGCTCAAAATGGACTTGAAGTTGGATCTTCAGTCCAGGCAGGTGAAGGAGCTACTCCAGATGTTGGAAATGCTCTTAAACTAAAGGATATCCCTCTAGGTACGATCATCTCTTGCATTGAGCTTCGTCCTGGTCAGGGTGCTGTTATGGCTCGAAGTGCTGGTTCTTTCGCTCAATTAATGGCGAAGGACGGTAAGTTTGTAACGATCAAATTACCTTCAGGTGAGACTCGTTTGATTCTTGGAGAATGCATGGCTACCATTGGAGCTATTTCTAACTCGGATCATCAGTTAATTGTATCAGGTAAGGCTGGTAGAAGTCGCTGGTTAGGTCGTCGTCCACGTACAAGACCTGTAGTTATGAACCCTGTCGATCACCCAATGGGTGGTGGTGAAGGTCGTGCTTCAGGAGGTCACCCAAGATCTAAGAATGGTATTCCTGCTAAAGGTTATAGAACTCGTTCTAAGACTAAGGATAGCAACAGATATATTGTAGAACGAAGAAAGAAATAAGATAGATGGCACGTTCACTAAAAAAAGGTCCTTTTATTCATCATAGTCTTGAAAAGAAAGTTCAAGCTAATGTTGAATCAGGAAAGACTACAGTTATCAAAACTTGGTCTAGAGCTTCAATGATTTCACCGGATATGGTAGGTCAAACTATTGCGGTTCACAATGGAAAGCAATTTGTTCCTGTTTACGTTACTGAGAACATGGTGGGTCATAAACTAGGTGAGTTTTCACCAACCCGTTCGTTCAGAGGTCACGCAGGTGCTAAAAACAAAGGTAAAAAGTAATTAAGCTATGGGAGTTCGTAAAAAACAAATGGCTGAGAGGATTAAAGAGGAGCGCAAGCAAGTTGCTTTTGCCCGTCTGAATGATTTTCCAACCTCACCTAGAAAGATGCGCCTTGTTGCCGACTTAATTCGTGGTAAAGAAATCGAATTGGCTCTAGCTACTTTAAAGTTTAGCACGAAGGCGGCTTCTAAGCCACTAGAAAAGCTTCTTTTATCTGCAATTGCAAACTGGGAAGCTAAGAACCAGGATGCTTCTTTAGAAGATGCTTCCTTAATCGTTAAAGAAATCCGTGTAGACGGTGGAACGATGTTAAAGCGTTTACAGACTGCGCCACAAGGCCGTGCTCACCGTATCCGCAAAAGATCAAATCATGTAACCTTAGTATTAGGTTCTAATAATAACGCAGCTAGCAACTAATATGGGACAGAAAACTAATCCAATAGGAAATCGCTTAGGTATTATCCGTGGCTGGGAATCAAACTGGTACGGTGGTAACGATTACGGGGATAAACTTGCAGAGGATGATAAAATCCGCAAGTACGTAATGGCTCGCTTGTCTAAGGCTAGCGTTTCACGTGTTATCATTGAGAGAACCCTAAAACTAGTTACAATTACTATCACAACTGCTCGCCCTGGTATCATTATTGGTAAAGGAGGACAAGAAGTGGATAAATTAAAAGAAGAGCTTAAGAAGATCACAGGTAAGGATGTGCAGATCAATATTCATGAGATCAAACGTCCTGAACTAGATGCTAATCTGGTTGCAGCTTCTATTGCACGTCAAATTGAAAACCGTATTTCTTATCGTAGAGCTATAAAAATGGCTATTGCCTCTGCTATTCGTATGAATGCTGAAGGAATTAAGGTAATGATTTCGGGTCGTTTGAATGGTGCTGAAATGGCTCGTTCAGAATCATATAAGGAGGGTCGTATTCCTCTATCTACTTTCCGTGCAGATGTAGATTACGCTCTGGAAGAAGCTCACACCACTTATGGTCGTCTTGGTATCAAGGTTTGGATCATGAAAGGTGAGGTTTATGGAAAGAGAGAGTTATCTCCATTGGTTGGTCTTTCAACTAACTCAGGAAGTGGTAAATCAAAACAAGATGGTGCTGCAAAGCGTCGTCGTAGAAAGTAATATAAAGTAGAAGAAGGATTATGTTACAGCCAAAAAGAACCAAATTTCGCAAAGCCCAAAAGGGCCGCATGAAAGGAATTTCACAACGTGGCCATCAGCTTTCGAATGGAATGTTTGGTATTAAATCGTTAGACTCAAAGTTCATTACTTCACGTCAGATTGAGGCAGCTCGTATTGCAGCGACTCGTTACATGAAGCGTCAAGGTCAGCTTTGGATTAAAATTTTCCCAGACAAGCCTATTACCAAGAAACCTCTCGAGGTACGTATGGGTAAAGGAAAAGGTGCTCCTGAGTATTGGGTAGCAGTAGTAAAACCGGGACGTGTACTGTTTGAAGTTGCAGGTGTTCCTAAAGAGATAGCAGAAGAGGCCTTACGTCTTGCTGCTCAGAAACTACCATGTAGAACTAAATTTATTGTTGCACGTGACTTCGTTGCAGAATAATATTGATCGTTGATATGAAACAGTCGGAAATCATAGAATTATCAGTAGAAGATTTGAAAGCTAAGCTTGCTTCACTGAAAAAGGAGTTGTCAGATTTATCATTAGGACACTCTGTTTCTCCGTTAGAGAATCCATTAATTCTTCGTTCAACACGCAGAACTATTGCACGAATCTCTACTGAATTGTCTAAAAGAGAATTACAATAACGGCCTGGCCTTATGGAAAATAGAAACTTAAGAAAAGAAAGAATTGGTGTTGTCACTAGTAACAAAATGGAAAAATCTATTGTTGTTTCTGAGGTGAAACGTGTTAAGCACCCTATGTACGGTAAGTTCGTACTTAAGACCAAGAAGTATGTAGCGCATGATGAGAAGAACGATTGTAATGAAGGCGATACAGTAAAGATCATGGAAACTCGACCATTGAGTAAGCGTAAATGCTGGAGATTGGTTGAAATTATTGAACGAGCTAAGTAATTAGGGATGGTACAACAAGAATCAAGATTAAGAGTTGCAGATAACACTGGTGCTAAAGAGGTACTTACTATTCGTGTTTTAGGTGGAACCAAGCGTCGTTATGCTTCGTTAGGTGATAAAATTGTAGTTACTGTTAAAGAAGCTACTCCTAATGGTACGGTTAAGAAAGGAAGTGTTTCTAAAGCGGTTGTAGTTCGCACTAAGAAAGAAGTTAGACGTCCAGATGGATCGTATATCCGTTTTGATGATAATGCATGTGTTCTTTTAAATGCTGCTGGAGAGATGAGAGGTACTCGTGTTTTCGGTCCGGTTGCAAGAGAATTACGTGATCGTCAATTCATGAAGATTGTTTCATTAGCCCCTGAGGTGCTTTAATCTTACGAAGAAATGATAAAGTTAAAATTAAAAGTAGGAGATAAGGTTCAAGTAACCACTGGAGAACACAAAGGTGCTCAAGGAGCGATTGTTTCTCTAGATAAGGTTAAAATCCGCGCTATTGTTAAAGGTGTAAACTTAGTTTCTAAGCACCAAAAGCCTAGCTCAAGCAATCCACAAGGAGGTATTGTACAGAAAGAAGCACCTATTCATATTTCGAATCTTTCCCTTCTTGATCCTAAAGATGGATCACCGACACGTGTTGGTTATGAAGTACGTGATGGTAAGAAAGTTCGTGTTTCTAAAAAATCAAACGAAGTATTATAAGCCATGGAATATACTCCAAGATTAAAACAAGAATATACTGATCGTATCGTTTCTGCGTTGCGTGAACAATTCAATTACAAGAATGTAATGATGGTTCCGAAACTAGAGAAGATTGTTATTAGTAGAGGTGTAGGTGCTGCTGTCGCTGACAAAAAGTTAGTAGACCAAGCAGTTGAAGAACTTACGACTATTTCAGGTCAGAAATCAATTGCTACCATTTCTAAGAAAGACGTTGCTTCATTTAAGCTTCGTAAAGGAATGCCCATTGGCGCGAAGGTTACTCTTCGTGGAGAGCGTATGTACGAATTTTTAGATCGTTTGATCACTGTTGCACTTCCACGTGTACGTGATTTTCATGGGATCAAATCTACTGGTTTTGATGGTCGTGGTAACTACAATTTAGGGGTTACTGAACAAATCATTTTCCCAGAAATCAATATCGATAAAATCAATCGAATTAACGGTATGGATATCACTTTAGTGACAAGTGCCGAAACTGATAACGAGGCTCAAGCCTTATTAACTGAATTAGGTCTACCGTTTAAAAAGAATTAGTATGGCTAAAGAATCTATGAAAGCCCGCGAACGCAAAAGGGCAAAGCTGGTTGCAAAGTATGCTGCAAAACGTGAAGCTTTAAAAGCTGCAGGAGATTATGAAGCACTTCAAAAGCTTCCTAAAAATGCTTCTCCAGTAAGAATGCGTAATCGTTGCAAATTAACAGGTCGTCCTCGTGGATACATGAGAACTTTTGGTATTTCACGAGTTACTTTCCGTGAAATGGCTAACCAAGGTTTGATCCCAGGTGTAACTAAAGCCAGCTGGTAGATATTTATTAAAGAAATTTTAAGATGGTAACAGATCCAATTGCAGATTTTTTAACTCGTATTCGTAATGCGAGCAGTGCTGGACACAGAGTGGTTGAAATACCTGCTTCAAATGTTAAAAAGGAAATTACTAAGATCCTTTTCGATCAAGGTTATATCCTTAGTTACAAATTTGAAGATACTAGCGCTCAGGGTTCAATTAAAATTGCCCTTAAGTATGATGCGGTTACTAAAGAACCGATCATCAGAAAGATTGAAAGAGTGAGTAAGCCAGGTCTTCGTAAGTACTCGGGTAAGGGTGATCTTCCACGTGTACTTAATGGATTAGGTATTGCTGTAGTTTCTACCTCTCATGGTGTGATGACTTCTAAGCAAGCTCGTAAGGAAAACGTTGGTGGGGAAGTTCTTTGCTACGTATATTAAAATTGAATAACTGATAGATTATGTCAAGAATAGGAAATAACCCAATCTCGATTCCAGATGGTGTTACAGTGACTGTAGCTGATCAAACCATTACGGTTAAAGGTAAGCTAGGTGAGTTAACTCAGGAGTTTGATGCTGTATCCATTGAGGTAGTTGACGGAAGTGTTTCTGTTAGCCGTCCTTCAGATTCAAAAGATCACCGTGCAAAGCATGGTCTTTACAGGTCTCTTGTGAATAATATGATTCAGGGAGTCTCTAAAGGTTGGACTAAAGAATTAGAACTTGTAGGTGTTGGATATCGTGCCAGCAACCAGGGGCAAAAATTAGATCTAGCGGTAGGATTTTCGCACAACATTATTTTAGATATCGCTCCAGAAGTAAAGGTAGAGACCGTATCTGAAAAAGGAAAGAACCCAATCGTTAAACTAACATCATTTGATAAGCAACTAGTAGGGCAAGTAGCGGCTAAGATCCGCGGCTTTAGAAAGCCAGAGCCTTACAAAGGAAAAGGTATCAAGTTTGTTGGTGAACAAATTAGAAGAAAAGCAGGTAAATCTGCATAACCGTAATATACTATGGGATTAAGTAAACTAGAGAGAAGACAACGTATCCAAAAGCGTATTCGCAAAGTTTCTTTTGGTACTCCAGAGCGTCCTAGATTAGCTGTTTTTCGCAGTAACAAAGAAATCTACGCTCAAATTATTGACGATCGTAACGGTGTTACTCTTGCAGCAGCATCATCTCGCGATAAAGGAGCTTCAGTAGAAGGGACCAAAATTGATCAAGCAAACGCTGTTGGTAAGAGCCTTGCAGAGAAAGCCCTTGCAAAAGGTATTTCGGCAGTAGCTTTTGATAGAGGAGGAAATTTGTATCACGGTAGAGTTAAATCTTTAGCTGAAGGAGCTAGAGAAGGCGGACTTAAATTCTAATCACTATTATGTATCAGAACTATAAAAATGTTGAGATTGTTAAACCAGGTGGTTTAGAACTAAAGGACCGTCTTGTTGGGGTTCAACGTGTAACTAAAGTAACTAAAGGTGGTCGTGCTTTTGGATTCTCTGCAATCGTTGTTGTAGGTGATGAAAATGGTGTTGTTGGTCACGGTTTAGGTAAGTCTAAAGAGGTGGCAACTGCCATTTCTAAAGCAGTAGAAGACGCTAAGAAGAATCTAGTACGTATTCCTCTTACTCATGGTACTTTGCCTCATGAGCAAAAAGGTAAGTTTGGTGGTGCTCGAGTATATCTTCAACCTGCTTCACAAGGTACCGGGGTTATTGCTGGTGGTGCAGTGCGTGCGGTGTTAGAAGCTGTTGGTGTGCATGATGTACTTTCAAAGTCTCAAGGTTCATCTAACCCTCACAACGTAGTTAAAGCAACTTTTGATGCTTTATTACAACTTCGCGATGCAAAGTCTATTGCTAAGCAACGTGGAATTAGTTTAGACAAAGTATTTAACGGATAATTGTGGTCATGGGAAAAATAAAAATCACTCAAGTAAAAAGTAGTATCAAACGTCCACAGAATCAAAAGCGTACGTTAGAGGCTTTAGGCTTGAAAAAAATTGGACAGGTTGTAGAACACGATTCTACACCTAATATTCTTGGAATGGTTAAAGTAGTTGAGCATTTAATTAATGTTCAACAATCATAAAGTATAGATAATGAACCTACACAGTTTAAAGCCTGCAGAAGGCTCAGTTCATAGAGAAGGAAAACGCGTTGGTCGCGGAGAAGGATCTGGTAAAGGTGGTACCGCTGCTCGTGGTCACAAGGGAGCTAAGTCACGTTCTGGATATTCTAAAAAGATTGGTTTCGAAGGAGGTCAAATGCCACTTCAACGTCGTGTTCCAAAATTTGGTTTTAAAAACATCAATCGTAAAGAGTACCGCGGTATTGGCTTAGATCAATTAGAAGCTCTTGCAGCTACCGGTCAAACAGATATTACTTTTGAAGTTTTAGTTGCGAATGGTATCGCTCGTAAGAATGATCTAGTGAAAATTCTTGCTAATGGTGCAGTTTCGTCTAAAGTTAATGTAACAGTTCACAAGTTTACGGCTTCAGCTAAGTCAGCAATCGAAGCTGCTGGTGGTACAGCTACGGAGATTTAAATTTTTCTAAATGAATAAGTTTATAGAAACCTTAACGAATATCTGGAAGATCGAAGAGTTGCGTAATAAGATTATCGTTACTCTTGGATTACTTCTGGTTTATCGTTTCGGAGCACAGGTAGTATTACCTGGTATAGATACCGATCAACTTGTACAGTTAAATCAAAACACAGAACAGGGTATTTTAGGTATTCTTAATGCCTTTACGGGAGGTGCATTTGCTAATGCATCAATCTTTGCGTTGGGAATTATGCCTTACATCTCTGCTTCTATTGTTGTACAGTTGATGGGTATTGCAATTCCTTACCTACAGAAGTTAGATAAAGAGGGAGAGAGTGGTCGTAAAACCAAAACTCAGATTACGCGTTGGTTAACTATCGCCATCTGTATTGTTCAAGCTCCTGCTTATTTATACGGATTGAGTGCATTGGGTGTTCCTGATAGTGCTTTTGTCTTAGGTAAAGGTCTTGGTTTTATGATTCCTGCGGTTGTAATCCTTGTTACAGGTACTGTATTTGCGATGTGGCTTGGTGAGCGTATTACTGATAAAGGTATTGGTAATGGAATTTCATTGCTAATTATGGTTGGTATTATCGCAACATTACCCCAATCGTTTGTTCAGGAGTTTATTTCTAGAACTGCGAATAATAACGGAGGATTAATGCTCATACTAGTTGAACTAATTCTTTGGTTCGTAGTGATTCTAGCATCTATTCTTGTGGTTATGGCTGTTCGACAAGTACCTGTTCAATATGCACGTCGCACTGCTTCAGGTTCTGAGGCAGCAGTTGGTGCTCGTCAGTATATTCCTTTAAAGTTAAATGCCTCAGGAGTGATGCCTATCATTTTTGCTCAGGCAATTATGTTTGCCCCTGGTCTTATTGGTCGATCTTTTAATGATACTGAACTGGGTCAGTGGCTAGAGGTTAATTTTCAGGATATTTTTGGCTTAGCTTACAACATTCTATTCGCCTTTTTGATTATCGTTTTTACCTTTTTGTACACCGCTATCACGATTCCTACATCTAAGATGGCTGATGATCTTAAGCGTAGTGGCGGATTTGTTCCTGGTGTAAGACCTGGAGTTGAAACTGGCGATTTTTTAGATAAGGTGATGTCTCTAATTACCTTCCCTGGTGCTGTTTTCTTGGCGATCCTTGCGGTTTTACCTGCATTTGTTGTTAAGCTCATGGATGTACAGGCGGGTTGGGCATTATTCTACGGTGGTACCTCACTACTTATTATGGTTGGTGTTGCTATTGATACCGTTCAACAAGTAAATGCGTATTTATTGAATCGTCACTACGATGGTTTAATGAAATCGGGTAAAAATCGAAAAGTAGCTTAATTATGGCAAAACAAGCGGCTATTGAGCAAGATGGTAGTATTATCGAAGCGTTATCTAACGCGATGTTTCGCGTGGAGCTAGATAATGGCCATGTTGTTACGGCTCACATCTCTGGTAAAATGCGTATGCACTAT
Organism: Bacteroidota bacterium; assembly: GCA_003045935.1. GTDB lineage: Bacteria > Bacteroidota > Bacteroidia > Flavobacteriales > Flavobacteriaceae > UBA3478. The sequence continues at coordinate 15,741 of PZPI01000010.1, read as the reverse complement.
ATCAAGTTGCTGCCAGGAGATAAGGTGAAGTTGGAGATGAGCCCATATGATTTAACTAAAGCAAGAATTACATACAGATATTAATATGAAGGTTAGGGCATCTATTAAGAAAAGAAGCGCCGATTGTAAAATTGTGCGTCGTAAGGGTCGACTATACGTGATCAACAAGAAGAATCCAAAATTTAAACAAAGACAAGGATAGTTATGGCAAGAATTGCTGGGGTTGATATACCTAAACAGAAGCGTGGTGTCATTGCACTTACTTACATTTTCGGTATCGGAAGAAGTCGTGCAAAAGATATCCTAGAACAAGCTGGAGTTTCAGAAGACAAAAAGGTGTCTGATTGGAACGATGATGAAATCGGAAAAATCCGTGATGCTGTATCTCAGTTCACTATCGAAGGTGAATTGCGTTCAGAAGTGTCTCTAAACATCAAGCGTCTTATGGACATTGGTTGTCAACGAGGTATCCGTCACAGACTTGGTCTTCCATTGCGCGGACAACGTACTAAGAACAACTCGCGTACTCGTAAAGGGAAGCGTAAAACAGTTGCTAACAAGAAGAAAGCAACCAAATAATAGCTTAATATGGCAAAAGGAACTAGTAAAACCGTTAAGAAACGTAAAGTTATTGTTGAGAGTACTGGTGAAGCGCATATCGTTTCTTCATTCAACAACATTATTATTTCACTTACCAACAAGAATGGCGATGTAATTTCATGGTCTTCTGCAGGTAAGATGGGCTTTAGAGGATCTAAGAAGAATACTCCTTACGCTGCACAGGTTGCTGCTGAGGATTGTTCTAAGGTTGCTCAAGAAGCTGGTCTTCGTAAAGTGAAAGTTTTCGTTAAAGGACCTGGAAATGGCCGTGAATCTGCGATTCGTTCGATTCACAATTCGGGTATCGAAGTAACAGAGATTGTTGATGTTACTCCAATGCCACACAACGGATGTAGACCACCAGCAAGAAGAAGAGTTTAATTTTATTGATTAATAGAGGGTTAACGGTTATCGAAGGATAAGCCTTAATTCATAACCACCTCGTAATTTTATTTTTATGGCAAGATATACAGGACCATCTACTAAAATCGCTCGTAAGTTTGGTGAAGCCATCTTCGGTGATGACAAATCTTTTGAAAAGAAGAATTATCCTCCAGGACAACACGGTAATAACCGTCGTCGTGGTAAGAAATCAGAGTATGCCGTGCAGCTTATGGAAAAGCAGAAAGCAAAGTATACTTATGGTATTCTTGAAAAACAGTTCCGTAACCTTTTCGCTAAAGCGAACAGAAGTAAAGGAGTTACTGGCGAAGTACTTCTTCAACTTTGTGAATCTCGTTTAGATAACGTGGTTTATCGTTTTGGTATTGCACCTTCTCGCAGAGCTGCACGTCAGTTAGTATCTCACCGTCATGTAACGGTTGATGGAGAGATCGTAAACATCCCATCGTACCAGGTTAAGCCAGGACAAGTTGTTGGTGTTCGTGAGAAATCTAAGTCAGTTCAGAAAATCACTGACTCTTTGGCTAGTACAAATCAGTCTTTCGAGTGGCTAAACTGGAATTCAGCGAAGCTTGAGGGGACATTTGTAAATGTTCCTGAGCGTGTTCAGATCCCTGAAGCGATCAAAGAGCAGCTAATCGTTGAATTGTATTCTAAATAATTTCACCCTCAATAACCTTTTGATATGGCAATACTTAATTTTCAAAAGCCTGATAAAGTAATCATGATCGAGTCAACTGATTTCGATGGGAAATTTGAATTTCGTCCATTGGAACCAGGTTACGGTTTAACCGTTGGAAACGCTCTTCGTCGTGTTTTACTTTCATCTTTAGAGGGCTTTGCAATAACTTCTATACGCATTGAAGGTGTAGACCATGAGTTTTCAGTAATTCCTGGAGTTGTTGAAGACGTAACAGAAATGATTCTAAATCTAAAGCAAGTTCGTTTCAAGCGTCAAATCGATGACGTTGAAAACGAAACTGTTGCGATTTCAATCGCTAATACTGATAAGATCACTGCTGGTGACTTTCAGAAATTCATTTCTGGTTTCCAAGTTTTAAATCCAGACCATGTAATTTGCAACCTAGACAGTAAGGTTAATATTAACCTTCAATTAACTATTGAGAAGGGTCGCGGTTATGTGTCTGCTGATGATAATAAGAAGGCGAATGCTCCTATAGGAACGGTCGCTATCGATTCTATCTTTACACCGATTAAGAATGTTAAATATAGCATTGAGAATTATCGTGTAGAGCAAAAAACAGACTTTGAGAAATTAGTTTTCGAAATCCAAACGGACGGTTCGATTGCTCCTAAAGATGCACTTACTGAGGCTGCTAAAATTCTTATTCACCACTTTATGTTATTTTCTGATGAGAGAATCACTCTAGAGGCTGAGGAGTTAGAGCGCACAGAGACCTACGATGAAGAATCTTTACACATGCGTCAGCTTCTTAAAACTAAATTAATAGACATGGACCTTTCTGTTCGTGCTCTAAATTGTTTAAAAGCTGCTGAGGTAGATACATTAGGTGATCTTGTTTCATTTAACAAGAACGACTTAATGAAATTCAGAAACTTTGGTAAGAAGTCGTTGACTGAGCTAGAAGAACTTGTTCAAAGTAAGGGGTTAGAATTTGGAATGGATCTAGCCAAGTACAAATTAGATAGAGACTAAATATGAGACACGGGAAGAAAATCAATCACTTAGGGCGCACTGCTTCACACCGCAAGTCTATGCTTGCAAACATGGCTTGTTCTCTAATTGAGCATAAACGCATCAACACAACTACTGCAAAAGCTAAAGCACTTAAGCAATTTGTTGAGCCTCTTATTACAAAAGCTAAAGCTGAGAATAATTCAACCATTGAAAAGAGTACTCACAATCGCAGAGTAGCTTTTAGTTACCTGAGAAGTAAAGAGGCTGTTGCTCAATTATTCTCTGAGGTTTCTGAGAAAGTTGCCGATCGCCAGGGTGGTTATACACGTATCATTAAACTTGGAAATCGTTTAGGAGATAGTGCTGACATGGCCTTTATCGAACTAGTAGATTTTAATGAAACGTACAATGCCACTGAGAAAAAGACGAAGTCAACGCGAAGAAGTCGTCGTTCTAAATCTGCAGCGGAGACAAAAGAAACGACTCCAGCTGTTGAAGAAATTGCAGTGGCTGAAGCTCCTGTTGCTGAAGAAGCCGCCCCGGAGGCAGATGCTAAAGAAGTAGATGCTACAGAAGAATCAACAGATGAAGGGACGAAATAGACTTTCATTGTTAATTACTTCAAGATAATAGAAAAGGATACACTTAGTTGTGTATCCTTTTTTTATGTTTTTTTGTCACTAAATAAAAATGAGAATGAAATATACCCAAAGAAAAGATGCTATCCTGTTGTTAGAAGATGGAACTGTTTTTTACGGAAAGTCTATTGCTAATCTTGAAGGCACCGCTTTTGGTGAAATTTGTTTTAACACTGGAATGACGGGGTACCAGGAGATTTTTACTGACCCAAGTTATTTTGGTCAGATTATGGTACTTACCAATGCTCATATTGGTAATTATGGCACGGTAGAAGATGAAGTAGAATCTTCTTCGGTTAAAATTGCCGGTTTAGTGTGTAAGAATTTTAGTTACAACTATTCTCGCCCAGGTGCTAATGCCTCTTTAGAAGAATTCTTGAGTAAGAATAATACGTTTGCTATCTCAGATGTAGATACTCGTGCCCTAGTTGCTCACATTAGAGATCATGGAGCGCAAAATGCTGTGATCTCTACACGAGTTGACGAGATCGAACAATTAAGTATCGAATTAGCATCTGTACCTAGTATGGCTGGATTAGAATTGGCTTCAAAGGTTTCCACCAAAGAGCCCTACTTTTTCGGAGATCCAGAGTCTAAATGGAAAGTTTCTGTACTTGATTTAGGAGTTAAACGTAATATACTACGCTGTTTATCAGAACGCGGAGCTTACTTAAAAGTTTTCCCACATGATACCAGCTTTGAAGAGTTAAGTGAGTGGGGACCTGATGGGTACTTTGTCTCTAATGGTCCTGGTGATCCTGAGCCCTTGAATGAGGCGATAACTACTACCAAAGAAATTGTGGATTCAAAGAAGCCTTTGTTTGGTATTTGTCTAGGTCATCAGGTACTAGCCCTTTCTCACGGTGTTCAAACTTTTAAAATGCATAATGGTCACCGAGGAATCAACCATCCGGTATTAAACGTATTGACCGGTAGAGGTGAGATTACTTCTCAAAACCATGGTTTTGCTGTTTCTAAAGAATCGCTTGACCGTAACGATGAACTAGAAATCACACATACCCACCTGAATGATCAAACCGTTGCAGGTATTCAACGAAAAGATAGTGCTGTATTCTCAGTGCAATATCACCCTGAGGCAAGTCCTGGACCACACGATTCTAGATACCTTTTTGACCAATTTATCCAATCTTTAAACATGTAGGCTAGTTCTACATCATTCAATTTAATCATCTAAATCATAAGACTATGAGTATTATTGTTGACATTTTTGCACGTCAAATTTTTGATTCAAGAGGTAACCCAACTGTTGAAGTTGATGTTGTTACTGAAAATGGGATCCTAGGAAGAGCTGCGGTTCCTTCTGGTGCTTCAACTGGAGAACACGAAGCCGTTGAACTTCGTGACGGTGGGTCAGATTATGTAGGTAAAGGAGTTCAAAAAGCTATTGATAATGTTAACGGCGAAATCGCTGATGAGCTTATCGGTATGTCTGTATTTGAACAAAACCTTCTAGATCAAGCAATGATCGATTTAGATGGTACAAAGAATAAATCAAGACTAGGTGCAAATGCAATTTTGGGAGTTTCTTTAGCAGCTGCAAAAGCTGCTGCAGAGGAATTAGAAATGCCTTTATATCGTTATGTTGGTGGGGTTAGTGCGAACACATTACCTGTACCTATGATGAATATCATTAACGGAGGTTCTCACTCTGATGCCCCTATCGCGTTTCAGGAGTTTATGATTATGCCAGTTAAGGCAGAGTCGTTTACCCACGCTATGAAAATGGGATCTGAAATTTTCCACAATCTTAAAAAGGTGCTTAAAGACCGCAATCTTACTACTGCTGTAGGAGATGAGGGAGGTTTTGCTCCTGGTTTAGAAGGTACAGAAGATGCACTAGAAACCATCGGAATTGCAGTTTCAAATGCCGGATACACTTTAGGTGATGATGTTATGATCGCACTTGACTGTGCGGCTGCAGAGTTCTATGTTGATGGTAAGTACGATTACACGAAATTCGAAGGGCCAGAAGGTGCTATCCGTACTTCTGAAGAACAAGCGTCGTATTTAGCTGAGTTATGCGCTAAGTATCCGATCATCAGTATTGAAGATGGTATGGATGAGAATGACTGGGCCGGATGGAAATCACTTACCGACAAAGTAGGAGATAAGGTTCAGTTAGTAGGTGATGATTTATTCGTTACCAATGTAGAGCGTTTAGAACGCGGTATTAAAGAAGGTATTGCAAACTCTATTCTCATTAAAGTGAATCAAATTGGTACACTTACTGAAACCATAGCTGCAGTTAATATGGCTAAGAATGCAGGTTATACTTCTGTAATGTCTCACCGTTCTGGAGAAACTGAAGATAATACGATTGCAGATTTGGCGGTAGGTTTAAACACCGGACAAATCAAAACAGGTTCTGCTTCAAGATCTGACCGTATGGCTAAATATAATCAGCTTCTGCGCATTGAAGAAGATTTAGGTAGCACTGCATACTATCCACAAGAAAAGGCGTTTAAAGTAAAACGCTAATACAGAGTGTTAAATAAGAGAAAAAAAGCGTCGCTATTAGCGACGCTTTTTGGTTTAAAGCGGTTGTGATTCTTATCTTTGCCATCCATCCAATATCCTTAAAAATATGTCTGATAAAGCAATACTTGAACTAAACGGTGAAAGATATGAGTTCCCACTTGTTGTAGGTGCTGAAAATGAAGTCGCTATTGACATCAAGACGCTTAGGGCACAAACGGGTGCAGTTACCCTTGACCCTGGATACAAGAATACGGGTTCTTGCGAAAGTTCAATTACCTTTTTAAATGGTGAAAAAGGGGAGTTGAGATATCGCGGATATTCTATAGATGATCTAGCTGAGAATGCTAGCTTTATTCAGACCGCTTATTTACTCATTTTTGGTGAGTTTCCTACTTCAGAGCAATTGACCAAATTTGAGGCTGATATAAAAGCGCATTCAGAGGTAGATTCAAGATTGCTTCAGATCGTAGACAGTTTTCCCAATTCGGCGCACCCGATGGGGATACTCTCTTCGGTAACCAGTGCTCTTGTTGCATTTAATCCATCGTCGGTTGATGTGGATTCTGACGAGGATATGTATAAGGCAGTGGTTAGCATTTTGGGTAAGTTTCCTATTCTCGTTGCCTATGCGCAGCGCAAGATTACCAACCAATCTTATGTTGCCTCAGACTCGAATCTAGACTATATTGAGAATATATGCTCAATGATGTTCAAGAAATCGGGGGAGCCTTATGTTCAAAACCCGGTGATTGTTGCTGCTTTGAATAAACTTTTGATTCTTCATGCTGATCACGAACAAAACTGTTCAACTTCAACGGTACGTATTGTAGGTTCTTCTCACGCTGGCCTATACGCATCTATTTCGGCGGGTATCTCAGCACTTTGGGGGCCTTTGCATGGTGGCGCAAATCAAGCAGTGCTTGAAATGTTACAAGCAATCTCTGAGGATGGCGGAGATACTAAGAAATATATGGCTAAGGCGAAGGACAAGAATGACCCATTCCGTCTTATGGGATTTGGTCATAGGGTTTACAAGAACTTTGATCCTCGTGCGCGCATTATTAAGAAGGCTGCAGATGAAGTATTAGCAGACTTAGGAGTCTCAGATCCTATCCTTGATATTGCTAAAGGTCTTGAGAAAGAGGCATTAGAAGATCAGTATTTCGTAGATCGAAAACTATATCCGAATGTAGATTTCTATTCAGGGATTATTTATCGAGCTATGGGTATTCCTGTAGAAATGTTTACCGTGATGTTTGCTTTAGGTAGACTGCCTGGATGGATTGCACAATGGAAAGAAATGCGATCTAGAAAGGAACCGATTGGAAGACCACGACAAATTTACACTGGCGCTACACTTCGTAAGCTTTAATTTAACTACTACAGACTTTCAGGGGTACTTGAGGCTTTTGCTTCGAGTAATTTAGTAAAGAATTTCTGGATTGCTTTGGTATCTGCTTTGACCTTTACAAAGTGATGATCTCTATAAATACTGTATTGGGCGAGATCCCCCTTGTAAAGAACTAGCTTGTAAAATGGTATCACAAGTGTATAACTGTCTAGTCTTGCTCTAAATCTAAGTAGCACTCCATTAGGCCGTAATTCTAGATTACATCTACTACGATCATTGTTTAAGCTTAATAAGTTGTAAATACTCGAAGAAGCTGAGGTGATATCTAGCGGTGGTGAACCAATACCGCCTAATAGAACACGATCTTTGAGTGAAAATGGTTTTCCAACTTCTTGATCGATCTTCTTTTCTATTTCAGGATTGTGATATGAGGTGTTTACTAACATAGAACGATACAAAAATACTTAGTTTTGCAGCCAATACTTCATGATATGCAGTCTTTACTTCTAACTATTGAGAACAAAGCCAAGGCGTTTATTCAGGCCGAGTATAATATCGCCTTAGAAACTATCGATTTGGTACCTACCAAAAAAGAATTTGAGGGTGATATAACATTGGTTGCTTTTTCGATGCTCCGCTCTGTTAAAGCAAATCCGCAAGAGTTGTGCAATAAGTTGGGGGCTGCTCTATGTTCTTCTATTGATGATTTAACTTCATTTAACGTGGTTAAAGGGTTTCTTAATCTAAGTATTTCGGACAGTTATCTGCTTGGGGAGTTCGAAACCATTTGCGAAACGCAGAATTTTGGCTCTCATCCTAGTACGGGCCGAACCATTATGGTTGAATATTCTTCTCCCAATACGAACAAACCTTTACATCTGGGGCATATTCGAAATAATGTTTTGGGATATTCTGTCGCACAGATTCTAAAAGCTGCTGGTAACGAAGTCATTAAGACGCAGATCATTAATGATCGAGGAATACATATATGCAAAAGCATGGTTGCTTGGCAAAGATTCGGAAATAATGAGACTCCTGAAACCTCCGGGTTGAAGGGAGATCATTTGGTTGGTAGGTACTATGTGGTTTTTGATCAAAAGTACCGTGAGGAACAGGCGGTTCTTTTTAATAAGGGAATGAGCAAGGAAGAGGCTGCTGCAGAAGCTCCTATTTTTAAAGAGGCGCAAGAATTATTGCGACTTTGGGAATCAGGCAATCAAGAGGTTATTGGTCTTTGGGAAAAGATGAACGGCTGGGTTTATGAAGGATTTAATCAAACTTATAAGGATTTAGGTGTTGATTTCGATCATCTTTACTATGAAAGTGACACCTACCTGCTCGGTAGAGATATTATTGAAGAAGGTCTAGAGAAATCCGTGTTCTTTAAAAAAGAAGATGGTAGTGTGTGGGCCGATCTCACCGATGAAGGCTTAGATGAGAAGCTCGTATTGAGGAGAGATGGAACCGCTGTTTATATGACTCAAGACTTGGGTACGGCTGTTCAACGAGTGAAAGACCATCCATCAATAGATGGAATGGTTTATACGGTTGGAAATGAGCAGGATTACCACTTCAAAGTATTATTTCTTCTGCTAAAACGACTAGGTTATCACTGGGCCGACCATCTGTTTCATTTGTCTTATGGGATGGTCGATCTGCCTACAGGTAAGATGAAGAGCCGTGAGGGTAAAGTCGTTGATGCGGATGATCTGATGCAAGAAATGGCTGAGACCGCCGAAAAAATATCTTCTGAACTAGGGAAACTCGATGGATTCACTAAAGAGGAGAAATCAGAGTTGTATCATAAAATAGGTTTAGGCGCACTTAAATATTTTATTCTGAAGGTAGACCCGAAGAAGAGGATCTTGTTTGACCCTGAAGCTTCTGTAGATTTTCAAGGAAATACTGGGCCTTTCATTCAATATACCCATGCTCGAATTCAATCGATACTGCGAAAGGTAGAAAGTAGCGACTATAAGCTTACCATTGAAAATATTGAATTACACGAGAAGGAGAGGGAATTAATGCTTCTTCTTATGAATTATCCATCGGTTGTTCGATCGGCTGCTGAAGCTTATTCACCCGCATTGGTAGCTAATTATATTTACGATTTAGTTAAAGCCTTTAACTCGTTCTACCAGCAGGTAACTATTTTGGCAGAAGAGGACTTAGATAAAAGAAATCTAAGGCTTCAGCTGTGTTCAAAGATTGCTGAAGTAATTGCTCATGGTTCGGCTCTTCTTGGAATTGAAGTTCCGGATAGAATGTAATTGTGAAGCATAAAAAAAGCAGGCACGAAGGCCTGCTTTTCTATTATTATAAGGTTGGATTAGTTTCCTTCCTTGGCTGCAACTGCTGCACCGTAAACAACTAAACCGAATCCGATTTTGTTTACTGCGTCACCGATGTTGTAAATAACATCCATTGCCAGACCACCGAAAATTCCTTCGTACCATCCTGGTGTACCAGCCATGTATCCGATCGGATAGATTGCCCATCCTACTAATACGAACCAAGCTAGGGTTTTGTGTGCAGTAAGCACTGCTCCTCCAGCTTGCTCAGCTAATTTCTTAGCTTGACCGAACCAGATGTCATAAACGATTACGAAGTAAGCGATTCCTGAAATAAGACCCCAAAATGCTGCTTGATCTCTATAAACTGCTTCTCCAAAGTAACCTGTTACTAACATGATCACTGAAAGAACAATAAGTCTCCACATCAATGATTTCTTAGCACCAGCTGCTTTTAAGATTAGGAAGAACTCCACGCACATTAATGGCACTGTCAGTACCCAGTCTACATATCTGAAGAATGTAGGTGAATCGGCGTGAGCAGCCCAGTAATCTCTCATGTACCAGTAGTGTACTGCAGCAATGAAGGTAATCAGACCTGATACCAAGATTGAGGTACGCCATTTAGAGTCGAAACTGTTCATCGACAGGAAAAAGAAGGCAGAAGCTGCCATCATAGCCATACATCCAACGAAGAAAGTAAAGCCTACGTAGTCGTCAGTAGCTATCTTTGAGACATCAGCAACCAACGGCAGATTAAGTAATAAACTTTTCATAAGTACTATAGTTTAGTTTTGTTTAACCAAATGTAATTAATTCTAAACATAATATGATATTTTTATTCAAAAATTTTTATTAACTATTCAATTAACACCACTTTGTATTTTGGAATTTATCAATAAATCGATTTTTTTTAGGATTTCTGCATCATTAGGCCTTTTCTTTCTCTCTTCGCTGGTTAGTGGGGAGATGCAATGGTTTATTGCCCTTTTGCTTATAGGTAGTGTGGGGCTTTTGCATGGGGCCAATGATCTTAATTTGATTAATGCACTTAGGATATTTCCTGAAAGTTCGAGACGCAAGCATTTAGTCCTGTATCTTTCAGCGGTGGCACTTGTTCTTATTGTTTTTAGTTTAAACCGTTCTTTAGCTCTATTCTTTTTTGTTGTTATCAGCTCGTTTCATTTTGGTCAGCAACATCTAGCAGAGGAAATCACCGGCAATGTGATACTTCGCTATTCAAATTATATCGCTTATGGTTCGAGTATATTCGGTTTGTTATTTTATACTCATCCGATTGAGAGTAGTACTGCGATTGCCGAAATATCTGGGATTTTCTTTACAGTCGATGATTTTCTAAACTTCTTATTACTATCCTTAGTTGTCTGGATAGCTACTTATTTAATGTTGCAGCTTAAAGGCTTTCTACTATTAAGTATAGAGCTTGTGATACTCTCTCTTTTTTACTTTTTATTCACTCGTGTAAATCTAGCCTTAGCTTTTGCTATTTATTTTGCTTTATGGCACGCAATACCTTCTCTAAATGATCAATTTCGCATACTCTACAAAGGAGAGGTAAAAAGAAGTTGGCTAGTATATGTAAAGCAATCAGCGCTTTTTTGGATTCTTTCTATTATAGGTCTTGCGATTGTTTTTAGTCAGGTTTTTCTTCAAAATAAGACCCCTTTGCCTCTTCTTGTCTATTTCTTGGCCGCAATAACCTTTCCGCATGTACTGGTGATGTCTAGAGTCGAAAATGCCTTAAAAAGCTAAGATTCTTATTACTTTTGTGCCTTTGTAAAACTACTTGCTATGTTTCAAAATCTTTCGGATAGAATAGATGGTGCTCTTCACAAGTTGAAGGGTAAAGGACGTATTAATGAAATTAACATTGCCGAATCAATGAAAGAGATTCGTCGTGCGTTATTAGATGCGGATGTTAACTTCAAAATTGCCAAGAGTTTTACTCAAAATGTAAGAGATAAGGCGATCGGTCAGGAGGTACTTAAATCCTTGCAGCCTGGTCAACTTATGGTTAAGCTCGTTCGTGACGAATTGGCAGAGCTTATGGGTTCTGAAGCCGCAGATATAAATCTTACCGGTTCACCAACAGTAATTCTAATGTCAGGTCTTCAAGGTTCTGGTAAAACGACCTTCTCTGGAAAGCTGGCCAACTACCTCAAGACGAAAAAATCAAAGCATCCGCTTTTAGTTGCTTGTGACGTATATCGTCCTGCGGCAATTGACCAGTTGCACGTAGTAGGAGAGCAAATAGGAGTACCTGTTTATTCAGATAGAGAGCTAAAGGATCCTGTGACTATAGCACTTGCGGGTATAGCCGAAGCTAAGAGTCAAGGAAAGAATGTGGTAATCATCGATACGGCTGGTCGTCTAGCAGTAGATGAAGAAATGATGAATGAAATTGCAGCTATTCATTCTGCGATAAAGCCATCAGAAACGCTTTTTGTTGTCGACTCGATGACTGGACAAGATGCTGTAAATACGGCTAAGTCTTTCAACGATCGACTTAACTTTGACGGAGTAATTCTTACCAAGTTAGACGGTGATACCCGTGGGGGTGCTGCGCTATCTATTCGTTCGGTGGTTGATAAGCCGATTAAGTTTATCGGTACGGGAGAAAAGATGGAAGCTATTGATGTATTCCACCCCGATCGTATGGCTGATCGTATCCTGGGAATGGGTGATGTCGTTTCTCTGGTTGAACGAGCTCAAGAACAATTTGACCTTGAAGAAGCCCGTAAGATCCAAAAGAAAATTGCGAAAGACACTTTTGGATTTGACGACTTCCTAGGACAAATTCAACAGATTAAGAAAATGGGTAACATGAAAGACCTCATGGGAATGATTCCAGGAATGTCTAAGATGACCCAACAGGTAGATATTGACGATGACGCATTCAAGTATGTAGAAGCCATCATTCACTCGATGACTCCTGCTGAACGTTCTCAACCTAAACTATTGAATACTAGTAGAAAAAATCGCATTGCAAAAGGTAGTGGTAGAAGTATTCAAGAGGTTAATCAACTCATTAAACAATTTGAACAGATGAGTAAAATGATGAAAATGATGCAGGGAGGTAAAGGAAAAAACCTCATGCGTATGATGCAACAATTTAATCCTAGATAATATGGTCCTTATTGATGGTAAAGCAACTGCTAATCAAATTAAAAATGAAATAGCCGAAGAGGTAAAGGCTATTAAATCAAAGGGAGAGCGTGCACCGCATCTGGCTGCAGTTCTTGTTGGAAATGATGGGGCCAGTCTAACCTATGTAGGCAGTAAGGTTAGGTCTTGTGAAAGAGTGGGTTTTGATTCTTCGCTTGTTCGCTTACCCGAAGAGACCACAGAGGCAGAATTGTTGGCTAAGATTGCAGAATTGAATCAGGATGACACCTTAGATGGTTATATTGTTCAGCTGCCGCTTCCAAAGCACATTGACGAAGAAAAAGTACTTCTAGCAATAGATCCTAAGAAAGATGTAGACGGATTTCATCCATCTAATTTTGGACGCATGGCTTTAGAGCTTGAAACTTTTATTCCTGCAACTCCTTTCGGAATCATGCAGCTTATTGAGCGTTACGATATCGACACACAAGGTAAACATGTTGTGGTGATTGGTCGTTCGCATATTGTTGGAAGACCGATAAGTATTTTAATGTCTCAAAAAGGAGCCTATGGTAATGCTACGGTAACTGTGGCTCATAGTCGTACCAAAAATTTAAAAGGGCTTACACATCAAGCCGATATCATTGTATCTGCATTAGGAGTTCCTGGATTTGTTACCGCTGATATGGTTAAAGAGGGAGTAGTGATCATCGACGTGGGAATTACACGTGTTGAGGACAACTCTAAGGAGAAAGGCTATTACATTACGGGTGATGTGGATTTTGACTCGGTTGCACAAAAAGCCTCTTATATCACTCCAGTACCTGGGGGAGTAGGTCCCATGACGATAGCAATGCTTCTTAAAAACACGCTTTTAGCCCGAAAGTGGAATGCCTAAAGTAGCTTACTTAGCGAATAGCTGACTTCTATCCTTGAAGCTCTTAAACTCAAGAGCGTTACCTGAAGGATCTTTAAAGAACATGGTCTTTTGCTCGCCAACTTGTCCGGCAAATCGCAGGTAAGGTTCAATGATAAATTCAATCCCTTTATCTGCGATACGTTTTGCGAACTTGTCGAAATGAGTCCACTCTAATACAATTCCGTAGTGTGGAACAGGAACTGACTTACCATCTACGTGATTCGCAGTGACAGGTCCTTTGTGGTCTTCATCCAAATGAATAACTAACTGATGCCCAAAAAAGTTGTAGTCAACCCAGTGGTCACTACTTCTTCCTTCTTCAAGTTCTAAGATATTCGTATAGAAGTGGCGGTTCACAGGTAAATCATTTACCGGGATCGCAAGGTGAAAAGGAGCTAAATTCATAACCTAAAGTTAGTTTAGAAATTCTATTATTTTTTGACAAACTTCTTTTTGATGCATTGAGTGTCCAAAACCTTCACTGATAAAAAGTTCTCCGCCAACTTTCTTTTGTATCCGTTCGGCTTGCCAAAGTGGAATGGTTGGGTCTAATCGATCATGAAGAATCAGGAGTTCACCTAGATTTTCATAGGTGAATTTAGAAGTTGAAAATTCCTTAATTCCCACCTTAATCTCTTTTTCAATGAGCTGATCGAGTAGCTGGTAGACTCTTTTATTAAATCCGATAGTCTTTTGATAACCTGCAACGATTAGGGAAAAATCGGTCGGAGCACCGATACTTACTAATTGTGTTACAGTTTCAAGAGGTTTCCTGCTTTTCGCAAAAAGCATTGCCATACCGCCCATTGAGTGGCCCACTATAATCTCTATGTCGTATTCTTCGATCATTTTAGTCGCCGCAGCCGCGTAATTAGTAAGGTAGTGGTAGGTTCCGCTAGAGTAGCCATGAGCTGGTGCGTCTATTGCATGAATGTCAAAATTTTGGGTCTTTAAAGAGCGTATTAAATTTCTCCACCGATGAGTATTGCTTTCCCAGCCGTGTAGTAATAGAACTTTCTTTCCTGATCCTTTCCAGTGATAGCGTTGAATTTCATACCCATTGCAATGAAATCGATTCTGTTTTCCTTCTTCTAGTATAGGGAATATTTTGTCTTTATCGATCTTTCCCTTACGCACCTTAGCAAAGATTTCCAGTGTTTTTTTTGCCGTGTAGTTGGGTGCAATTAACGATAATAGGTTGAGGTATTTACCGATGCTTTTAGCTATAATTTTTTTCGTCATTACCAGCTGACTAGTACCTGAGAAACAGGGATATTCTCGTCGATTTGAACAGCTTCAAGCGGTTGTATTGAATAGCGTAAGCTTTCGGGTAATTCATTTTTATCAATCAGAAATACAAATGGCTTGTCTTTCACCGCAATTGAAACACTTCTGATCGAAGGGGTGATTCTTATAATGTTGTATTTCTTTTGGATATCAGCAAAAGTGCTTCCTACTCCTATGCCCTCAGGAGTTGTAAATCTTTTGTCAAATACTTGTACTACCTCAGAGAGTCCGTAAAAATTACTTCTAATTTTCAGACTTAGTTGTTTATTAGCATCGAAGGTGCTCAATCCTACAATTTCTCCAGTTCTTAGACTGTCGATGGAGATTGAATCTGCAGCTAATATTTCTAAGATATTTTTTAGGGTGTCGGTCCTTTTTAAAGAACCAACAGCTTCATTTGAAATCTCATAGGGGTTTTGTGTACAGGCTACGAGGCTAAATGCAATACTCGATAAAAGAAGAAATTTTTTCATAGTGCAAAAATAGAAATTTAGCTGATGGGAATACGCTCTAACATTCGTTCAACCACCTTAAATGCGGCTGGACAAATGGATGTGTTTTTAAGAGTCAAGGATCTTATCTGATGAAATTTCTTACGATCTGTGTGAGGATATTCACGACATGCTTTTGGCCTAACCTCATAAATATTACAATAGTTATCATGGGCTAAGAATGGACAAGGCAGTTCTTTTAGAACCCAGTCGTTATCCTCATCAAGACGAAGATAGGTATCCGTAAAGGCCGCTTCCTTCATTTTGAAATGCTTAGATATTCGTTGTATATCGGCTGAGGTGAATAGTGGGCCTGTAGTTTTACAGCAATTCGCGCAACTGAGACAATCCACTTCTTCGAATACTTCTTCGTGAATTTCTTTAATTCTATAGTCTAGATCTTTAGGAGTTTTTTTCGATAGCTTTTTCAGATAGGTAGAATGAGCTTTAGCTCGATCTTTGGCTAACGATTTTAAC
>PZPI01000086.1 GCA_003045935.1 Bacteroidota bacterium | reverse complement strand
TTATAAATTTTCTAAATAAGTATTCACATTTTTTTCGATTCGCTCTTGAATGTGTTCCGTATCCGCTCTTATAAACGTTTCAGAAGTGATTGCTTCGTACAGTTCAATATAGCGCTCAGAAACCCCTTCAATATACTCGTCACTCATATGCGGTAGTGTTTGCCCTTCTAACCCTTGAAAACCATTTTCGATCAACCAACGTCGAACAAATTCCTTTGAAAGTTGCTTTTGAGGTGCTTCATTTTTCTGAAGCTCTTCGTACGTATCCGCATAAAAGTATCTAGATGAATCGGGCGTATGTACCTCATCAATTAAGACGATTTCTCCTTGGGCAGTTTTTCCAAATTCGTATTTGGTATCTACTAAGAGCAGCCCTCTCTCCTTTGCAATTCGAGAGCCTTCTTCGAATAAAGTACGAGTGTATTTTTCGAGTACTAAATAGTCAGCCTCACTCACAATTCCTCTTGATAAAATCTCTTCTCGTGAGATATCCTCATCATGATCTCCTTGTTCCGCTTTTGTAGCTGGAGTAATTATAGGTTCTGAAAAAGCATCATTTTCTTTAAGACCTTCGGGTAATGCGACTCCGCAAAGAGTACGCTTGCCTTTGGCGTATTCACGTGCCGAGTGTCCCGCTAAATACCCACGAATTACCATTTCAACTTTAAAGGGCTCACAAGCCTTTCCAATGGCAACATTAGGATCGGGAGTAGCTAACAACCAATTAGGAACCTTTGAAGAGGTATCCTGAAGCATACGTGTGGCGATCTGATTCAATATTTGCCCCTTAAAAGGTATTCCCTTGGGCATAACAACGTCAAAGGCAGAAAGCCTATCGGTGGCAACCATCACTAATAATCCGTTATCTAGGGTATATACCTCTCTTACTTTTCCTCGGTAAACCGACTTTTGACCTTTAAAATTAAAGTCGGTATGCATCAATGTATTTGTCATCCTAATTTTGATGTTCTATATTTTTATAGGCATCTATTACCTTCTTAACTAAGCGATGGCGAATTACGTCTTTATCATCTAGATAGACAATCCCAATTCCCTCGACTTTGTTTAAAACTAGGAGTGCCTCTTTTAGTCCTGATATTACTCTTCTTGGTAAATCAATTTGTCCAGGATCCCCTGTGAGAAGAAACTTGGCATTCTTTCCCATTCGGGTAAGGAACATTTTCATTTGGGCGTGGGTCGTATTCTGAGCCTCGTCAAGAATTACAAAGGCGCCGTCAAGAGTTCTTCCACGCATGAATGCCATGGGAGCAATTTGAATGACACCAGTCTCTATATAATTCTCTAATTTTTCGGGAGGAATCATATCTCGCAGTGCATCGTACAAAGGCTGCATGTAGGGGTCTAGCTTTTCTTTCAAATCCCCCGGTAAAAACCCTAAACTTTCTCCTGCTTCAACAGCAGGTCTGGTTAAAATGATTCTACGAACTTGTTTTTCCTTGAGCGCCTTTACGGCAAGCGCTACTCCTGTATAGGTTTTACCTGTTCCTGCAGGACCAATAGCAAATACCATATCGTTTTGCTGAACAGCCTCCACCAATCTTCTTTGATTGAGGGTTTGGGCTTTTATTTTTCGCCCATTAACTCCGTGAACGAGCGTAGCATCTGAAGATTCTGGTATATCCTTGAGTGCAGTAACTTCAGAATCGTCAGAAGCAAGAATACGCTCGAGGCTATTTTCATCTAGTCGGTTGTAACGTGCAAAATGAGAGGTTAGCAGATCGAAACGCTTTTCGAATTCATCTAACACAGCCTCGTCACCAAAGGCCTTGACCTTGTTACCGCGGGCAACTATTTTCAATTTTGGAAAATAATTCTTGAGAGAGGTTATCGTCTCATTGTTCATCCCAAAAAAGTCTTGGGCACTGATATCTGTAAGTTCAATAATGAGTTCGTTCAAAATATCTTTTCACTAATTTTACCACAAACAAACTTAGCCAAAATACGCGCAGAGAAATCTATAATTCTATTAACAATTCATGGCAGTAATCACCTTGACCACCGATTTTGGTCTAAAAGATCACTTTATAGCTCAAGTAAAAGGGAGAATACTGACCTTAAACCCTTCGGCAAGTATTGTTGATATCTCACATGAAATCAGCCCTTTTAATCTTAAAGAGGCTGCCTATGTAGTGCGAAACGCTTACTCAGAATTTCCAGAAAAAAGTATCCATATCATCGGCATAAACAGCTCGATTACCCCTGGTGGGCGTCACATTATTGTTAAGGCCAAAAATCACTTTTTCATCGCTGCTGATAATGGTATTATTCCTGCCATCGTCGGTCTATCGAATATGGAGGAGGCAATCGAAATTAAAGCTTACACCGATTTTTCAGATTTTGTAGAGTTGGAGACCTTTAGTAAGGTGGCCACTCACCTACTCAATGGCGGGTCATTGGCTCTACTTGGGAAACCAACACAAGACCTATATAATTATCCCGAACAATACGGAATCATTAGCGAGGACGCAAGTCAGATCTTTGGTGAGGTAATCTATATTGATCGATTCGGAAATCTTGTAACGAATATCCGTAAGGTAGATGTTGAGGCAAGAAGATCAGGACGAAAAACGCAGGTTCATCTTAGAAATCATCAAATTGATCACATTTATGAAAATCTAAATGATTTTTCAAGAATAATAAAAAACGAATCGGCGAATCGTGCAGCATTAGGCAAACAAATTGCCCATTACAACACTGCAGGACATCTACAAATTAGCATCTATAAAGGAGTACCTGGGCAGTCTGGATCTGCCGAGACACTTTTAGGAATGCAAATCGGTTCAAGTGTTAACCTATTGTTTATAAGTGAAACTTAAATCGGTCGGCAAAACCTAGTTTTCAAATATATTTGTGTTATGAAGTTTATAGTCTCAAGTTCTTATTTAAAGGACCACTTGCAAATTTTAGGAGGCGTTATTGCAACCAATAATACCTTACCTATATTAGATCATATTTTATTTGATTTAAAAGAATCAAGCTTAAAACTTATTGCCTCTGATTTAGAAACGACCATCAGCGCAGAACTAGAGGTTGATTCAAATGATTCTGGAGTAATTGCGTTACCGGCAAAACTTTTACTAGATACCCTAAAGACCTTTGCTGAACAACCCCTTACCTTCATCGTTTCTGATAATGGCACGGTCGAAATCAGTGCCGCAAATGGTAAGTACGCATTAGCCTCTGCAGACGGCAATGATTTTCCAAAACCTTTAAGTCTTAATGAGGCAGAGGGTTTTGAAATTCAAGGAGATATTTTAGCTACCGCTATTTCTAAAACTTTATTCGCTGCTGGTAACGATGATCTGCGACCTGTAATGAGCGGTGTTTTATTTCAATGTGATCTATCTCATATCACTTTTGTAGCTACCGATGCGCACAAGTTAGTAAAATACCGAAGAGAGGATTGTCGCGCTAATTCAGCCGCCGAATTTATTATGCCGAAGAAGCCGCTAAATGTGCTTAAAAGTATTTTGGTTGGCCATGATCAAAACGTTTCTGTTTCTTACACTGATGTTAATGCTAAGTTTAGTTTTGACAACATTGAAATTATCAGTCGTCTGATCGATGGTAAGTATCCCAATTACGAAGCCGTAATACCCAAAGAAAATCCGAACCTATTAACGGTTTCAAGAGCTCAATTTTTAGCTTCAGTTAGAAGGGTTTCGATTTTCTCCAATAAGACTACTCACCAAATTCGCCTTAAGATGGCAGGCGCCGAAATCAATATATCTGCCGAAGATGTTGATTACAGTAATAAGGCTGATGAGCGTTTGAGTTGTTCCTATCAAGGTGATGATCTTCAGATCGGATTTAACTCTCGCTTTTTAACTGAAATGCTCAATGCGCTTGATTGCGAAGATGTTCAGTTAGCAATGAGTCTACCGAATAGAGCAGGATTACTTACACCTGTTGATGGTCTTGATGCCGGAGAAAGTATTACTATGCTTGTTATGCCGGTGATGCTAAACAGTTAATATGCTTTTCAACGATACTATTGCGGCAATAGCCACTGCCCCAGGCGCAGGAGCTATTGCCGTAATTCGTTTATCTGGCCCCGATGCAATTGATTTAATAAGCGAACATTTTAAGCCAGTAGGGTCTAAAAAATTAAGTGACCGAGATTCTCATACCATACATTTAGGAGATATTGTTTTCGATCAACAAATCATTGATCAAGCCTTGGTAAGCCTGTTTAAAGCCCCTAGATCTTACACGGGTGAAAATGTGGTTGAAATCTCATGTCACGGGAGCACCTATATCCAGCAAACACTTTTAAACAAACTCGTTGCGACTAAACGTTGCAGAATTGCTGATCCCGGAGAATTTACTAAACGGGCTTTTCTAAATGGGAAAATGTCCCTTACCACAGCTGAGGCTGTAGCTGATCTAATTTCCTCAGAGAGTGAAGCCGCACATCAACTGGCCATCAATCAAATGAGAGGTGGATTCACAGATGCACTTAAAGATTTACGAAATCAGCTCATTCACATGGCCTCTATGATTGAACTTGAGTTAGACTTTTCTGGAGAGGATGTAACCTTCGCGAGTAGAGATGAATTGAAAAGTCTATTAAAGAAGCTAAAACAATCTATCAAGCAACTTCTAGACTCGTTTGCTTATGGCAACGCAATCAAACAAGGTGTATCGGTAGCCCTACTAGGTGCCCCCAATGCAGGTAAATCTACCTTATTAAATGCACTTTTAAATGAGGAGCGAGCTATTGTAAGTGATATTGCAGGTACCACTAGAGACACCATTGAGGATCGTTTAATCATTGACGGTATTTTGTTTCGATTTATTGATACAGCCGGTATTAGAGAAACCAGTGATCAAATCGAAAAGTTAGGAATCGTACGATCGATAGAAAGCGCTCAAAAGGCAGATATTGTCATCCTACTTCTAGACACTGTGTCTACCTCACAAAAAGAGCTAAGCGCTACCATCTCATTGCTTGATAAAAATACTATTGATCGATCGAGAACCTTGGTGCTTTTTAACAAGATCGATCTCAAACAAAATTTAAAACTGCAAGTTCCAGGAGATATTCATTTTATGTCGCTATCAGCGAAAAATAAAATCGCTATTGACGACTTAAAACACGAACTAGTGCAACGAGTATTACAAGGAAAAAGTAATGCAAGCGAGGCGGTAGTAAGTAATTCAAGACACTATGGAGCATTACACCATGCACTCCAAGAAATCTTCGAGTTAGAATCTGGCATAGCTCAGAATATACCTAGTGACCTATTCGCAATTTCATTACGCAAAGTCATTCATCACTTGGGAGAGATTACCGGAGAGGTAAGCACCGATGATCTTCTAGGCTCTATTTTTTCGAATTTCTGTATCGGAAAGTAGGTACACCATGTATAAACGTTTCAACGAAATCGGAAACAGTCTATTTTAGATTTTCAGCTTTTGTAGATCTTTCCTTTAAAGGAGGTCGTTCCTGTAACGGTTTTGGTATATGAAAAGTAGCAGATTAAAATGCACTTATTTTCAATTTAACAAAAATATAGCAGAAAAGAACTAATTCTTGGTTTAGATCTTTTCTGCTATTTTTTATATACCGTGTTATGCCACGTTATTTGTTCTTATTGCTTTTATGAATTTTATCAAAGCAAGAATTTCAATACTTAACCCAATAAAAATTAAAACATTAGAATATTCAACTTTCCTAATTTTAAGAAAGCCACCAATTCCAACAATTAAAAGACCTGCAATAATTAAATTTTTTGATTTTAACATATTAATAAATTTTTAAAAATTAACATCTACACATAGCTGCAATTAATATTGCTATTGTTGGATTAGTCCAATAAGCAACCAACCCAATCTTTTCTGAATTTATTAGGATCATATCCCACTACAATTTTTCCTTTTTGCCATACGGCGTTCACTAAACTTTCGTCAAATGATCCGCCACTCGACTTTCTGCTGAAAGAATAATTCATTTTTAATAAAATTTTATATTAATAACATGTTCAAAGTATAGATTCTAATCATAATAGGTTTTAACTAGCAGATGACTTCTAAACGGCATTTACCAATTTCTA
>PZPI01000085.1 GCA_003045935.1 Bacteroidota bacterium | reverse complement strand
AGCGGTAATCACCTGATTTCTCAGAATATTACGTAAATAATCATTAGATTGATTAGAAACATCTTCTCTCCATTCTAATCCATTTGCTTTAGCGTATAGCAGTAGATCGTTTTTGCGAAAAGTAATAAGCGGTCTAGTTACTAAGCCTTGATTAGAGAGGCTCTTAAACTGCATTAAATGCATTCCTCTGAACCAATTAATAAGTCCTGTTTCAATGGCATCATCTAAATGATGTGCAATTGCAATATGACTTAGTTGATTTTCGCTAAGAAGAGATTGAAACCAATCGTATCGAATCGAACGCGCCTTTTCTTGAATACCAGGTCCTTTATTGATGGGAGCTTCTAGATAGTGAAAAGGAACGTTATACCGTGATGCGCAATCTCGAGCAAACACAGCATCTAGTTCACTGTCGTCTCCTCTTAATTGATAATTGACATGGGCAATTTGAAATTCAATCTTAGCCGAGTAAAGTAAATCAGCCAGGACTCGACTATCGAGTCCTGAGCTAAAGGCAAGTAAGATTTTGGCTTGCTCAAGCCCAGCATTTTGTTCGAGAAATTGAGCAAGTAACTTCAAATATTAGGAATGTAAGGCTCTATTTTCGGTGGCGGCTAGCGCTGCTTCTTTAATGGCTTCTGAATAAGTCGGATGGGCATGAGACATTCTTGCAATATCCTCAGCAGAGGCTCTAAACTCCATGGCTGTTACAGCCTCTGAAATTAAATCGGCACATCTAGCACCAATCATGTGTACTCCTAACACTTCGTCTGTGGATGCATCCGCCAGTATTTTAACGAATCCATCAATATCCCCACTAGCTCTTGAACGGCCTAATGCACGCATCGGGAAGCTTCCCGCTTTGTAGGCTACACCATCTGCTTTTAACTGCTCTTCGGTACGACCTACAGCTGCTACTTCTGGCCAAGTATATACCACACCTGGGATTAGGTTGTAGTTGATGTGTGGTTTTTGTCCGGCAATTACTTCTGCAGCAAAAACACCCTCCTCTTCGGCCTTATGAGCTAGCATTGCCCCGGCTACAACATCTCCAATAGCGTAAATATGAGACTCTTTCGTTTGTAACTGTTCGTTAGTAATTATTCTACCTCTTTGGTCTTTTTCTATCTGAGTGTTTTCTAGTCCTAACCCTTTAGTATTTGGAACACGACCTACAGACACAAGTGCGTAATCACCTTCAAAAACAACTTCTTGATCTTTCTTATCTGTCGCCTTAACGATGACCTGATTTCCTTCTCTAGTGACGCTTGAAACTTTGTGTGATACATAGAATTTAACGCCTTGCTTTTTCATAACCTTAGTCAGTTCCTTCGAAAGAGCAGTATCCATAGTAGGAATGATACGATCAGCATATTCGATAACACTAACCTCAGCTCCTAATCTTCGGTATACTTGACCAAGTTCGAGACCAATTACCCCACCTCCAATAACTAGAAGATGTTTTGGAACCTCTGAAAGGGATAAAGCTTCTGTTGAGGTAATAATACGATCCTTATCGAGTTCAATGAAAGGCAAATTACCTGGCTTAGAACCTGTCGCGATAATAAACTTAGAGGCGGTAACTTCAATCGTTCCCTCATCTCCAGAAACCTCAAGTGTTTTTGAATCTTTAAAACTCCCCAAACCTCTGATCACTTCGATTTGGTTTTTGTCCATCAAATATTCGATTCCTTTAACGGTTTGATCAACCACTGATTGTTTTCTCTCAATCATCTTTGGAAAATCAAAGCTAACACCACCTGAAATTTGTATACCGTGGTTTTCAAATTCGTGAACAGCCTCTTCGTATCTGTGTGAAGAATCTAGTAGAGCTTTGGACGGGATACATCCAACATTTAAGCAAGTACCACCTAGGGTATTGTCCTTCTCAACAATGGCGGTTTTTAAACCTAATTGCGCTGCACGGATGGCAGAAACATACCCTCCAGGACCTGAACCAATAACTACTAAATCAAACGTTTTCATTCTATTTTTTCAAAATTTTAACCTAGCAAAATTACCGAAAATTGGATAGATTTTGGACATTACTTGGTTAATGTTGTAATATCGTAAGAACTTATAAATCCTTTGAATGAAGTTTACCCAACCTATCAGTCTAACCTTAGCCTTAACTCCTCTATTATTGTTAGTTATCCTATTGGGAATCAACGTGTTTTACTTTGGAGACGCAAGCTTAGACGGTTCAAATCAATTTATTTTACTCGTTGGAGGTTTTCTAGCAGCACTTGTTGGGTTCTACCAGAAGGTTTCCTACGAGGATATGATGGATGCGGTCTCTAATAATTTAAAATCAACTTCAGGATCATTACTCATATTACTAATGGTAGGAGCACTTTCGGGTTCTTGGTTAATCAGTGGAATCATTCCGAGTATGATTTTTTATGGAATAAAAATTCTTAATCCGACGGTCTTTTTAGCAGCTAGTGTGGTTATTTCTGCCTTAATATCGGTGGCTACAGGTAGCTCTTGGACTACTTCTGCTACGGTAGGAATCGCACTGATTGGTATAGGTAATGCAATGGGTGTTCCTGTAGGCATGACCGCTGGGGCAATTATTTCAGGCGCTTATTTTGGAGATAAAATGTCCCCTTTAAGCGATACCACCAATTTAGCTCCTGTAATGGCAGGCGGAGAACTATTCAGTCATATTCGTTATATGACCTACACAACGATACCATCAATAGCGATTACGCTGATCGTTTTTATCGTTTTAAGCTTGGGCCTAGAGGTTAATGGTACAGTTGAAACCGCATCCCTAAATGCGGCCATTGAAGAACGTTTCTTTATCAGTCCGATTCTGTTTATTGTTCCTGTTTTGGTAGTGGTTATGATTGTTAAAAAGACTCCACCCCTTATCGCACTTCTTGCGGGCACCCTATTAGGTGGTGTTGTTGCTTTAATTTTTCAACCTAGTCTTGTAGCCTCAATTACCGGAGCAAATTCACTAAACCTCGAAAATGGTTATAAAGGGATGTTAACCGCCTTTACTACTGACGTTTCAATAAGTACAAGCAACGAAGCCCTTAATGATTTATTTAATTCTGGCGGAATGGCTGGAATGCTAGGAACCATTTGGCTAATTGTTTGTGCAATGGTATTTGGAGGCGTTATGGAAGCTATAGGTGCACTTAATCGAATCACTCAATCGTTACTTTCATTAGCACAATCTACTTTTGGATTATTTGCCTCTACTGTTGCCAGTTGTCTAGCTATTAATTTAACCGCATCTGATCAATATTTAGCTATCGTTGTTCCTGGAAAAATGTTTTCAAAGGCCTATAAAGACCGTGGTTTAGCTCCTGAAAATTTAAGTAGAACTCTCGAAGATTCAGGTACAGTAACTTCAGCACTAATTCCATGGAATACTTGTGGTGCCTACCATAGTTCAGTTCTTGGCGTTCCCGTGTTCGAATACTTTATCTTTGCAGTATTTAATTATGTAAGCCCTTTTGTAACACTAATCTTTGCGGCTTTAAATATCAAGATTAAACAGTTAAGAGCATAACATGGGGAGTAAAACTGTCGACAAGAATAAAGTAAAGTACCGTATTTTTTTCGGGGCATTTCTTTTTTTCTTTGGGATCCTTGCAGCAATTGCCTGTCTTAGCTTTTTCTCTAATTGGCAAACTGATGTAAGCCTGATTGGGTCGTATAGTGATCTAACTGATACTCCAAAAACTCTTTTTAATCGTTTAGGTATAGCCATTGGTTATGCACTTGTTTACAAAACCTTTGGTATATCCTCCACCATTCTACCGTTATCGATCGCCGTTATTGGTTTTTACTTGTTTTTCAATCTAGCACTACGTCCATTATTAAAGTATTTAAGTCGTGCTTGGTATTGGATGATTTGGACTTCAATCGCTTTCAATTTCGCGGCGAGTGAAGAAAGTTTGTTCACTGGTGTTTCTGGGTTCGAGACCTTTGAATGGCTTAGTTTTCACATCGGAGAGATTGGTATTTTATTTGTATTACTCTTCGGATTAGTAACCGGACTTGTATTGCAGTTGAGCTTCTATCCTAGCTTACCAAAAGGGATTAGACTTCCTAGCTTCAAATTTCCAAAACGACAAAAATTAAAACCAAAGAAAAAATCATCACCAGAAAAGGTAAAACCTATTGAAGAGGATGAGTCTACCCTTGCCCCACCTATTCTTCAGGAAAATACTACTGCCTTTTCCCTTGAAGATCCATTAGAAGAGTCTGCTGATAACGAGGTCGAACAAGAAGAAATAGTCAAAGAGGAGGTTTTAGATATAACCGCAAAGGAGAAGAATTCAGAAGCCAAAGAGGTAGACTTTGAAGTAGCTGAAACTCCTAAAAGTTACGATGATGAGATTGCAGATAAAGCAAAGAAATTAGTGGATGACTTTGGTGAGTTTGATCCTACGCTTGAGCTTTCACAATATAAAGCGCCTCATCTTGATTTATTAGAGGACCACGGCTCAAGCAACCACCAGATTTCTGTAGATAAAGAAGAACTAGCGGCTAATAAAGATCGTATCGTAGAGACCCTTAATAATTACAATATAGCTATTGAGCGAATTACGGCAACCGTAGGCCCAACGGTTACCTTGTATGAAATTGTCCCTCAAGCCGGTATTCGTATTTCAAAGATTAAAAATCTTGAAGATGATATTGCACTATCTCTTTCTGCTTTAGGTATTCGAATCATCGCCCCAATACCCGGGAAGGGAACTATAGGTATAGAAGTACCTAATAAAAATCCAAGCATTGTAAGTATGAGATCGGTTATTGGGTCAAAGAAATTTAGCTCGACTAACTTTGACTTACCGATTGCATTTGGTAAGACCATTTCAAATGAAACCTTTGTTGTGGATCTAGCAAAAATGCCACACATGCTGATGGCGGGTGCCACTGGTCAAGGGAAATCAGTAGGATTAAACGCCGTTATTACCTCGCTTCTATACAAAAAGCATCCGGCAGAACTGAAATTTGTACTTGTTGATCCTAAAAAGGTAGAGTTAACACTTTACAATAAGATTGAGCGACACTTTCTAGCAAAATTACCCGGAAGTGAGGAGGCTATCATTACCGATACTAAAAAGGTAATCAACACATTGAATTCACTTTGTATTGAAATGGATGACCGTTACGATCTACTTAAAAATGCGATGGTTCGTAACATCAAAGAATACAATGCCAAGTTTGTAAAACGCAAATTAAACCCCAACGACGGTCACCGTTATCTCCCCTACATCGTTTTAGTCATCGATGAGTTTGCAGACCTTATTATGACCGCCGGAAAAGAGGTAGAAACCCCAATCGCTAGACTCGCCCAGCTAGCACGAGCCATCGGAATTCACCTAATTATAGCTACACAGCGCCCTTCAGTGAATGTAATCACAGGGATCATAAAAGCTAACTTCCCGGCGCGATTAGCATTTCGTGTAACTTCAAAAATTGATTCGAGAACTATTTTAGACGGATCAGGAGCGGATCAGCTCATTGGTCGTGGAGACATGCTATATACTCAAGGAAGTGAAATGGTTCGACTCCAATGTGCTTTTGTTGATACCCCTGAAGTAGAAGAAATCACCTCTTACATTGGCAGTCAAAGAGCCTATGCGAGCGCTCACCTACTTCCCGAATACGATGAAGATTCTTCAGAAAGTTCTTTAGTGGATGATATCTCTGAGCGAGATGCACTCTTTAAAGAAGCAGCTGAAATCGTTGTACAATCTCAACAAGGTTCGACTTCACTCATTCAAAGAAAAATGAAGATTGGTTACAATCGAGCAGGAAGAATCATAGACCAACTTGAAGCAGCGGGTATTGTTGGGCCTTTTGAAGGTTCAAAAGCCCGTCAAGTACTTTTCAAAGACACCATAAGTCTTCAGCAGTATTTTGATAATGAAAATCAAAACATCTAAATGAAAATAGCCGTTCAGATCATTACTTTCACTCTACTCATCTTTAGTAGTATGACAAAAGCTCAAAATAGCGGTGAACAGTACCTAGACCGTGTTTATAAGCGTGTTTCTGAGGCCCCTGCTGTCCAAATCAGTTTCTCTTATCGCCTTCAAAATAAAGAAGCCGGGGTTAATCAAACTACGGAGGGAGAGCTTTATTTATCAGGTATTCAATACCACCTTACGCTTTTTGGAACCACTCAATTATTTGATGGTGAAAAAACCTATACCATAGTCCCTGAAAACG
>PZPI01000084.1 GCA_003045935.1 Bacteroidota bacterium | reverse complement strand
AATCCTCCTAAAAGTGCAGGAGCAATATTATCCGCATGTCTTGTTTTACTCGCGATTGCTTCACCGTCAATACAAAAGGGTAGTAATTCTTCTTTGGTAAATGGTCTGCCGAGGAGCTCATTTACAGCGAAAGCAGCTCCAACGGCGCTTGCTGCACTACTCCCGACTCCACTACCTGGCTTAATTCTTTTATCGATGTTTAGTCGAATCCCGATGTTCGATTCTTGGGCAGCGCGGTAAACAGAGGCAGCTGCCACATAGGCAACATTTTCTTCGGGATTATCGGGGGTAGGGAATCCTTTTAGTTCTCCGAGATGAACCCCAGGGTGATTAATACGTTCAGCAATAATTTCATCACCGGCGTCAGAAAGGCAAAATCCGAGTGCATCAAACCCAACATTAATGTTAGCTACAGACGCAGGACACCATATACGTATAGAGTTTTTCATCGTTGATTGCTTGCTCTAATGATGTCTCCAAATAAACCTGAAGCGGTTACATCTGCTCCGGCGCCAGCTCCTTTAATAACAAGGGGTTGAGATCGGTATCGATCAGTATATAGAATCAGAATATTGTCACTGCCTGACAAGTTGTAGTAATCTGAATCAGGTGAGACCGCCTTTAGCCCGACTGTGGCAATGAGTTGATCATTTTCGTCTTTAAAAAGCTCGGCCACAAACTTCAGTTTATTTCCTTTGCTATTAGCATTCTCAAAAAGCGATTGAAAATGAGATTCATTCTCTTTTAGTGCATCTAAAAACGCATCGATACTGGTCGAGTTCGCAGCCTTTTCAGGCAGAAAAGGGGCCGTTTTGATATCCTCAATTTCTAAAGGATAGCCACTTTCTCGAGCCAAGATCAACAGCTTTCTCTTTACATCAAGACCGCTGAGATCGATTCTTGGGTCTGGTTCTGTGTATCCTCCTGTCATTGCCTGTCGAACAATCGATTCGAAAGACTCAGTCCCGTTATAAGTGTCGAATATGAAATTTAAACTTCCTGATAGAACCGCAGTTATGGAGTTTACTGAATCTCCAGAATCAATTAGATTTTTAAGGGTATCTATGATAGGTAATCCTGCACCAACGTTGGTTTCATAGAAGAAAGGAACTTGACCTCGAATACTCTCCTTTTGTAACGTTTTGTAATTATCTAAGTCTGAAGAACAGGCTATCTTATTACAGGTAACGACTCCAATCCCTTGTGATAATAGTTCATAATAGGTGTTAGCAACGCGGTCACTCGCTGTATTGTCGATAAAAATACTGTTGCGTAGATTGAGATCTGTTAGGGTGCTTATGAAGGTCTCAATACTTGCAGGCTTCCCTGACTCGAGCGGTTTTTTCCAATCTTCTAGGTTATGCCCACCTGGTATGAAACTCATTGTTCTAGAGTTGCTAATCCCCACAACGCGAAGGTCAATCGATAGTTTTTCGAGCAAATGTTGCTTTTGATTGTTGAGAATATTTAATAGGCGAGAACCAACGGTTCCAACACCAGCAACAAATAGATTTACTTGCTTTCGTTGACGTTCAAAGAAGCGTTCATGAATAGTATTCAACGCTTTCTTGACATTCTTTTGTTCGATGACAAAGGAAATGTTTCGCTCTGAAGAACCTTGGGCGATGGCTACGATGTTGATGTTATTTGCTCCTAGACTGCTAAAAAGCTTACCGCTCACTCCAGTATGACTCTTCATTTGCTCTCCTACAAGCGCAACGATACTTAAATCAGAAACTACAGTTACCGGCTGTATTCTGCGCGTCTCGATCTCTAGTGCAAACTCTCGATCGATTACCGCTTTTGCACGGTGTGCATCTTCTGTAGCTACAGCTACGCACAATGAGTACTCTGATGAGGCCTGGGTAATTAATATGATATTAATTCTTTCATTGCCAATGGCTTCGAAGAAACGTTTGGCGAATCCGAAACGTCCAATCATACCGGCTCCCTCAACGGTAATTAAAGAAATCGACTTTAAATGAGTAATTCCACTTACGGTAGTTGTATTCTTATCGGTTGAAAGATCCTGTATTAAAGTTCCTTGGGCATCAGGCTCAAAGGTATTCTTGATGTAAATAGGAATCTTTTTTTCAAAGGCAGGTTGTACCGATGGGGCGTACAATACTTTAGCCCCGAAATGGGATAACTCCAAAGCTTCGCGATAAGAAAGTTGCTCAACGGGTCGTGCTTGTTTTACGACTCTTGGATCGGCTGTGTAAATTCCACTTACATCGGTATATATGAACAGCTTACTTGCTTCTAGCCCTGCTGAATAAAGTGCTGCTGAAAAATCAGATCCTCCTCGGCCTAAGGTGGTGGGAACCCCATTTTCAGTGCTTGCAATAAAACCTGGAAGAACAACAACCTCGTCGTGTTGAAGTAGACTTTGCATCAAACGATAAGAAGGTTTTTGTATCACCTTTTTCTCACCATTTTCGTCACTTACTTTGATAAAATTGTAAGAGTTTTTCCAAATCGCCTTGCTTCCTGAGCTATTGAGTTTTTCTACTAGGAGCAAAGAAGAAAAAAGTTCGCCTGTCCCCAATATTTTATCGGTAATTCGCGGCCCTGCCTCTCTAGTTAAAAAGACGCCCTCTAGCATTTTCGAAAGCTCCTCCTTATATCTAGTAATTGCTTTTGTTGTGGCCTCAGAAAGCTCAAGACTTTCAGAAATTGCATCTACCTTATCGAAGACACTTTCTAGTGAATCTAAGTATTTATTATCTTGTATTGAAGCCGATTGAAGGGCCGTAGTTAAAAGATTAGTGGTGTTTCCGAATGCTGAAACAACAACTGTTACTTGGTCGTTCGCGGCATGGGATTTTATAATATTTACCACCTTGTCAAGGCGTTCTGAATCGGCTACAGAACTACCTCCAAATTTTAATACGATCATGATTGATGAATTCTAAGCGAGCAAAGTACTTCAAAACAAAAAAAGAGCACAGAAACCTGTACTCTTTTTAACATAATTCTATTTAGAATCTAGAATTATTACCTCTTCTGCAGCAGATCTATCGAAACGCTGCATTTTGTTTAATGTTTAATCGGCACTTTCGGTGGTAGTAGATCGTTGAACGATTAGACCTTCTTTGGAATCTTCAAGATCTAGAACTATTTGTTCACCCTCAGTTAAACGATTATTTACAATCTCTTCGGCTAACAAGTCTTCGATATACTTCTGGATCGCTCTTTTAAGTGGACGCGCACCATATTGTTTGTCAAACCCTTTCTCAGCGATGAATTCTTTCGCCTCTTTAGATAGCTCAATTTTGTAGCCCAAATCTTCGATACGATGAATGACTTTCTTAAGCTCAATGTCGATGATTTTGTGGATATCCTCTTTTTCTAAGGCATTAAACACAACAACGTCGTCAATACGATTCAAAAACTCAGGCGCAAAAGCTTTTTTCAAGGCCTTTTCAATGACACCACGATTATGATCCCCTTCTTGAGCTTTCTTGGCTGCAGTTCCAAACCCGACCCCTTGTCCGAAATCTTTAATTTGACGCGCACCAATGTTCGAAGTCATAATGATTATTGTATTTCTAAAGTCGATTTTACGGCCTAGACTATCGGTTAGGTATCCATCGTCTAAGACCTGTAAGAGCATATTAAAAATGTCTGGATGCGCCTTTTCTATTTCGTCAAGAAGGATGACAGCATAAGGTTTTCTTCTCACCTTTTCAGTGAGCTGTCCGCCTTCTTCATATCCTACATATCCCGGAGGTGCACCGACTAATCGTGAAATAGCAAACTTCTCCATATACTCACTCATATCAATTCGAATGAGCGCATCCTCGCTGTCAAATAATTCTCTAGCTAAAACCTTGGTTAGCTGAGTTTTACCGACACCTGTTTGACCTAAAAATATAAACGATCCGATGGGTTTATTTGGATCTTTTAAACCGGCTCTATTTCTCTGAATAGCACGTGCTACTTTATCTACTGCAGCATCTTGACCGATTAATTTCTTCTTTAATACATTGGGAAGTTCTGCTAGTTTATTGCTTTCTGCTGTAGCGATTTTAGTTACAGGGATACCGCTCATCATAGATACCACATCAGCTACTTGCTCGGCATCTACAACCTCTCTGTGTTGCTTACTTTCTTCTTCCCATGCAGTCTGAGCCTCCTCTAACTCTTTTTCTAAGCGCTTCTCGTCATCCCGTAATTTAGCGGCTTCTTCATATCGCTGTTTTTTGACGACTTCGTTTTTAAGTACACGTACATCTTCAAGCTTTTTTTCTAGTTCAAGAATCTGCTTGGGTACATTCATGTTGATAATGTGGACGCGAGATCCCGCCTCGTCTAAAGCGTCTATTGCCTTGTCTGGGAGAAAACGATCGCTAATGTAGCGGTTAGTTAAACTAACGCAGGCAGATAGTGCTTCATCAGTATAGCGAACATTGTGGTGATCTTCGTAACGCTCTCTAATATTTTGCAGTATTTCAATAGTCTCATCGATAGATGTTGGCTCTACAATAACCTTTTGAAAACGACGTTCTAGGGCTCCGTCTTTTTCGATGTGTTGACGATATTCATCAAGAGTGGTGGCTCCAATGCACTGAACCTCACCACGAGCAAGAGCAGGCTTAAACATGTTTGAGGCATCTAGACTACCCGTTGCTCCTCCTGCACCCACAATGGTATGAATTTCATCGATAAATAGAATGATGTCTCTATTTTTCTCTAGTTCATTCATCACAGCTTTCATACGCTCTTCAAATTGACCTCGATACTTCGTACCGGCTACAAGAGATGCCAAATCAAGTGTAATGACCCTTTTATTATAAAGGATTCGAGATACTTTCTTTTGAACAATACGAAGTGCGAGCCCTTCAGCAATAGCACTTTTACCTACACCGGGTTCACCGATAAGTAGAGGATTGTTCTTCTTTCTTCTGCTTAATATTTGAGAAACTCGTTCAATTTCTTTGGATCGACCTATTACAGGGTCGAGTTTGTTCTCTTCTGCGAACTTGGTTAAATCTCTACCAAAATTATCAAGAACAGGGGTCTTTGATTTTACCCCCTTCTTTGTATTGCTCGAAGACTTGTTTGACGTGTTTTCTTCTTCAGGAAGGTCAGAAGATTCTGAAAATGAATCTGCCGACGGGCTATCGAGATAATCCTCATCTTGGGTAATCATTGACTTAAATTGCTCCTTGACGGTATCGTAATCCACTTTCATTTTTTGCATTAAGCGCGTTGTGGGATCGTTTTCGTTTCGAAGGATACAGAGTAAAAGATGAGCGGTATTGATTGTGGTGCTTTGGAATAATTTGGCTTCGAGAAAAGTCGTTTTAATAGCGCGTTCGGCCTGGCGAGTTAATCGTAAATTTTTCTTGTCATTACTGATCAAGCTTTCCGCATTACTGGGGCTAAGTATTTCTACTTTTCTGCGGAGATGTTCTAAATCGATATCGAGCTGATCAAGAATACTGATCGCTTTTCCGCTACCATCCTTCAGGATACCTAACAGCAAGTGTTCAGTTCCAATAAATTCATGCCCCAATCGAAGTGCTTCATCTTTAGAGTGAGAGAGAACCTCTTTAACTCTAGGTGAAAAATTATCGTCCATACTTCCGCGATTAAATCCCTAAATTAATAAATCTTATTAGCAATATTCAATTTTCGTGCCCCGAGTTATCCACCTGACAGCTTTTCAGGTTTGTTGATAAATAGTTGATTAAACCCTCTTAGATGCATCGATCACACGAGTCATTAATCGTAAATTGCCTTATTAATATATAAGCAAATACTGTAGATAAATGAACGAAGGAGAAAAGCTCATTTCGATTAATATTGAAGACGAAATGAAGTCAGCTTACATCGATTATTCGATGTCTGTTATTGTTTCAAGAGCATTACCCGACGTAAGGGATGGTTTAAAACCTGTACATCGTCGCGTTTTATACGGAATGCATGAGCTCGGAGTTCGCTCGAACTCGGCATACAAGAAATCAGCAAGAATTGTAGGAGAAGTACTTGGTAAATATCACCCACATGGTGATACTTCGGTATACGATACTATGGTTCGTATGGCTCAAGAATGGAGTCTGCGATACATGCTCGTTGACGGTCAGGGAAACTTTGGTTCTGTTGATGGTGATTCACCAGCTGCGATGCGTTATACAGAGGCAAGGATGAGAAAGATTGCCGAAGAAATGCTTGCGGACATCGACAAGGATACTGTTGACCATCAATTAAACTTTG
>PZPI01000083.1 GCA_003045935.1 Bacteroidota bacterium | reverse complement strand
AAGTGCATTCTCTTCTTTTGCTTGGTCTACAAACCGCTTGGCTTGCTTTAGAGCAGTCATACGCTCGTTAGCGAGTAGTCCTTTTCCCAAATCGATTGAGGCGCCGACACCGTAAAGCTGATCTCCACTTACAG
The DNA here is from genome assembly GCA_003045935.1 of Bacteroidota bacterium. Taxonomy (GTDB): domain Bacteria; phylum Bacteroidota; class Bacteroidia; order Flavobacteriales; family Flavobacteriaceae; genus UBA3478. The sequence goes on along the minus strand of PZPI01000083.1, from coordinate 6,148 downwards.
AATTCTCAGGGTTGAGCAAGGCTCCTTCAGCTTCGCTAAACTGTCCTTTGAGCGTGAGTCCGTAATAAGTGGGTATTGAAAAGGTCGCGCTTAGACGCTCGTAATAATTACTTCCCTTGAAGGTTTTATCGTTGAAGTCTGCTGCTAGCTTGGGATCGAAAGCACCTCTAGCTTTAAGCAGTTTGGCTTCGCTTTCACTCAGTTTGATATCTGCTTGTTTTACTAGCGGATGAAAAGCCTTTACATAACCCAAGAATTCTTCTAAACTCATTAACTCTTGCCCCTTCACCACAGAAGTAGTGCACAGCAAGACGGTCAGTAATAATGATAAAAGGAATCTACTCATTACTTAATCTTGATAGGAATTTTAGGATATTTACTCGCTTCTGGTTTATAGTAGTCTGGTGGGAAACCGTTGAGTTGTCGCCAGATTTCGTAGCCGACAGGAACGTTATTTAGTAATGCAATCGTACGTGCACCTGAACCAATTCGAACTTCTTCGGGCCATAGATGATCTTCAGGATCTGGAGCTAATAGTACGCGATAGAGATTATTTTCACTGATGAAATTCTCAATAGCTACAACGCGTGCACCGTAGGTTCCGTAGGATACATTTGGCCATCCACTAAATACGATAGCAGGCCATCCGTCAAATTCGATCCTTACTTTCTCACCTACTTTGATCAACGGCATGTCAATCGGCCTCACATAGGTCTCAACAGCCATTTGGTAATTATCTGGCATGATAGAAACTAAACGATCGCCTTCCTTAAATGTTTCGCCAATCCCTCCCTTAATCGCTTTATTGATAAAGCCTGATTGCGGAGCGACTACATACTCAAGGTTAGCTCTTGAAGTATAATTGGCAAGCGTATTCGATAGTTTAGCTACTTCTCCTTCGGCTTCAAAACGATTTGAATTGGCCGTGGCTAAATCAGATCGAATCTTCGATAGTTTATCAGTAAACTCCGCTTGAATTCGGTCGATTTCTATGCGTGCAATAGCTACTTCGTTTTTGGCGTTTTGAAAATTATTCTCTGCCCCGATATACTTGGCTTCAGTTTCTCTGAGTTTCAGTCGCTTTTCCTCAACCTCACGAGTTGATTTTAGGCCTTTTTCATACAGACTCAATTCTCGATCTAAGCGAGTTTGAGCGATTGATCGATCGGTCTTGGCAGCTTCGAATTTAATGCTGTCATTTTGTATATATAATACGGTTTGTGACAGTTTATTTTCGGATTGATTTAATTTAAGCTTTCGCTCTGATTCTAATGCGGCTAATTGTGCTTCTAGGGCGTCAACCTTGTCTAAATAGGCAAGAACCGCACCTTTCTTTGCTTCGAGTTGCTCGCTGGTACGTTGCAATAATTGGGGGTCAAAATACTCGCTTTTAACCTCTGAAATACGTAGGATAGTGTCCCCTTTAGTTACAAAATCTCCTTCACGCACAAACCACTCTTCAATTCGCCCGGGAATGGGTGATTGCACGGTTTGCGGACGCTTGTCTGGCTCTAAGGTAGTTACATAACCTTGTCCGGTAATATTCTGTGTCCAGGGTAAGAACATGAAGACAAATAAAATTGCGAAGAATACCAGCAAAAACCTATTGAATTGCTTGTAATAGTCTATACTAAAAATTCGATTCCCTGATCGGTACTTATCAAAATCGAATTTTGGGCTCGGCTTATTTGAAATATTTAGCATGACAGATTCGATTTAGTATGTTTAACTTTTCCTTCTTCTAGTTCAATAAGTTGGTGACATCGGTTCGCCCAATAGTCATTGGCACTGACTACCACTAGAGTCCAAGGTTGGTTAGGATCAGTGAGGTAGTCAATAATTGAAGTAGTCTCATCCTTGGTGAATTGATCTAGTGGATCTTCTAAGACTAAAATCTTGGGGTGCTTTAAAATGGCCCTTGCCAGTAAAATCTTTTTAGAGATGGTATAGGAAATATGTCTTCCTTCTGCTTGAATCTGAGAATCTAGTCCTTGAGGTAATTCTTTAATAAATTCGTCAAGACCAACTGTTTTCGCTACTTCAATAAGTTCCTTTTCAGAAACATCGGTTCGATCAAAGATGAGATTTTCACGAAGGCTCCCTTCAAATGGAGTCTGCTCAGAAAGCGACAATCCTAACTGAGTTCGGTAGTGGTTGGGTTGTATCGATTTTAAATTTTGATCATCTACAAAAACAGCCCCTGAGGTTGGGGTGCTCACTCCTGCGATTACTCGTAATAAACTTGATTTGCCAGACCCTGAAGCTCCCCTAAGCAGATAGGTTTTTCCTGACTCGAAGGTCAAGTCAATCTGGTCTAATATTGGGCGTTCTCTGTCTTTTACTAGGTATCCGACTCCTTTGAGTTCTAATTTGAATCCGGTCGGATAATTCGGTTGTTTTCCCTCTTGAGATTCTAGGTCAAAGTCAAGCACCTCTCCTAGTTTTTCAATAGATGTCAGCATATCGTAGAGCGTTTCTAGGCTGACTATGAGTTTTTCAACGGATGCGATCACGAGTAGAATAACGATTTCTGCCGCGACGAATTGCCCAATGTTCATTTGCTGATTGAGTACCAGAAGCCCCCCGATCACTAATAAACCTGCGGTTACAGCTACCTTGAAAGCAATCATCTTGATATATTGAAACTTGATCACTTTGAAGTGGGCTTCACGCGCCCCCAGATAGCCTTCGACCAATTCATCGTTTTTTGTCAGGGCTAAGTCGGTGTTACCCGCCAACTTGAAGCTGATAATCGACCGGGCGATTTCTTGAATCCAGTGGGCGACGCGATACTTATATTTTGACTCGATAATCGAAGTTTCAAGGCCCCGCTTAACGGTATAACGAAATACGAAGAACATGAGACTTAATAAGAATATCCCGAAAAAGATGAAAAACGGGTGATAGAACGATAATAGGACGAGCGCAAAAAGAATTTGAATCAGTGCGGTAGGTACGTCGATGAGAATCTTGGATAATCCTTTTTGAAGGGTTAGCGTGTCGAAGAATCGATTCGCTAATTCAGGCGGATATAAATTACGAAGTTGACTCATTCGAATCCTTGGAAAACGATAGCTAAGTTCAAAACTAGATCGGGTGAAAATACGCTGTTGTAAGGTTTCAATAATCCGCATCTGCATGATTTGTAAGGCTCCCGCAAAGGATACTCCAATGGTTACTAGAATAACCAAAATGATCCACGAGCTCGATATCTGAGCACCTTGAATGAGATTGATAATTGCTTGTACTCCAAGAGGGAGTGTAAGCGAAACTAGCCCTGCGAAAATCGCGTAATAAAAGACTTGATAAATGTCTTTGCGCTCGAGTTGAAAGAGCCTAAAAAAGCGCTGCCATGTAGCTTTGGTGTCTATATTCATAATAATGTCTTTTTAACCAGATCGATCAAAAAGTCTTTTGGACCTTCTGCTCCCGTATCGGTAATATTTTTAAAGTGTTCTCTCAAGAAATGCTGATATAGCGCAGTCTCAACAATGGTACTCGCTAATGTTTTCGGGTGTTTATAATCGGGTGCTATCGCTTCGATCATCTCCCAAATTCTTGAAACGAGTCGTTTGTAACTCTCGAAACTACCTTCTTTATTTTCAAGGTCTACCTGCTTGGTTAGAAATGATTTCGAGTTTTCATTAATCATTATACGATTAAGAGCACGTTCATCAACGAAGGTGAAATTAGAATCTTCTACTACCTCTCGACTAATAAATTCAATAGCACACTCTAATTTTGTTAATGGATCTTTCAGACTGAAACTTCCAATCACCACTTGGTACTCGAGCCATCCCCAATACCAAGAACACAGATACATAAGCAGTTTGTGCTTGTTCTCAAAGTACCGATAAATCGAACTTTCGTTAGAGCCAATGGCTTCTCCTAATTTTTTGAAGGTGAATGCCTCAATACCAATTTCATCAATGAGGCAAATGCTGTGCTCAATGATCCGTTTGCCAAGATCAGAAGACTCAGGGTCTTTGATATAAACAGAGGCCGGAATGTTGATTCTAAGATTTGCAAGTAAACGATCCATAGTTAATAATTTACGTTGCAAATATAATAGTAATACTATTAATATGGCTTAAAACGCAAATTTTAACCCCTCTTTAAGAGAATTGTTGAAGGTCTTGCGCAGAGGTTAAATCTGGAAGTTTCTCAAATACGAGATGGCAGTAGACGCTTTTTGGTTGCTCTCTTATGGTCATTCTAATGGCCTCTGGCAATTCTTTTTCTCCGCGGGTCGGATGCACAGGGCAAGCCTGTATTGCCTTATAAAAGGAACCTCCTTCAACCAAGTTAAGATTCATACTTACTCGTAAGTGACCCTCCTTGTCATAGAAATCTTTATGGGTATGAACAGGAGGTTTTTCGATAATGCCTTCAACAAAATTAGTATCGTCTACTTGAATTAGGGCGAAGGCGGCAATCCGTGATTCATCGAAACCCAGGTGCTTCGCCTCATAGGCTATGATTGCATGAGGTGTTTCTTGATGTGACAGTGCTTTTTTAAATGCGTATTTGCTGTAGAGATTGTCGCCATTTGCAATGATAAATGAGCTTTCTTGAAGGATAGTAAACTGCTTCATGGCCTGCTCAACAGCATCTGCAGTGCCTAATGGATTAGGTTGAACAGCAAAATCGATGGATACCTCTGGATGGGCCCTGCCAAAGCTCTCGTGCCAGAGTAGAAAATCCTGATTGCCAGAACCGGTTACGACGATGATCTTGTCGATACCTGCTTTGATTGCTTCAGTACAAAGAAGACTTAGAAGTGGAGTTTTTGAACTTCCTAATTCGATGAGTGATTTATGTCTTTCTAGCGCTTGTTTTCTGCTTGTTTCAGAAAGATTGATATCGTACAAACTCTTTTTCATTCTCGAAGAACGTCCACCTGCAAGGATAACTAAAGGTCTCAATGATTCGTGATTTGAATGGGTTCTATGAATTTGGCTTTCTGGGCTAATACTGCTCTTATGATTTCTTCGTGATTTTCTTTTTGGGCGAGGATAATGAAACAACCGCCACCCCCAGATCCCATTACCTTGACCGCTTTTGCCCCTGCATTTTTGGCTTCTTTCATTTGAATACGCATCAGCTCTGGGGTATTTTTAATCGCGGTATCTAGATAGTGTTGGTGGCGTTCCATTAACCCTTCTAGTTTTTTGCTAGTTGTATCGTTTTTCGCTCTGTTTTTATAAATGCTTATAGCCTCTTTGGTAATTAAATGATTTTCGATGGCCGCTTCGAAGTAGGGGAATAAGAGTTTGGAAAGTATTGGCTTAAAGTTTTTAATGTCGCTTTTTACTGCATCTTCTAAACGAAACTCTGGATGGTGTTTTGTTGCCTCCGCTACTGCTTCAAGAGCGTACTGTTTAGCCTTTCCCAGTACTCCTAGGGTTGATTTAGGTAGCCCAGAATGTACGAGTAATAAATCGTTATGAGGGTTGAGGAACTCTTCGGTAAATCTGGTTTTGGGTTCAATCAGACGCAAACCTCCAAGAGCGATACTGTAGTGATCCATGATTCCCCCGGGTTCATTAAAAAATTCTACCTCGGCCTCATGTGCCCAATTGGCAATTTGCAAATTACTTGCCTCAGTTTCTGTCGCTTGAACGATAAACCGTATAAAGGCAACAATTAATGCTGAAGAGCTCGAGACTCCGGCATTTACTGGTATTTCTGAATGAATATGGATGTCGTATCCTGAGGTTAAGGTGATTTGCCTCTTGTGTAGAATCGAGAGTGTCGAACAGAGATAATCTCCTTTTTCTACCTGAGTTGGTAGTAGAGCAATCTGTCTTTTTATCCCTAAATCGATGAGATTTAAGTTTAAAACTCCTTGCTGATTTGGTTGTGCTTCGATAAAAATATATCGATCGATACTCGCTGCGATTACGGGTAAGTTGAGGTAGTCTTGATGGTCACCAAACAGACAAATTCTGGCGGGAGCTTTAGCGCGAATCATATCCTAAAAATAGCGGAATCTGTCTGAACTTTTCTATCTTTTATCTTTCTTAAACCAACCGATTATGAATCGAAGATCTTTTTTGCAAACCAGTAGTTTGAGTGCCGCCTCTGTAGGTGCGCTTTCTGTTTCTTGTACCGGCGCTATTGGTAGTCTCACTGAGAGACCTACTGA
>PZPI01000082.1 GCA_003045935.1 Bacteroidota bacterium | reverse complement strand
AGGCGGAAAATAGTCATACTCTATGGCATAGCCGGGCCTAAAAAACTTAACATTCTCAAAGCCAGCGACGCTTCGTAGTGCTTTGTATTGTACGTCTTCCGGCAATGAAGTAGAAAAACCATTCACATAAACCTCAACAGTTTTCCATCCTTCTGGTTCAACGAAAATTTGGTGGCTATCCTTTTCTGCGAACCGATTAATCTTATCCTCAATAGAAGGACAATAGCGAGGGCCTATGCTCTGTATGCTTCCATTAAACATTGGGCTACGATCAAAACCCTCTCTAAGTAAATCGTGAACCTCAGCAGAGGTATAGGTAAGATGGCAGTCTAACTGCTTGTCAAGCTTGAAATTTCGAAGATATGAAAAGTTTCCAGGCATAGCGTCTCCTGGTTGTGGAATCATTTTGGAGTAATCCAGAGAGCGGCTGTCAACTCGGGGAGGGGTGCCTGTTTTCATTCTTCCACTATCAAAACCTAGATCAATCAATTGTTCGGTAATCCCAGTACTAGCCTTTTCTCCGGCTCTACCACCTCCAAAATTTTTCTCCCCAATATGGATTAGTCCGTTTAAAAAGGTGCCATTGGTAAGAACTACGGCTTGAGAACGAATCGCAATGCCTAATGCGGTTTTAACCCCCGAAACGCGACCGCCTTCTATCACCAATCCGGTAATCATTTCTTGATAAAAATCAAGTAGGGGGGTTTGTTCTAGCCGAATCCTCCAGGATTCAGCAAAAAGCATTCTGTCGTTCTGAGTTCTCGGGCTCCACATTGCCGGACCTTTAGAGCGGTTAAGCATCTTGAACTGAATAGCACTTTCATCACTAACCAGACCACTGTAACCGCCAAGCGCATCAATTTCTCGAACTATCTGACCTTTGGCGATACCTCCCATGGCTGGGTTACAAGACATCTGTCCTATATTCTGAAGGTTCATGGTAACCAGGAGGGTTTTCATGCCCATATTCGCTCCTGCAGCCGCGGCTTCCGCTCCAGCATGACCTCCGCCAACAACAATTATATCATATTCTTCTGCAAACATATCTTAATGTTCCACGTGGAACCTATTTAAAGCTAATTGTTCTTGATTGCGCATTTCGGCCTTAGAAGCTTCGTCTTTGTCGTCATACCCTGCTAAGTGTAACAAACCGTGTACACAAACTCTGCACAGTTCGTTTGTGTTCGAAACCTTAAAAGTAAAGGCGTTGTCAATAATGCGTTCGTAACTAATACACAAATTGGCCTCTTCGAGACCGTCAGACCTAAAATCATAAGTGATGATATCTGTATAGGTGTCGTGATTTAAATGTTCCTTATTCAATTTTAAAAGTTCCTCATCAGACATGAAGGAATAAACGACCTCTAATGAAAGGTTCAGCACTTCCATCTCAGACAAGAGCCAAGCTCGAATAGCTGAATCGTCAGCCCAATTGGGAAAGTTTATAAAATCAATCTCTCTAATCACACTACAAAGATATCAATAGATTTTAGGTGAATGGCTACCTTTGTTTTCCAAATAAGGAACTATGCAACCAAGACTACGTTTTGCCCCATCTCCTACAGGACCTCTGCACATAGGAGGTGTCAGAACAGCTTTGTACAACTTTCTTCTGGCAAAAAACTTAAATGGTAAGTTTATTATACGGGTTGAAGACACCGACCAGTCTCGTTATGTAGAAGGTGCTGAAGAGTATATACTTCAATCAATGGCTTGGTTGGGAATAGAGGCAGATGAAGACCCAAATAAGGGGGGGCTATTAGGGCCTTATCGTCAAAGTGAAAGAAAAGAAATTTACCATAAATATGCCTTAGAGCTTGTTGCACAGGGCTGGGCGTATTATGCATTCGATAGTTCTGAAGATTTAACCAATTACAGAGAACATTCAGAAAAAAAGGGTGAGAGATTTCTCTACGGGCCATTAAACCGAAAAGGTCTGAACAATAGTCTTTCCTTAAGCGAGTCCGAAACACAATCTCAAATTGAAAATGGTAAAGAATTTGTTATTCGATTTAAGATTCCTGAAAATAAAGAGATCCTGTTCCATGATGAGGTGAGAGGAGAAATCACCGTTAACACCAATACTTTAGACGACAAGGTATTGTATAAGAGCGATGGTATGCCTACTTATCATTTAGCAAATGTAGTAGATGATCATCTAATGAAAATAACTCATGTAGTTAGGGGAGAAGAGTGGTTGCCATCATTAGCGCTACACACCTTATTGTACCAGGCATTTCAATGGACACCTCCTTTATTCGCACACCTGCCACTACTGTTGAAGCCTACAGGAAAAGGGAAACTTAGTAAACGAGATGGAGAAGCTGGTGGATTCCCTGTGTTTCCATTGTCTTGGAATGAATCTGTCGGATACAAAGAAGCTGGCTACGAACCAGAAGCTCTCCTAAATTTTTTAGGACTCCTCGGATGGAACCCTGGCGATGACACCGAAGAAATGACCTTAGAAGAAATGGTTAGAAAATTCAGTCTTAGTAGGGTTCAAAAATCAGGAGCACGATTTGACTTAGAAAAACTCAACTGGTTCAATGCACAAACACTTCAAAATTTAAACAATACAGAAATTGTTGCCCGTTATAAAAAGAGAAATAATATTTTCGATGCGGTTCCTGAAAGCGTACTTGTAGCTGGTGTTTCACTTGTAAAAGAGAGGCTAATAAAAGTTGATGACCTAAATGATCATCAATATCTATTCAACCAGCCTGAGAGTTATGAAGAGAGGGCGGTTAAAAAGCAATGGAAAGCAGAAACCCCACAATTGTTACAAGCGTTCTTAGAAGACTTAATGAGCGTTCCAAAGAGCTCTCCGGCAGTAAAAAAAGCCATACACGACTTTTGTGAGAAGCACGAAATAGGAATGGGTAAAATCATGGCCCCACTTCGTATAGCACTAGTAGGAAGTCTTCAAGGGCCGTCGGTCGATGAATTAATTAACTTCTTAGGTGTTGACGCGGTTAAGCAGCGTATCGATATCGCTTGTGAAAAACTATAATTAGTCTTTTTGTTCCAATTTTGCCCAACTATCTCTAAGACCCACGGTGCGATTGAAAACCAGTTGCTTTTCGTCGTTTTGTTCTAGAACAAAATAACCCATTCTTTGAAACTGAAAAGCAGTTCCTGCCTTGGCCTCTAAAAGTGAAGGCTCTGCATAAGCCTTAATAATTTCTAAAGAATTGGGGTTTATAAAGTCTAAAAAGTTTTTGTCTTTATGAGCATCCGGGGTAGGGTCTGTAAATAAACGATCGTAAAGACGGACTTCAGTTTGAACAGCTGTGTTTGCAGCAACCCAATGCAATGTGCCCTTAACCTTACGCTCTGATTCGGGCGTGCCGCTACCGCTTAAACTTTTAGGATCATAGGTACAGTGGACTTCTGTAATGTTTCCATCTTCGTCCTTAATACAAGATTCTGCTTTAATTATATAGGCATTCTTTAAACGCACTTCTCCACCAACCTTTAATCTGAAAAATTTACGATTAGCTTCTTCTTTAAAATCTGCCTTCTCAATGTATAACTCTCTTGAAAATGGTACACTTCTAAAGCCTAGTTCAGGATCTTCAGGGCTGTTTTCAGCATCTAACCACTCTACCTTATCCTCTGGATAGTTAGTAATAACCACTTTTACTGGGTCTAAAACCACCATAACTCTTGGAACGGTTCGATTTAATTCCTCACGAACGTGATATTCTAAAACAGATAAGTCAACCACATTTTCTCTCTTAGCAATACCTATTGCATCTGCGAATTTCTGGATAGCTAAAGGCGGATATCCTCTACGACGCATTCCTGATATAGTAGGCATTCGAGGATCGTCCCAACCATCAACGTGTTTTTCATTAACCAGTTGTAATAACTTTCGCTTACTAACAACCGTATGAGAAAAATTTCTGCGAGCAAATTCTCGCTGCTTTGGTCTTAGTTTAACAGGATCAATGATTTGATCTAAACACCAGTCATAGAGCTCACGATGCATAGCGAACTCCAAAGTACATAGAGAGTGTGAAATCTGTTCAACATAATCACTTTGACCATGTGCCCAATCGTACATCGGATAAATACACCATTGATCACCTGTGCGGTGGTGATGTTTATGCATAATACGATAAAGTATAGGATCTCTCATCAGCATGTTTGAAGAACTCATATCGATTTTCGCTCGAAGAACATGAGTTCCTTCAGTATGCTTTCCCGCTTTCATTTCTCTAAATAAATCTAAATTCTCTTGAGCCGATCGACCCCTGAAAGGACTAGAAGTTCCTACTGTGGTAGGGGTTCCTTTTTGGGCAGCAATATCATCGGCTGATTGAGAGTCTACATATGCCAACCCTTTAACTATTAACTCTTCAGCCCATAAATACAACTGTTCAAAATAATCAGACGCATAACACTCCTCAGCCCACTGAAAGCCTAACCAAGAAACATCTTTTTTGATTGAATCCACAAATTCTTGTTCTTCTTTACTCGGATTAGTGTCATCAAAACGAAGATTGACAGGAGCGTTATATTTTTTTCCTAAGCCAAAATTCAAACATATAGAACTCGCGTGCCCAATATGCAGATAACCGTTGGGTTCTGGAGGAAATCTAAAACGTAAAGATTCTTTCGAACAGTTAGATTGTGATAAATCCTCTTCAATGATATGTTCAATAAAGTTTAATGATCGTTTAGATTCTTCCATTTGGGCATATTATAGAAATACAAAGGTAGCATTTCCTACTTTTGCTTTATGGGAGAAATACACCTTAACAACATTAAGTTATACGCTTATCACGGATGTTTAAAAGAAGAATCTATCATTGGTAGTGATTATCGTGTAGATGTAATTTTATACACATCGCTAGAAAAATCTTGTGCGAGTGATGAGTTAAAAGATACCATTGATTACGTGGATGCTACCGCTATTGTATCAGAAGAAATGGCAACACCTTCAAAACTCTTAGAGCATGTAGCTGAACGTATTATTTCAAGGTTCTTTACTTCTTTTCCAAGTCTTCTAAAAACCTCAGTTTGTGTTGCTAAAATAAATCCTCCTATCGGAGCAAATGTTAACTCAGTGGCTGTAAAACTTATCCGACAGAGAGATACTTGGGGAAAGCAGAATTTTTAATGTAAATTTGCGACCTAATTGGCATCGTGGCCGAGTGGCTAGGCAGAGCTCTGCAAAAGCTTGTACAGCGGTTCGAATCCGCTCGATGCCTCTTTTTTTATACCTTTTCTAGGTATTCAAAATCTATTTGACGCTTCAACACATCAGCGTTCTTCACCCGTATTTTTACCGTCTGCCCTAATTGAATAGTATTGCTTGTCTTATGACCTACTAAAGCGTATTGTTCTTGATCAAAATAATAGATATCGTTACCAATATCTCTGATTCGAACCATTCCCTCACATTTGTTTTCAAAAAGCTCGACATAAATACCCCAATCAGTTACACCAGAAACGACACCTTCGAATTCTTGATTCACAAATTGAGTCATGAATTTAACCTGCATGTATTTAATAGAATCTCTCTCAGCATTAGCAGCTAAAACTTCCCGTTCTGATGAATGCTTACATTTCAATTCATACGGTTCTGATGCAACATTACTACCTCCGTCTAAATAATGTTGTAATAATCGATGTACCATTACATCAGGATAACGTCGAATAGGTGAAGTAAAATGGGTGTAGAAATCAAAAGCTAATCCGTAATGACCAATGTTGCCTGTAGAGTAAACAGCTTTGCTCATAGTTCGAATAGTTAGCGTATCCACTAAATGCTGTTCCACTTTTCCATGAACGTCTGACAATAATGTATTGATAGAATTACTTATTGATTTTCGGTCTTTTAAATTAAGCTGGTGTCCAAACTTAGAAATTACTCCATTTAATGCTTGTAATTTATCAAAATCAGGTTCGTCGTGAATACGATATACAAAAGTCTTTTTTTGTTTACCAATAAACGCAGCAACACTTCTATTGGCTAAAAGCATAAATTCTTCAATCAGCTTATTCGCTTGTTTACTTGTTTAAAAAATACTCCCTCCGGCTCATTATTTTCATTTAAATGAAACTTAACCTCTTCTTTATCAAATGATATAGCACCTGAATTCATGCGTTGAGATCGAAATATAATTGCTAGTTCATTTAAAGTTTGAATAGCATTAACTACTTCTTTATCAACAGAATAACTACCTGAAGATCGGATAGAAATTTCTTTAGGTATTAATAAATCACCGGTATCTATAATATATTCCGCTTCATGATAAGCAAAGCGTTCGTTAGAATTAATAACCGTTCTACCAAACCACTCATTAACCACCTTAGCTTTAGGTGTAATCTCAAAAACAGCAGAGAAAGTATATTTTTCTTCATTAGGCCTT
>PZPI01000081.1 GCA_003045935.1 Bacteroidota bacterium | reverse complement strand
GCTCGAATCATTGATGCCACAGGCAAGCACTTAACCGCAGGTATCATCGATGAGCATACTCACATCGCCGCCCTAGCAATTAACGAAGGTGGACATAATTCTTCTGCAGAGGTACGTATGTCAGATGTAGTAGACCCAACAGACTTAGACATTTACAGAAATCTAGCTGGAGGTGTCACCTCTGCTCAGCTTCTTCACGGTTCTGCCAATCCGATTGGAGGTCAATCAGCAATCTTAAGATTAAAGTGGGGAGCAACAGCAGACGAAATGCTTTTTAAGGAAGCTCCGGGCTTTATCAAGTTTGCATTAGGTGAGAATGTGAAACAATCAAATTGGGGGTCAAATTCAAGATTCCCTCAAACACGTATGGGAGTTGAACAAGTATTCACTGACTATTTCACAAGAGGTAGAGAATACCTTACCAAGAAAAAGAGCAAACAACCCTATAGAGTAGACGAAGAACTTGAAACTATTGGAGAAATCTTAGAGTCTAAAAGATTCATCTCAAGTCATTCTTATGTACAAAGTGAAATTAATATGCTCATGAAAGTGGCTGAAAAGTTCGATTTCAGAATTAACACTTTTACCCACATTTTAGAAGGTTATAAAGTAGCCGACAAAATGGCAGAGCACGGTGTGGGTGGATCTACCTTCAGTGATTGGTGGGCATACAAATACGAAGTAAAAGACGCTATTCCTTACAACGCAGCTATAATGGCCTCTCAAGGAGTAACTGTGGCTATTAACTCTGATGACGCTGAAATGTCGCGTAGATTAAATCAAGAAGCTGCTAAAACAGTCAAGTATGGAGGGGTTTCTGAATTGGAGGCCTGGAAAATGGTTACCCTAAACCCTGCCAAACTACTTCATATTGATCACAAGGTCGGAAGTATCGAAGTAGGCAAAGATGCTGATGTGGTTTTGTGGAGCGGACATCCACTTTCGGTTTACAGTAAAGCCGAAAAAACCCTTATTGAAGGCGCTACTTATTTCGATATTGAAAAGGACAAAGAAATTCAAGCACTCATTCAACAAGAACGCTTAGAGCTTACCAAATTGATGCTTAAGGTAAAGGCCTCTGGTGCAGAAGTAGTTACCCCAATACAGAACAAAAAAGAACGTTTCACCTGTGATACGCTTTAATCCTATAAAGAACACTATTATGAGAACAATAATTACACTTTGTTTGAGCATAGCCCTATCGGTTAATGCTCAACAAACACCGGCAGATATTCAAAAGGAAGCAATTGCTATCGAAGGTGCTACTATACACACTGGAACAGGTGAGGTTATCGAAAATGGCTTACTTATTTTCGAAAATGGTGTCATTCATTACTCTGGTAAAGCGGACTCAAAAATTACGCGTCCTGAAAGAGTGATTAAAGCCAACGGAAAACATGTCTATCCAGGTTTTATCGCACCTACAAAAAGTCTAGGACTTGTTGAAATCGATGCGGTTCGAGCAACAGATGACGAAGACGAGATTGGAGAATACATCCCACACATTCGTTCAATCATTGCCTACAATGCTGAATCTCAAGTGGTTGAATCTCTTAGACAAAATGGAATTCTCTTAGGTCAAATTACTCCACAAGGAGGAAGGATCTCTGGAAGTTCTTCAGTTGTACAATTCGATGCCTGGAATTGGGAAGACGCAGCAGTAAAAACAGAGGACGGAATTCACCTTAGTTGGCCTTCAACACTCAGAAGAGGACGCTGGTGGGTTGGTGAACCTAGAGGATATCAACCGAATCAAAACTATCTCGAGCAGTGGAGTGGGATCATTGAATTTTTAGAGGCGGCAAAAGCCTACAATGCGGTACCTGCAAAAACGATACACCTTCCCTATGCCGCAACTAAAGGATTGTTTGATGGCTCCCAACGTCTTTATGTTGCTGCCGATGGAGAACGTGAAATATTCGATGCTGTAACTGAGCTAGAAAGAATTGGTATTAAGCATATTGTAATTGTTGGTGGCTATTTTGCAGAAAAACAATTAGATCTTCTAAAGTCTAAGTCTATTCCGGTACTCGTTCACAACCCTCACGAATTACCAAATCTTGACGATGACGCCTACGATTTTGTCTATGGACTAGCAGCAAGATTGCATAAAGCTGGGTTACTTGTAGGAATTCAAAATGCGTCTAAGGCTAATTTCCAAGTTCGCAATCTTCCGTTCTACGCCGGCCACAGTGTCGGATACGGAATTAGCAAAGAGGAAGCCCTTGCCTTAATTTCATCAAATACTGCGAAAATTCTAGGTATTGATGATACCTACGGCACCCTTGAAAGCGGAAAAAGTGCGACGCTATTTATCTCTGAAGGAGACGCCCTGGATATGCGTACCAATCAATTATCTCATGCTTTTATCGATGGTAGAGAAATTTCTTTAGAAACCCATCAAACGGAGCTCTGGAAGCGCTATCAAGAAAAATATAGCCGACAAGACTAAATGTATCGAGCCTCAAATGAGGCTCGATTTATTTTTATACCATGCAAGTACTTAGCAGTTCACAAAATAAAATCATCAAAGAGCTCATTGCCCTCTCTGAGAAGTCAAAACTTCGTAAGCAAAAAGGACTATTCGTACTCGAGGGAAAACGAGAATTTGAAATTGCTATGAAGTCTGGTTATGATTTGCACACCGCCTTTGTGCAGCCTGAATTACTTGATGAATCTTCAATCTTTAAAAAACTAGAAAACCATTCTAGTTTTGAAGTGACTACTGAGCTATACGCTAAAATTGCCTATCGCGGATCAACCGAAGGGATTATCTGTATTTTCAAGCAAAAAGATCATGAGTTATCGAAGTATCAATTACCCAATACCTCACCCTTATTTCTAGTGTTAGAGAGCATCGAAAAACCTGGTAATCTAGGTGCTATTTTTCGATCTGCGGATGCAGCCAATATCGATGCAGTTATCATTACCGAGTCTATTGCCGATCTTTACAACCCGAACTGTTTGAGATCTAGTCTAGGTTGTGCATTAAGCATTCCTTCAATCATTTGCAATAACGAAGAGCTCCAATTATTCTTTGAAGAGAATAAAATTCGCTCTTATGCAGCGACCCTTCAAAACTCAAACAATTACCTTGAAGAGAACTATACTGGGGCAACGGCTTTTATTGTAGGCTCAGAAGCGAAAGGTTTAAAAGCCTTTTGGAGAGAAAACGCATCGCAAAATATCGTTATACCTATGCGTGGCACGATCGATTCAATGAATGTTTCGGTAGCTGCCTCAATCCTTCTTTTCGAAGCTATTCGTCAGCGGAGTAGTCTTTGATAAAGCCCCTTAGTTTTACTAACTTTAATTTATGTTAACCGAAAAAGAGCTCGAACTAGAAAATAAGGCGATCGTTCAGAAGTATAAAGATCTTCTGAGAACGAGCTATCAAACCTTATCTGAAGAAGATAATAGCCAGATTAGGCTCGCCTTTGAGGTTGCAGTAGATGCCCATCAAGACCAGCGAAGAAAATCGGGAGAGGCTTATATTTTTCATCCTATTGCTGTTGCTCAAATTGTAGCAGAGGAAATAGGATTAGACGCCACGAGTATTATTGCCGCCTTACTCCATGATGTAGTTGAGGATAGCGATTATACTTTAGAGTATATCGAAGAGCATTTCGGGGACAATGTTGCACGTATTGTAAATGGACTAACTAAGATCGCAGGTCTTAAAAAGGACATGAATAATTACAGTCTGCAAGCAGAGAACTTTAGAAAGATGCTTCTCACCTTAAACGAGGATGTTCGTGTGATCTTAATTAAGATTGCCGATCGCTACCACAACATGTTGACTCTAGAGTCCATGCGTCCCGATAAAAGGGAAAAAATTGCCTCAGAGACACTTTATATTTACGCTCCACTTGCTCACCGCGTAGGGCTCTATAATATCAAAACTGTACTCGAAGACTTAGCGCTGAAATATACACAGCCTCAAGTTTTTGAAGCTATACAGAGCCAGATCAGGTCTCAGGCAGATAACAATCAGCAATACATTGAAAACTTCAAAGGAGTCATTGAAGATGCCCTGAAAAAGGAGCATATTGACTTCGATGTAAGGGGGCGGATGAAATCGGTGCATAGCATACATCGAAAAATGTTAAATCAAGACGTAAGTTTTGATCAGATCTATGACAAGTTTGCGGTCCGAATAATTTACCGTGCAAAACCTGAAGAGGAAAAGTTTTTGGCTTGGAAGATTTATTCTATTATCACCGACTATTTCACACCTAATCCGGTTCGTTTAAGAGATTGGATAACTTCACCGAAAAGTACCGGATATGAAGCGCTACACGTCACCGTTATGGGCCCCAATCGAAAATGGGTAGAAGTTCAAATTCGATCAGAGCGAATGCATGAAATCGCTGAAAAAGGTTACGCAGCCCATTACAAATACAAGCATGGGGAGCAAAAAGATGGTGGGATTGATATTTGGCTCAACCGCTTGCAGGAGGCACTTGAAAATTCTAACGGTAATGCAGTTGACTTTGTGGAAGAGTTTAAACTAAATCTCTACGCTAAAGAAATCTTCGTGTTTACGCCGAAAGGAGATTTGGTTTCGCTACCTAAGGATGCTACCCCACTCGATTTCGCCTTTTATGTTCATACCGAGGTCGGTATGAAAACAAGAGGAGCTCGTGTTAATAACAAGCTTGTACCACTTAGCACCTCATTAAAAAGTGGAGATCAAGTCGAGATTATCACCTCTGACAATGCGAAGCCGACAACAGCATGGTTAGACTACTGTCGAACAGCAAAAGCCCTGTCTAAAATTCGATCGAGTCTTAACGCCGATAAGAAGTCTGTTGCTGATGAAGGAAAAGAAATATTGCGCAGAAAACTTCGTGCGCAAAAGATCAAATGGAATGAAGAAACCGTAAATAAACTGGTTAATCATTTCAAACTTAAAACCTCTCAAGATTTATTCTATCGAGTAGCAACGGGAACGATTACCAATGGTATGATTAAATCCTTTGCCTCACGCTATCACAATGCACTTATTAGCTTTTTTACTTCTAAACTTCAAAGAAGTAATAAGCCAACAGAAGGCATATACGCCGATAATGAACTGAGTACGAAACTTGATTTACTTGTTTTTGGAGATGAAGAAGAAAGACTTGACTACACTTTATCAACGGAATGTTGTAAACCGATTCCTGGAGATGAAGTATTCGGCTTTTTGACCGTAAATGATGGTATAAAGGTCCATAAGAAAAATTGTCCGAATGCGGTTTCTCTTCAATCTAAATTTGCCTATCGAATTATGAAGGCCCGCTGGATTGATTCTACTCAAGAAGACTTTTATGCGGATATTAGCATTACTGGAATTGATAAACTTGGGCTAGTCAACAGTGTTACTCAGGTGATTTCTGATCAAATGCACGTGGGAATGAAATCGCTACAATTTTCAGAAAAGGGAGGAACCTTTTCAGGAAGTATTCGGGTGATTGTTAAGAATAATGAAACCCTACAGAAACTTATCAACAAACTGAAGAAAATCAATGGAGTCGATAGGGTAATTCGTACTTAAATTTGGCCTACTTTAGCACTTTGGATTTTTTCGGATAAAATTTATGGATTCATCCAGCAATCAAGAAATAGTCAAGCAAGTTTTCACCAAGTTTTTGGAAGAAAATGGTCACCGGAAGACACCGGAACGCTACGCTATACTCCATGAGATTTACAATAGCCAGGATCACTTCGACGTAGAGTCGCTCTACTTTAAAATGAAACAAAAGAACTATCGCGTTTCAAGAGCAACGCTATACAATACCATCGAATTGTTGTTAGATTGTAAACTGGTTCGAAAGCACCTTTTCGGAACAGGTCAGGCTCAATACGAGAAATCGTATTTTGACCGTCAGCACGATCATGTGATCTTAACAGATACGGGAGAGGTAATAGAATTTTGTGATCCAAGAATTCAATCTATAAAACAAACTATCGAAGAAGTCTTCGATATCAAAATCAATAATCACTCACTGTACTTTTATGGTGAGCGGAAATCATCATCAAAAGAATAATCGAGCAATTATGGTAGATTTATTACTCGGCCTTCAGTGGGGAGACGAGGGAAAAGGAAAGATTGTTGACGTATTAACATCGAATTACGACATCATCGCAAGATTTCAAGGAGGGCCAAATGCCGGCCATACTTTAGAATTTGACGGAAACAAGCATGTACTGCACACTATTCCTTCGGGGATCTTCCATGAAAATGCAAAAAATGTAGTAGGTAATGGTGTAGTTATCGATCCGGTAATTTTTGCCAAAGAGTTAGAAAAACTAGCTCCTTATGGTATGAATCTAGCCGATAAGCTTCTTATTTCGAGAAAGGCACATTTAATTCTTCCGACCCATAGATTGTTAGATGCGGCCTCAGAAGCTGCCAAGGGAAGT
>PZPI01000080.1 GCA_003045935.1 Bacteroidota bacterium | reverse complement strand
TCTGCGATAGCACCTTTAGCTAAAGCAGATAGGATCGCATCATCCGAAGAAAATTCTTCTAGAGCAGCAATCGCTTCAGTATATTCACCTAACTGCAGGTAAGACATTCCTGCGCCATAAGAAGCTAATTTCGCTGCTTTTGTACCCGAATAGTTATCAATGATATCAACGAAACCATATTTTCCTTGAGCACCATTTAGTGCAAGACCTAATAGAGAATCTTTTGCAACACCTGGTTGAGTAGATTGTTCGAAATAAGACTGTGGATAGTATAGTTCATTTGCTGCTTCACGCTCCTTTGGAGTTATAATAAACTCATTGTAGGCAAAGCTTCCAATACCTACCACTGCAATCGCAATGATCAAGCCTAAAATAATTTTCTGATTATTTCTAAACCACTCTTCAGATCGAGATGCCCCTGAATCTAATGCTGAAAAAACCTCAGCTGTTTGACTGTTCTGATCTACAACCTCTTCGTTAGACTTAACTGCCTTAACTGATTTCTTATAACCTCTTCGCTGATAACTCGCCATGGTATACTATATATATATTAGATGGGCAAAAATAGAATTTTTATCATAATCTACCGACTGGGTAACAATGCTTATTTTTACCATCCATTTTTAATTATGTATCTAGAACATCTATCCCTGATCAACTATAAGAATTTCGAAGCCGATCAATTCACTTTTGATTCGTCTATAAATTGTTTAGTTGGCAGGAATGGCTCGGGTAAAACAACTATTCTAGATGCTATTTATCATTTAGCCTTCACTAAAAGCTATTTTAACCCTCAAAGTACTCAAAATGTAAGGCATGGAGCCGAATTGTTCACTTTAGAGGGAAAATTCAAGATCAATGAAAAGGATTTTGATCTTTTCATCGGATTTAAAAAGGGGACCAAAAAAACGGTAAAGCTTAATGGAAAAACCTATGAAAGAATAAGTGATCATATCGGTAAAATCCCATTAGTAATTATTTCACCGGCTGACCAAGACCTTATTTCAGAAGGTAGTGAAACGAGGAGAAAATTCATCGACAGTATTATTTCTCAGTCAGATTCAGACTATTTAAACGCACTGCTCAAATACAATCAGGCCCTAAGTCAAAGGAATTCTTTATTAAAGTACTTTGCAAATAATAATGTGTTTCAGAAGGATACCCTTGCCTTATACGATGAATTATTAATAGAAAATGGTAGTATCATCTTTGAGAAGAGAAACGACTTTTTAAATCATTTTTCTAAACACTTCATTGAACAGTACAAATCAATTAGCCCAATAGAAAGTGAGATTGTCGAGGTTAAATATGATTCTGAACTGCTTAAAACCGATTTTAAAACCCTTCTTGAGCGGAGTTTTTCTAAGGATCGTCTATTACAATATACCTCTGCGGGAATCCATAAAGATGACTTGATGTTGCTTTTAAATGGCTACCCCATCAAAAAATTCGGAAGTCAAGGTCAGCAGAAAAGCTTTTTAATCGCATTACGTTTTGCCCAGTATGCCTTTCTGAAAAATCAAAAAAATCAAAAACCAATCGTCTTATTAGATGATATCTTTGATAAATTAGATGACCAACGAGTGATGCGCTTAGTGGCGCTTGTTGAAAACGATTTCTTCGGTCAATTATTCATTAGTGACACCAATAGCAAAAGAACTGAGGAAGTAGTAAAAGCAACCGGTAGAAACTATGTAATTCATCATTTAGAATGAGACAAGACAAAGAACAAAGTCTTAGTGAGGTAATCAGACAGTTTATAGAAAAAAATAAACTTAAAAAAGGCCTTACAGAGGCTGAGGTGATTAGACTATGGCCAGAGATTATGGGACCCGGCGTGGCTAATTATACAAAAAATGTTCAGTTCTCTAAAGGGGTATTAAAGGTGTACTTGAGTTCAGCAGTCCTGCGAGAGGAACTACTTTTTGGTAGAAAAAAAATAATCGCCATGTACAATGAAGCACTAAATGGCGATTATATAAAGTCGGTATTACTAGTTTGACAACTAGAAGATTTCTCTTCCAGAGAAGTGAAATGCGCACTCTATAGCAGCATTTTCATCGCTATCCGAACCATGGATCGCGTTCTCCCCTATAGATTTAGCAAATGCTTTACGAATAGTACCTTCTGCAGCTTCTGCAGGGTTGGTAGATCCGATTAAAATTCTGAAATCTTCAACGGCATTGTCTTTTTCAAGAATAGCAGCTACAATAGGACCACTACTCATAAATTCAACTAATTCTCCATAGAACGGGCGCTCAGCATGTACTGCATAGAAAAGTTCAGCATCGCGCTTACTTAACTGCGTATACTTCATCGCAGCAATGCGAAAACCTGCAGCGTTAATACGTTCTAGGATAGCCCCGATGTGACCTGCCTTAACAGCATCTGGCTTAATCATTGTAAAAGTTCTAGTTCCAGACATGGATTTTCTTTAAAATTTTCTGCAAAAGTAGGTAAAATTAGAACTTAAAAGAATGCTCCTGTAAAACCGCATTACCATTACCGATCATCCTACCTGTAATCACTTTATTTTCCCAATCAATATCGAGTAGCCCATAAGAAGGTACCGAAACCACTTCACCCTTTCGAAGTGCGTTAGGCTCTCCACTAAAATTTTCATAAGAGTGAGTAAGCCCACTCGAAGTAAAATCAATAATTTCTTTGTCTTCGGTTTTAAGCACTGACCATTCAGAGATGTGGCGATCACCAGATAAAACCATTACTGGCTGATCTACCTGGTTTAATAGTGAAATCAGGCGCTCACGTTCGTGAGGAAGATTCTGCCACTTTTCATAACCATGTTCCGATGACAAAAACTGAATACTCGACACAAGAAGTATAAGATCAGCCTCACTCGCACTCAATTGATGAGAGAGCCAATTCCACTGAACATCACCCAACATAGTGGCTGTTTCATCGTAATTGGGATCGTAACGTCTACCCTCTGTCCCTTTGGTTAAGTCAGATCGAAAATATCTGGTATCCAAAAGAATCACTTCTACCGTATGCCCTTCAGTTTGAATTTGTTCAGAATAGTACACTCCTTTCTGATCTCTTCTTCGATCGCTCTGACCCACCTTAAGAAAATTTAAAAAAGCCTCTTGACTCCTGCTTTTTGCAGAGAAAGTAACCCCTCCATCATTCATCCCATAATCATGGTCATCCCAAGTAGCAAGAATTTTCGAAGACTCTGTTAATCGCCTGTACTCCTCATTTTCTAATTGACGACGGTAATGTTTCTCGATCGTTTCAAAATCATCGCTATCTGCATAGACGATATCTCCACCCCATATCCATGCTTCTGGTTGTGCCAATAAAACATCGTCCCAAAGTTCATTGGGTGCATAAGCATTATTACAAGAACCAAAGGCTAAACGGCTCGAATGCTGCTGTATTTCTTCAACAAAAACCAGACTCTCATTACTTTCAGATTGTGGATTTTGACCACATGAAACTACTAAAGCTACGAATAGATAAGGGAGATTTTTAATCATAAAGTAACGATTTTGAACGCCTTAAAGCGGATTTAAAAGTAGCAAGTTAAAATCAAATTAATTGTATCTTCGAAGTTATGAGTTTATTAACGATCGACGGTCTTTCAAAGTACCTAGAAACCCCTCAAAACTTAGTTATCATACCTCATCAAAATCCTGATGGTGATGCTCTCGGGTCGTGTTTAGGCTGGGCGCATTTAATGAAAAAATTAGGACATACAGTGACGGTATGTTCACCTAATGCATTTCCTGATTTTCTAAGCTGGATGCCCGGAGCAAAAGAAATTTTACTTGCCGATCAGAATTTAGAGGATTGCAAAAAGGCAATAGATTCAGCGAGTCTTATTTGCACCCTCGATTTTAATCATCTATCCCGATGTGGAGTTTTAGGAGCATTCATTGAAAAGAGCTCCGCCCCCATTTTAATGGTTGATCACCACATCTCGCCATCAGATTACGCCAAATACACTTTCAGCGACACTTCGATGAGCTCTACTTGTGAAATGATTTACCATTTAGCAAAACATTTAAATCGTACCGATCATATCGATTCAGCAATTGCGAATTGCTTATATACAGGAATTGTTACGGATACAGGAAATTTCAAATATCCGAGCGCAAGCGCTACTACGCTGTTAATTGCTGCAGACCTTCTTGATAAAGGTGCGGATAAAACGAAAATTAATGCGCTACTCTTTGAGCAAAGTGAACTGAGTCGATTCAAACTGATGGGAAGGTGTCTAAACTCACTAACTTACCTAGAAGCTTACCACAGTGTCTATATGATCATTACCGAAGAAGACAAAAAATCTTGTGGATTTAAAAGAGGTGATACCGAAGGGTTTGTAAACTTCGGACTAAGTCTTAGAGGTTGTTGTTTTTCTGTTATTTTCATCGAAAATGCAGAAGATAGTTCGATTAAAATGTCATTCAGATCGACAGGAGATTTTGATGTGAATGAATTTGCACGTGCTCATTTTAACGGTGGTGGTCATCAAAACGCTGCTGGAGGAAAGTCTTTTACAAGTCTGAGCGAAACCATTGATTTGTTTACCTCATTATTACCAAACTATATTGAATCATTAACTATTAATGCCCTACCTAAATGAAATTTAATCTGTCTTTACTCTTCGCAGTAGCATTAACGACTTTAATCTCTTGCAATAATCCAAACAGTGATTTGGAAAATGGCCTGTATGCCAAAATGACTACCTCAAAGGGAGAGTTATTATTAAAACTTCACAGTGAAGAAACTCCAATTACAGTGGCAAGTTTTGTAAGCCTTGCTGAAGGAAACAGCAAACGCGTGAGCGATAATTATGCCAATCAACCTTATTACAATGGAACTCAGTTTCACAGAGTAATTAATGATTTTATGATTCAAGGGGGAGATCCTACTGCTACTGGGCAAGGAGGCCCGGGATACCGATTTAAAGATGAATTTGTGGATACCTTAAGACATGATTCTAAAGGCGTATTATCTATGGCAAATTCGGGTCCGTTTACCAATGGGAGTCAATTTTTTATCACCCATAAAGAAACCCCTTGGTTAGACGGTAAACACACTGTTTTTGGAAAACTAGTTTCCGGAGAGGCCACTTTAGATTCTATCGCTACCACACCAACTGACCCGACCGATCGACCGCTAGAGCCAGTTACTCTAGAAACGGTAGAGATTCTGCGAGTAGGGAGTCAAGCGAAAAAATTCAATGCGATTGAAACTTTAGAAGACTACTTCAACGCAATCGAAGAAGAAGCGAAGCGTAATGCTGAAGCCAAAAAAGAACTACAAAACGAATTCGAAAAACGTTTTGAAAATGCTGAATTAAGTGAACAAGGTGTTGAATACATTATTGAACGTCAAGGCACAGGAAAAACCCTAGCAATCGGAACAGAGATCTCTGTTAATTACGCAGGATGGCTAGTCGACGGAACCTTGTTTGACACCAATATTCAATCGATTGCTGAAGGAGATGAAAACTTTGATCAAATTAATACGATGCATCGAGGTCAATTTATCCCAATGAAAACCACGGTAGACCCTGATGCAGCAATGATTGCCGGTTTTAAAGAAGCCTTAATGACTATGAAGGTCGGAGAACTTCGTTGGGTTCGTATTCCTTCTGTACTCGGTTTTGGAAGCAATGGAGCTGGTAATGTAATTCCTCCAGGGGCAGATCTTGTTTTCTCAATCGAACTCTTAGCAGAACTACCTAAACGTTAATCTTTTGAAGGAGAACCTTTCAATTCCTATTTTTAAGTGTAAAACAAAACTAAAGATGAAAAAACTACTAACCTTAGCCCTTTCTATGGCCTTTGTCTTAGGATATGCACAAGATTATTTTCCTGCGCATTCAGAGGTGAAAACCACAGAACAGGTGTACCGAGCATTTACCGGTGCCACTATTCACGTAGATCCGACAACCGTCATTGAAAACGGAACACTTCTCATTTATAACGATGAAGTTATATCTGTCGGAAAAAAAGTACAAATTCCAAGTAACGCTGTCGTAACCGATTTGTCTGGAACGCACATATACCCCTCTTTTATTGAAGTATTTAGCGAGCTTGGAGTAGAAAAACCGAAGCGGCAATCAAGTGCTGGGAGATCTGCACAATACGAACCCACAAGAGCAGGTTTTTATTGGAATGACCACATCCGGTCAGAAACCAATGCAATCGACTTTTTTACCTATAATTCTAATAAGTCAGATGATCTTCGAAAAGCCGGGTTTGGGGTGGTTAATACCCATAGAGCAGATGGTATTGCAAGAGGAACAAGTTTATTAGTGGCTTTAGACGACAAGGGGGATGCCTCCAGTAGAATTTTAGATGACCGTTCAGGAGCTTACTTTTCCTTCTCAAAAAGTATTCAATCAACTCAATCCTACCCTAGCTCACTAATGGGAGCTATGGCTCTTCTTAGACAACTCAATCACGACTTAAATTGGTATGCATCAGGCAATATTACCACCAAAGACCGTGCA
>PZPI01000009.1 GCA_003045935.1 Bacteroidota bacterium | reverse complement strand
GGGATGAACCAGTATTTTATCAGGGTGAAGTACCTGCTAGAAAGGTCGTAATTCCTGGAACTTATACCAAGTCGTTTCCTGCCGGAGACTACGGGGTTTCTTGCGCGCTTATAATTGGTGAAAGAAAAGAAAGTACCGACAAAAAGACCTCATTGAATAATGCGCTCCGCGAATACGGAGTATCGGTTTAATTAAGAGCGAATCCCAAAAGGAGTATAGGTCGATTTGGAGCGAATCGTTTCATCTCTGATCGCTCGGTTCTTACGAAGAGACTCTGGGGTCTTATAACCTCTCTTGTGATCTAAGTGTATACAAATCGCGCTATAACGAATCTGAATACCCTTAATTCCTTTATTCATTAGACGTTCTCCAAGCTCTCGATCTTGTCCACCGTATTGCATTCGTTCATCAAAACCATTAGCTTCTACAATATCTGAAAGCCAACCCGAAGCATTGTGTCCATTCCAGGTAGCCTTAGTTGGAGTAATCCAGTTTAAAAAGTCGGCCAATTTTCCAGAGGCAGTTAATTTTAAATTTTTTCGAGATGAGGGAACACCATTTTCTTTTAACCATGAAGGATTAAAGCAACTCGAACTGGTTATGTCAGAAATTTGAATTGTTTTAGAGGTAGTCAAGGGCAACATAAAATATCCACCAGATAAAAAATGACCTGGTTTTTTTCGATCGTAGTGCACTTGAAGGAAATCAGGTCGAGGAATACAGTCTCCATCAGTCATCACTACATAATTACCACGGCAGGCCTTCAAAGCCTTATTTAATATTCGAGACTTCTGAAATCCTTCGTCTTCTTGCCAGACATGAACAATGGGATACTTTAGTTTTTGTGACAAATCATCAATTAGCGACTTGGTTTTCGGGCCAGAACCATCATCGGCAATAATGAGTTCAAAGTTTTGATACGTTTGAACCTCGAAGCCCCAAAGTACCTTTTCAAGCCATTCCTCGGCATTATAGGTGCTAACAATTACAGAAATTTCTAGTTGATTCATCGGATGTAAAAATAGGAAAGTCTTTACTTTGCTAAACCCTATCTATGAAACTAAAAGAATACATTCCTTCATCACTACAGAGTTGGAGACTCGCAAAAAAGCCTGCTAAACGTATGTTAGAGGGCAAAAAGAGAATTCCCCTAGTTGCGTCGGTAAAGTCTTTTGCACCAAGACTACACCTAGTACACTTGGCTATTCGATCCGTTTGGAACGATGAAGTAATTCCACAGCATACAGTCCTAGTGTTACATCAAAAGCATCGGGAAAGTCTTCCGAATTCAATCAAAGAATTGGAGAAAGCAGGGCTTGAGATCGTATTTGTTGACAATGATCGATCACATTTTAAACTATTAGGTGCTTTTTCTGTTCATTCTTCAATGCCGGTTGTAACCTTTGATGACGATGTTATTTATCAAAAAAATTGGTTAAATACTTTATATCAAACACATCTTCAATTTCCCGATCGGGTAGTCGCACTACAAACGCGTATCATCAGTCGTTCGGAGAAAGGTGATTGGCTTGCTTACAAGAATTGGCCTACCTCCTATCAAAACCAGATGTCTTCGGTTGCTACACTTCCTATCGGAGGTGCAGGGGTACTTTATCCACCAAATTTCAATACGCCAGAACTTTCAAATATTAAACTCATCGAACTGTTGTGTCCCAAGGCAGACGATTTATGGTTTAAAACCATGGGGTTATTAAGAAATTTCAAGGTCATTATACCTGAAGATTTGCCCAAATCATCCTTACCGATTATCGGCAGTCAAACGGTTTCACTGGGCAAGGAAAATATCAAAGAAGATCGTAATCGATCGCAATGGATTGACCTCTGCAAACACTTTAATCTGAAAATTTAAGTGGTACCTTTGTATGGCTTTAGTCCTTGTTAAAGCAACCTGAATTAGAGATTATAGAATCACTCAAAAAGCTGATTTGAATCACAAACTCTTACATATTCGCGAAGCAGTAATGCATCCTATTTTTACACAAGTAGGAGAAGTTGCCGATGATCTCGGTGTAGAATGTTACGTTGTAGGTGGCTTTGTTCGTGATTTTCTACTAAAAAGGCCTCTACCCTCTGATATCGATTTTGTCACCGTAGGAAGCGGCATCCAACTAGCTAAAGAAGTTGCGAAGAGTTTAACAGGTGAACCAAAGGTTTCAACCTTTAAGACCTATGGCACAGCCATGATTAAATATGATGGGCTTGATTTAGAATTTGTGGGTGCTCGTAAAGAAAGCTATCAGCGTAACTCAAGAAATCCAATCGTAGAAGACGGAAGCCTTGAGGATGACCAAAATCGAAGAGATTTTACCATCAATGCCATGGCAATTTGTCTTAACAAGGATCGATTTGGGGAAATGATTGATCCTTTTGAAGGGGTATCAGATTTAAACGCTAAGTGCATCCGAACACCTCTTGATCCTGACATCACATTTAGTGACGATCCACTTCGAATGATGCGAGCGATTCGATTTGCTTCTCAACTCAATTTTGAGATTGACACAACTACGCTAGATTCAATTAAAAGTCAATGTGAACGCATTGATATCATCACTAAAGAGCGTATTGTAGTGGAACTTAATAAAATACTTCTCAGCGATCAGCCTTCTGTCGGTTTTGGCTTACTCAAAGAAACAGGATTGTTAAAACGATTAATACCAGAACTTACAGCCCTTGAAGGAATCGAAGAAATAGAAGGAAAAAAACATAAAGACAATTTTTGGCACACCCTCGAAGTGGTAGACAACATGGCTCAATTAAGTTCAGATTTATGGCTTCGTTGGGCAGCGTTATTGCATGATATCGGAAAGGCACCAACTAAACGATTTGATAAAAAAATCGGATGGACCTTTCACGGGCACGAATTTGTCGGATCCAAAATGGTATACCGGCTATTTAAGAGGCTGAAAATGACTTTAGGTGATCCGATGAAGAGAGTACAAAAACTCGTTCTGATGAGCTCAAGACCTATCGTTATATCAGAAGACTACGTAACTGATTCAGCAGTTCGCAGACTTATTTTTGACGCTGGTGAAGACTTAGAAGGTTTAATGACTTTGTGTGTATCAGACATCACCACTAAAAATCCTCGAAAGCAGAACAGATACAAGAGGAATTTCGAAATCGTTAAAGAAAAGATTAAAGAAGTTGAAGAGCGAGATCGCATCCGAAATTTTCAACCTCCTGTTAGCGGCGAACTGATTATGAAAACTTTCGACATTGGACCAAGTCGTGAAATTGGTTTATTAAAAGAGGCCTTAAAGGAGGCCATTCTAGAGGGTGAAATACCCAATGAATTCGAAGCCGCGTACGAACTAATGATTAAAAAAGCAGAGCAACTTGGATTAAAACCTGTGAAGCAGTGAATCGAAAACTAGCCATCGCTACCTTATTGATCATTTATTTGGTAATCGCCGCGGGAGCCATCGTCAGGATGACAGGAAGCGGGATGGGATGCCCTGATTGGCCTAAATGCTTTGGCCACCTTATACCTCCTACAGAGGAAGCAGAACTCTTATGGCGAGCGAATACTACCTATGAACGAGGACAAGTAATTATCAGGGAGGATCACTTAGAAGTAGCACGTAAAGATTTCAAATCTTCTGAATTCTATGAAGAATCTAATTGGGAGAATTACGAAAAACATGATTACGCTGCTTTTAATCCTTGGCACACCTGGATCGAGTATATTAATCGACTCCTCGGCGCTATAGCTGGGCTAAGCACACTACTACTCTTCTTGAGTAGCTGGTTCACTCGGCCCAAACGAACCGATCTTCGATTGCTTAGTGCAATACTCCTAATTGGAATATTATTTCAAGCATGGCTTGGGGCAACGGTAGTTTACTCTGTACTCAATCCTTTTCGAATCAGCCTGCATATGTTTATGGCACTAGTGCTCGTTGCCGTACTTTTTATTTATTACGAAAAAACGGTTGAGCGCAAGCTATTTGGTCAGTCTTCAATTTTAGGGAAGTACCTGTTAGCCGGTTTCCTTTTAACACTATTACAAGTTCTTATGGGAACTCAGGTTCGTCAATATGTGGATTCTTCAAAAGAACAAATAGGGAGTAATTTCTTTAGTCTTCAAGGGGCAGAAACTCTTTTATTTTACATACATCGCTCGTTCTCTATATTGGTAATTATATTTCACTTATGGATTTACAACCGAATTAGAAAGGATCATTCGAGTTTATTGAAAACTCAGCAAATCATCCTTACACTAATCGGAATTTCTGTGCTTAGTGGGGTGATCATGTATTATTTTGACTTCCCATTTTCAACTCAACCTATTCACCTAGTAATTGCTTCTATATTATTCGGATTTCAGATATATATTTGGCTCCGCTCTTACAGAAGTACTAACGAAACTGTTAATTAAAAGTTGCTATGATCTATAAAATTCGTGCTATTCTTGATGATCAAACTGATGTGTTCAGAGATGTTGCTATCTCTAGTGAAAGCACTCTTGAAGATTTGCATAATTCGTTGAGTCAAGCATTCGGGTTTGACGGAATTGAAATGGCAACCTTTTATGGTTGTGATCAGGAGTGGAATCAAGGTCAAGAATATCCAATCGTCGATTTAGGATTTGAAGATGACACGGTTTTAATGAGAGATACTCCTATCAGTAGCATACTCACTTCAGATAACCCTAAACTCATCTACATCTATGACTTGCTACAAATGTGGACCTTTTTTGTAGAGCTAGCCGCAGTAGAAAGCGATGAATCATCAACAGATTTACCGCAGCTTCTATTCAGTTTTGGAGAACTGCCCTCAGAGGCTCCTGAAAAACATTTTAAAAGTGAAAAAGGATCTTCAGAAGATGACTTTTACGGGGATACTGATGAAGATTTCAGTGATGAATTTGATGATTTTTCTGATTATTCAGACTCTGATTACGACGACTATAATTAATTATGTTCAATTTATACAACGCCCAGTTTCAAGGCCTTGTCTTACACAGGGTCGGTAATAAAAACAGAAATGAACCGCTTCAGCTTTCTGCGAATCCGCTTCGATTAGATGACGAGATTTCAAGTTTACTAAAGAGCTATTTCTTTACTCCTTTTACCCAAAGAGAAGAAAACTATTTCCACTTCACACATGAGGCAGACTTAGAATTCAACCCTGTTTATAATGCCGCAAAAAATATTTTCAACAACCCAGAAAGCCTGCAAGAACAAAGTGTTGCTATAGCCACTCATTTATACGGACAATCGAATCACCCTCACATCAATAGCGGAGAACTTTATGTAGCTGTATTTGAAGATGTGCTTTTCGATAAAGAAAAAGTTAGCGCCATTGGTATTTTTAAAAGTGAGGTCAAGCAGGACTTTTTTGAATTCGATTGGGACCAGGAGAATCTAAACATTTCTGTCCGAAAGGGAATCTCTGTTCAAAAGCTAGACAAAGGCTGTCTGATTTTCAATAAAGGAGAAGAAAATGGTTACCATGTTTTATCGGTCGATCGAAATCGATACGATGCGAAATACTGGCCCGAAGACTTTCTATCAATAATTGCACTTAAAGACGAGAACTTTCAAACAAAAAATTACCTCAAATTCTGTAAAGACTTTGCAAAAGAAGTGATTTTACCTACTGAAGATAAACAACAAGAAGTTCTCTTCTTGAATCGTGCAGTGAATCACTTTGCTTCAAGAGATCGGTTTGAGGAATCCCATTTCTTAAACGACGTATTAGAAAATCCGGAGCTTATTCCCGAGTTCAAAAACTACAAAGTCAATAAGGGGCCTAAATACAGTATTGAAGACGTTTCTGAGTTTCAGATTGCCAACAAAGCGGTCAGCGATATCCGTAAGAAATTCAAGAACGAAATTCATCTAGATACCAACATTCACATTAAACTAGATTTTATCAATCCTGAATCGGCTGAAAAATTTGTAGAAAAAGGTTGGGACGAAGAACGTCAGATGTATTACTATCTCGTTTATTTCAACCGCGAAACTAAGAGTTAGAGCGTTTTAAGATCTCTGTAATTTCGGGTAACAAAATCTAGGGCCGCACTTAGGATTGCTCCCATGCTATTCGCCTTACTAAAGGCAGAATCTTTAGTTAATTCAAAAATCTGACTCTTTAAGGTATTTACGTGCATATCGGTAGAAAGTGTATCTGTAATTGCAGCACTGAGCAATCGTTTGATTTGCTCTTCTGAACCTAATGCACGCTTGGCAAGTAGGGATCTTTCCTCACGTTTGTATTGATCAACAGAGTCCTTCTTTAAATACGTTTTGATTAGATCAATCATTTTTTGATTTTCAGGGAAGAACTGAGGCCTATATACTTTGAGGTCTCCCTCAAAATTTTGTTGATCAAAATCTATTGCTCGAATTTTATGAATCACACTGTCAAAATCATGAACAGGGATAACTACATAATTATAGGAACGCATATCCCCTAATAATCGAATCATACAGCGTTCATTAAACTTGACAAACTCCTTGGCTAATTGAGCCTTCTGACGGTCACTGCACTGCGGCAAGTATTGCTTTAGAAAAACATCTCCTGGTATTCCTGCGATATGCTCTTCGATAAGCGTATCTCGAGAAACCAAGAAAAGCAAATTGTACGGAGAAAGTATATGTTCGATCTCTAGACCATAAACTCGAGAAGCATCCGAGCGCTTAACATAAAAGTAGGTATAGTTGTCATTTAAGATATTTCGAACCTTAATTCGAAATGGTTTTGAATTTCCGAAGGTGCAAAAATCAATTGCATCTATACTCAAATGTTGAAAGATCTGATGGCTACCATCAGAATGAAGCGTAGAATATATCTGTTTTAAAGCGTTATTAATTTCTTCGCTCTCAGATTCTTCGTAATAAACACGAACCCATAAAGTGTCCTCATCTTGAAGGTCATAAACCGTTACTGAGCCCTGAAAACGCAATAAATCATCATAGTGTATCGGGAGATTAACTCTTCGATTGTAACGTCTTAAATAGGCCGCAAGTATCGGTGAAATTGGATAATTGGGCTTTTTTAAAAGCATTTGGGGAGCATCAGACATAACCCGAATGTAACAATTATCAGAAAAAACGGTCATAAATTGGAGATCTATTTTAAAGCTTAACAGTTCATGACGAAAATTCTGCTCAAAGGAAATCAGCTAAGTAAAAATTACGGAAGGGTTCAAGCGGTTACAGATCTGAGCTTTGAAATAAGAAAAGGTTCGGTTTATGGAGTATTAGGACCTAATGGCTCGGGCAAATCTACCACATTAGGTATCGTACTGAATGTAGTGAATGCTAGTTCTGGTAGCTTTGAATGGTTTGAAGGTGCATTAAGCACACACGAAGCATTAAAGAAGGTTGGAGCTATAATTGAACGGCCTAACTTCTATCCGTACATGAACGCGAGGGAAAATCTCGAGCTCGTTTGTCTCATTAAAGAAATTCCTAATTCTGCAGTACCGAAAGCATTAAAAGAAGTAGGCTTAGAGGATCGATCTGAAGATTTATTTTCTACCTTTTCTTTGGGAATGAAACAGCGCTTGGCAATCGCTTCAGCCCTACTCAATGAACCTGAAATATTAATCCTTGATGAACCGACTAACGGCTTAGATCCACAAGGCATTCATCAAATTAGAGTTCTTATTCAACAAATCGCCTCGAAAGGAACTACCATACTCCTTGCCTCCCATCAACTAGACGAGGTTGAGAAAGTATGTGATCAGGTGATTATTCTACAAAAAGGAAAAAGTATTTTCAGGGGTTCTGTAGAAGAAATGGGGAAATCAGGAGCCTATTTACTCGTTGGTGCCAATAGTACAGAACTACTATCTGAGTCTATTGAAAAGCACCCAGATATAAAAATTTTAGGAAAGGAAGGTGGCCTCTTAAAAATCAGAACCAATCATAGCCCTGAGAACATCAATAAGTACTTCTCTGAACAAGGTATTTTCCTAACTCACTTAAGTAGTCACCAAAAAAGACTTGAAGAACTATTCTTAGAAATTACCAACACCTAATGAAACGACTTTTTTTAATTGAATATCACAAGATTAAGCACAGTAGATCGAGTATCATTCTTATATCGGCCTATTTCGTCTTTATAACGCTTATTGCTTTGATAGCTACTATCAAATTCGATATTGGGCCCATTGAGTTTCATCTTGCCGATCAAGGAATCTTCAATTTTCCACTGATCTGGCATTTTAACAGCTTTATTGCGGCTTTCTTCAAACTCTTTTTAGCGGTAGTGATTGTTTCAATGATTTCGAATGAGTACAGTAATCGAACCTTGAAACAAAACCTTATCGACGGGCTCTCGAAAAGGGAATTTATGGCTTCTAAGGTGATTGTCGTTGCAGTCTTTTCTGCACTTTCGACCTTGTTTGTAGCAATCATTTCTTTGATTTTGGGAATGATTTATTCTGATTATACTGAGTTAAGTATCGTGTTTTCAGAACTACAGTTTCTATTACTCTATTTTCTAAAACTGTTTGGATTCTTCAGTTTGTGTCTTTTCTTAGGAATCTTAATTAAACGTTCTGCTTTTGCTCTCGGATTTTTAATCGTACTTCTCATTGGTGAGCAAATCGTCTGGGGTATTGGAGGAGAGTTATTAGCCGAATACGGAAATTTCGCTAAAAAAACAGATGCCTTTAGTCTAGCAAGCCAAATCAAAAGCTTCTTTCCGCTTCAAGCATCTTTCAATTTATTACATGAACCGTTTACACGTTTGAGCGCTATTCAATCGGTAGCTAAAGAACTCGGTGAAGATGTCGTACTCAACTATCAAACCACACTAAAAGAAGTGGGTATCGCTGTAGGATACACGCTCATTTATTTATGGGGTAGTCTAGCTCTATTGAAGAAAAGAGACCTCTAAGATGCGTATTTTTGAGGTATGCGTTTTACTCTAACCGCCGACTTTAAGCCTACTGGGGATCAACCTCAAGCGATTGAATCCTTATCTAGAGGGATAAAGGAAGGAGATCGGCATCAGACTCTTCTAGGAGTAACTGGCTCAGGTAAGACATTTACGATGGCAAATGTCGTCGAAACGGTACAACGGCCGACGCTCGTTTTAGCACATAATAAAACCTTAGCCGCTCAACTTTATTCTGAATTCAAGCAGTTTTTCCCAAATAATGCTGTAGAATATTTTGTATCCTACTATGATTACTACCAACCCGAAGCATATATACCCGCAAGTGGAACCTATATCGAAAAAGATCTTAGCATCAACGAAGATATCGAGAAACTACGTCTGAGTACCACCTCTTCTCTGCTAAGCGGAAGAAGAGATGTTATTGTCATCGCTTCGGTATCCTGTTTATACGGTATCGGAAACCCGATCGAATTTCAGAAGAACGTCATTAAAATTGAAAGAGATCAAGTGATTTCAAGAACTGCACTTCTAAAACAACTGGTACAATCCCTATATTCGAGGACCACCGCAGATTTCAAGCATGGAAACTTTAGAGTAAAGGGAGATGTAATCGATGTGCACCCCGGATATGCAGATATTGCCTACCGCATTCACTTTTTTGGCGATGAAATTGAAGAAATAGAGGCGTTAGATCCAGTGAATCAAAATGTAATTGAAAGCTATGATCGATTGACAATCTATCCCGCAAACATGTTTGTCACCTCTCCTGATGTGCTACAAAACGCGATATACCAGATTCAAGATGACCTCGTAAAGCAAATAGAATATTTTAATGG
Source organism: Bacteroidota bacterium (assembly GCA_003045935.1). Classification (GTDB taxonomy): domain Bacteria; phylum Bacteroidota; class Bacteroidia; order Flavobacteriales; family Flavobacteriaceae; genus UBA3478. Next base: position 18,349 of record PZPI01000009.1, on the reverse strand, counting down.
GATTAGAAAACCTCTAGAAGCGAAACGTTTAGAAGAACGAACCACATTCGATTTAGAAATGATGCGTGAACTCGGATATTGTTCGGGTATTGAGAATTATTCCCGATACCTTGACGGTCGAGCACCCGGCACAAGACCCTTCTGCCTCTTAGACTATTTTCCTGATGACTATTTAATGATCATCGACGAAAGTCACGTCACCATTCCTCAAGTACACGCCATGTATGGAGGCGACCGATCTCGAAAGGAAAATCTAGTTGATTACGGATTTAGACTACCGGCAGCTCTCGATAACCGACCTCTCAAATTTGAAGAATTCGAAGCACTTCAAAATCAGGTGCTTTATGTTAGTGCTACTCCTGCAGATTATGAGTTAGCCCTTTGTGAAGGAGTATACACTGAACAACTTATCCGACCTACAGGGCTTCTAGATCCCATTATTGAAGTGCGACCCAGTAAAAATCAAATCGATGATCTCACCGAGGAAATTAAAATACGTGCAGATAAGGATGAGCGTGTTCTAGTCACCACACTTACTAAAAGGATGGCTGAAGAGCTCACTAAATACCTCACAAGAATCGGTGTTCGATGTCGTTATATTCACAGTGATGTAGATACTCTTGAGCGTGTTGAAATCATGCAAGATCTTCGCAAAGGAATATTCGACGTACTTATCGGAGTAAATTTACTTAGGGAAGGTCTCGATCTTCCCGAAGTATCTCTTGTTGCTATCATAGATGCAGACAAAGAAGGCTTTCTACGATCAAACCGAAGCCTTACACAGACCGTGGGTAGAGCCGCTCGAAATCTAAATGGTAAGGCTATTATGTATGCCGATACCATCACCGAAAGCATGCAGCTAACTATCGATCAAACGGCTTATCGAAGATCAAAGCAAGAGGCCTACAATCAAGAACACGGAATTCAACCAAAAGCCTTGAATAAATCCATTGAATCAACGCTAGTAAGCACTAAAAAGGAGAAAAAGACCCTTGAACGAGCGAAACCGATTTCAGAAGAAGAGTTAGCCTATATGAGTGGCAATGACCTTAACGATGAAATAAAACGAACCCAAAAAGCCATGGAAGAAGCCGCTAAATCTTTAGACTTTATTGAAGCCGCCAGACTGAGAGATCAACTTAAAACGCTTCAAGGACAAGTATAAAAAAGCCGCTCATAAGAGAGCGGCTTTTTCATTAACGAAGTAATGCTTTTACTTTATCGGCAGCCTCTTGAAATTGGACTGCTGCGTGAACCTCTAATCCAGATTCTTCAATAATTTTCTTCGCAAGTTCTGCATTCGTTCCTTGTAAACGAACGATGATCGGAACGTTAATTTGATCTGCCATATTCTTGTAAGCCTCCACAATACCATTAGCTACACGATCGCATCGAACGATTCCTCCGAAAATATTTACAAGAATTGCCTTTACATTAGGATCTTTAAGAATAATTCTAAAAGCTTCTTCAACACGCTTAGCATCGGCAGTACCGCCAACATCTAAAAAGTTAGCTGGCTCCCCACCTGCCATTTTGATAAGGTCCATTGTAGCCATGGCTAAACCGGCACCATTCACCATACATCCTACATTACCATCAAGATCTACATAATTCAATCCTAGAGCCTTAGCTTCAACCTCGATTGGATTCTCCTCACGCTCATCACGCATCTCTGCATAAGCCTTACGTCTAAAAAGGGCATTGTCATCAAGAGTTACTTTAGCATCAACGGCTATAATTCTATCGTCTGAGGTTTTAAGAACCGGGTTAATCTCAAATAAACTCGAATCACTCTCAACATAAGCTTTGTACAATTTAGTTACAAAACCAACCATCTCTTTGAAAGCTTTACCTGAGAGTCCTAGGTTGAAAGCAATATTTCTTGCTTGAAAACCAGTTAATCCTGCACTAGGATCTACTTCTTCTGTAAAAATAAGATGAGGTGTTTTCTCAGCAACTTCCTCGATATCCATACCTCCCTCAGTTGAATACATAATCATGTTACGACCAGTGGCACGATTAAGTAGTACCGACATGTAGAACTCAGAAGTTTCACTTTCACCGGGATAATACACATCCTCGGCAACAAGTACCTGATGAACCTTTTTACCCTCTGTCGAAGTCTGAGGCGTAACTAAATTCATCCCGATAATTTGATCAGCGATAGATTTAACTTCATCTAGATTCTTAGCAAGCTTTACACCTCCGCCTTTACCACGTCCACCAGCGTGAACCTGTGCTTTAATCACATGCCAGCCAGTGCCAGTCTCTTCAGTTAAGGTTTTTGCTGCCATTACCGCTTCATCGGGTGTTGAAGCAACTTTACCACGTTGAATACCTACGCCAAAACTGGCTAAAATCTCTTTTCCTTGAAACTCGTGAAGGTTCATGCTTATCTATTAAAATTGAGTTACAAAAATAGGAAAGCACAACCAATAGGCCTACCAATTATTTCCTCTTTCTTCTATTCCGATTGTTTTATTTATCACTCTTTGTGATAAAATGAGAAATAATGATTATTTCTATCTTACTTTCCATAGAAGGCACTTATTTTGCACCACCTTAATGAATTGAAGTTATGTCTCAAATTCCTTACATCGATATCGCTAAGCAATACGGAGCTCCCCTTTACATTTACGACGCACATCGTATTGCAGCGCAGTTTGATCGCCTTAAGAACGCCTTTACCTCAGTGAATAATTTAAAGCTTCACTACGCGGTAAAAGCAAATTCTAACCTTAGCATTCTACGTCTTATCCACGGCCTAGGTGCTGGCCTTGATACGGTTTCAATCGAAGAAGTAAAACTGGGATTACTAGCAGGAGTTCCTGCAGAACAAATTATCTACACACCGAATGGCGTGTCGATCGAAGAACTGGAAGAAGCGAGATCCTTAGGTGTTCAAATTAATATTGACAACCTATCGATTCTAGAACTATTCGGACAACGTTTTCCAGACACTCCCGTATGTGTGAGAATTAATCCGCATGTAATGGCGGGTGGAAATAGCAATATTTCGGTAGGGCATATTGATTCAAAATTTGGTATCAGTATTCACCAGGTACCTCATATTAAAAGAATTGTTGACCTTACCGGAATGCATATCAATGGAATCCATATGCACACAGGAAGCGATATTCTAGATATTGATGTCTTTTTATACGCTGCAGAAATTCTATTTGAAGCGGCTAAGAATTTTGACAACCTTGAGTTTATTGACTTTGGTAGCGGATTTAAAGTTCCTTACAAGAAAGATGATATTGAAACACCCATCGAAGAATTTGGTCAGAAATTATCTGAACGATTCAACAGTTTTTGTAAGTCCTATGGTAAAGAATTAACCCTTTCTTTTGAGCCAGGTAAATTCTTGGTGAGTCAAGCAGGTAAATTTGTTGCTAAAGTAAACGTGGTTAAGCAAACCACCTCTACGGTTTTTGCTGGGGTTGATTCTGGGTTCAATCACCTGATGCGTCCAATGCTTTATGGCGCCTACCATGAAATTGAAAACCTAAGTAACCCTGATGGGAAGCCTAGATTCTATTCGGTAGTCGGATACATATGTGAGACCGATACTTTTGGTAGCAATCGAAGAATCTCTGAAATCAATGAAGGTGATTTACTCGTATTTCACAATTCCGGAGCCTATTGCTTCTCAATGGCAAGCAACTACAATTCTAGATTACGCCCTGCAGAGGTGTTATGGATCAATGGTAAGGCAGAACTGATCAGAGAACGCGAAACCTTTGAAGACCTTACCAAGGGTCAAATTGAAGTTAATGTAACTCTAGATACTCAACTTGCTGCGGAGGTTTAATTATCTTTAGACCATGAAAGGATTGTTATCGCTATTCTTATCGATTGGTTTTTCGATTGGTCTATTTGCTCAAGAGCAGAAAATTGAATGGTTAAGTTTCGAAACGGCTGTTCAGCGAATTGCTGAAGACAGAGACAATGAAAAGAAAATTTTCATTGACGTCTACACAGATTGGTGTGGATGGTGTAAAAAAATGGATAAAGAAACCTTCAATGATCCCGAAGTTCGAGCATACATGATAAAGAACTTCTACATGGTTAAGTTCAATGCCGAACAAACCGAAGACGTTGTTTTTCAAGGACAGACTTATTCGTTTGTACCGCAAGGTAAAAAGGGGTATCACGAATTAGCTGTAGCACTGACTAACGGAAAATTAAGTTATCCGACCGTTGTCTACCTTACTTCTAAATTTGAAATGTTAGCTCCTGTTGCAGGTTACTATCCTGCGGCACCATTTCTTACCGTAGCTAAGTACTTTGGAGACGATATCTTTAAAGATATGACCTGGAAAGACTACGAGGCCAGTCAATCAAAATAATCTATCGACTATAATTCGGAGCCTCTTTGGTAATGGTTACATTGTGTGGATGACTCTCTGCAATACCACTTGCCGTGATCTTAACGAACTTCGCGTGTTCTTTCAAAGTGTTAATATCCTTAGCACCGCAATACCCCATACCTGCTCGTAAACCACCAATAAATTGATGCATGCTCTCATAGAGCTCACCTTTATAAGGTACTCGACCGACTATACCTTCTGGTACAAGTTTTTTAATATCATCTTCTACATCTTGAAAATAGCGGTCTTTACTACCCTTTTTCATAGCTTCAACAGACCCCATTCCACGATAACTCTTAAACTTTCTTCCTTCGTAGATAATCGTTTCGCCTGGAGATTCTTTAGTTCCTGCTAGTAACGAACCGAGCATGACACAGTCTGCTCCGGCGGCAAGCGCTTTAGGAATATCACCGGTAAAACGAACACCTCCATCAGCGATCACCGGAACACCTGTTCCTTTTAGTGCAGCAGCTACTTCAAGAACCGCTGAGAATTGAGGAAATCCAACCCCTGCAACTACTCGCGTGGTGCAAATTGAACCTGGACCAATCCCTACCTTAACTGCATCGGCACCTGCTTCGACAAGATAAAGTGCGGCCTCAGCGGTAGCAATATTTCCGACAATTACCTCAAGTTCGGGAAAAGCAGATTTTACTGCTTTTAGTACACCTACGACCCCCTTTGAATGCCCATGTGCGGTATCAATAACTACGGCATCAACCCCGGCTGCAACCAGTGCACTAACACGATCTACTGCATCGGCAGTAACACCTACTGCAGCAGCCACTAGGAGTCTACCATACTGATCTTTATTAGCAATCGGTTTTTGGGTGAGTTTAGTTATGTCTCTAAACGTAATTAATCCAACTAATTGTTGCTTTTCATCAACAACGGGTAGCTTTTCAATTTTATGAGCTTGAAGAATGTCTTCAGCCTCGGCTAGAGTAATACCGGCTGGGGCAGTTACAAGGTTTTCTGACGTCATGACTTCTGGTATCATTCGGTCATTTCGTTTTTCAAATCTTAAGTCACGATTAGTTACAATCCCGGCGAGTTTTCCTTCATTATCTACGATCGGAATCCCTCCGATTCCATGTTCCTTCATACTTGCCTTAGCATCTAAAACAGTGGCCGTAAGGGGTAATGTCACAGGGTCTAAAATCATACCTGATTCTGCACGTTTTACTTTGCGAACCTTCGCAGCCTGCTCTTCAATGGTCATGTTCTTATGCAACACTCCAATACCTCCCTCTTGAGCCATAGCAATAGCCATTCGAGATTCTGTAACCGTATCCATAGCCGCAGAAACGATAGGCACATTGATTCGTAAATTTCTGGTGAACTGCGTACTAATGTTTACCTCGCGAGGTAATACTTCAGAAAAAGCAGGGACTAATAGAACATCGTCGTAGGTAAGGCCTTCGCCAACGATTTTAGAAAGATGAGCTTTCATGCAACTAAAGAATTAATTGCATGCAAAAATAATCAAAATTCTGGCACGAGCGCTTATGTGAAGCGTCTAAAAAGATTTTTAGCCTTGTTGTAAGCGACTTCAAAACCGTGAATATCAATATCGATAGGTGCCTTTTGAGTAGTAAGGTAACTAATCAATTTTTCAGTCGGTAGATTTCCTACCAAATGATCTGATGCCATCGGGCAGCCTCCAAAACCTTGTATAGCTCCATCAAATCGGCGACATCCAGCTTTATAAGCAGCATCTAAATTTGACTTCCACTGATCGGGTCGAGTATGTAAGTGCGCTCCAAAATTAAGCTCATTGTGCTCAGTTAAAACATATGAAAATACTTCGTGAATTCTTATTGGGGTAGCATTCCCCATGGTATCTGAGAGTGAAAAGCAATCGATAGCTAAACCTTCGAATCGATGAATCCAATAACTAATTTGATCTAAACCCCAGGGAGTACCATAGGGATTACCAAAGCCCATAGAAAAATATATCACCAACTTTTTACCGGAGATATCAGCAACTTCGGCGATTCTTTGAATTTCTTCAAAAGCCTCTTCTTGAGAACGGTTAGTATTTCTCATTTGAAAAATCTCCGAAAGCGAGAAAGGAAATCCGAGAACGCTGATATTTTCAAATTCAGATGCTCTCTGAGCACCTCTAAGATTGGCAGCGATTGCTAAAAGCTGAGTATGGGTGCGTTCCAAATCGAGCAACCCTAATACCTCAGCGGTATCTTTCATTTGGGGAACTGCCCGCTCAGAGACAAAACTCCCAAAATCTAAATATGAGAAGTTACAATTAAGTAACGATTGAAGATAAGCCGCTTTCTCAGAGGTAGGAATGAAGGTATGTAAACCCTGCATCGCATCTCTAGGACATTCAACAATTTCAATCATGCACGATCAATTAATTTCCTATGAATTTCGGAAATTAATTTGGGACCTTCATACACAAACCCCGTATATAGTTGAATTAGATCAGCGCCTGCTTCAATTTTTTCGATAGCAGCCTCAGCCGAATGAATACCTCCAACACCAATGATTGTAAAAGGAGATTTTTGATGTTCTTTTAGATACTTAATGACCTCCGTAGATCGATTTCTAAGTGGAGCACCACTTAGCCCACCCGTTTCAGAAACTAGGCTTTGATCAGATTTTAAGTTTATTCGATCGATGGTAGTGTTAGTAGCGATTACTCCCTCTAGCTTTACATTTTCCACAATTTCAATGATATCATCTAATTGATGATTGGTTAAATCAGGTGCGATTTTTAAAAGAATTGGCTTTTCTGCAGATACCCCTGCAAGATTCTTACCCTCTAATTTCAAGGTACTTAACAGTTGCTCTAATGGCTTTTTCTCTTGTAACTCTCTTAAACCTGGTGTATTTGGTGAACTAACATTCACCACAAAATAATCTACATATGGATAGAGCGTTTTAAGGGCATACAGGTAGTCCTCAACTGCGTTTTCATTAGGCGTGATCTTGTTCTTACCAATATTTCCACCAACAATTGTCCGATGTGATTTGCGAAGTCGATTAACGGCTACATGCACCCCATTGTTATTAAACCCCATTCGATTAATGATAGCAGCGTCTTTCTTTAACCGAAACAATCTCTTTTTTTCATTACCAGGTTGTGCCTTAGGGGTAAGTGTTCCAATTTCAACAAACCCAAATCCTAAATCACCAAAAGAATTGTATCGTTTAGCATCTTTATCGAACCCCGCCGCTAAACCCACTGGATTTTCGAAAACAATACCCATTACTTCTTTTTTCAGTAAAGGACTTGTACTTACGAATAAGGATTTATACAATCGGGTAAATCCTAAGACTTCTGCAATTCCCAAAAGACGAAAAGCAATATGATGAGCTCTTTCAGCGTCGAAGAGGAATAAAATGGGGCGGATGAAAAATTGATACATCATTAAAAAGGGGTGCGTTGCACCCCTGTAATTTTAATTGGCAATTGCCTTTATTTGGCAGCCGCCTCTCGTTTACTCAATTCGTGAGAGATCGAACTACTTTCAAATTTTAGTTTACCAGCAGAGGTTTCAACAACCACCGTTTGATTACTTTCATTGATATCCGAGATCTTACCGTGTAATCCACTCTTGGTTACTACTTTATCGCCCTTCTTAAGGGCTTCGATAAACTTCTTCTCTTCTTTTTGACGTTTAACCTGAGGACGAATCATAAAGAAATACGCTACCGCAAAAATCAGTAGAAGAGGAACAAATTGGTTAAGTGCTTCCATCTAAAACTACTTCTTCATTGGAACATCAAAAGCTCCTGAACCCTTAGGCTCGATAAAAGCTTTAATTCGTAACATTTCAGTTCCAGCTGCTGTATTAGTCGTAAGCGTGATTGTTTTAGTCACTAGGTTTGCTCCAGCACCATTGAATTTCACAACAAGCTCACCTTTATCGCCAGGAGCAATTGGAGTATTTTGAGGATAATCAGGCACCGTACATCCACAACTTGATCTTGCGTTAGAAATAATTAACGGAGCATCCCCGGTATTAGTGAATTCGAAAACAGTCTCTTGAGGTGTTCCAGCGACGATAGTTCCGAAATCATGCTCTTTCTTATCGAAAGTCATTGCCGGACGCTTCGCACTGTTTTCTGCTGCTACTTCAGTAGATACTGCATTAGAGGTTTCCTTTTTTTCACCTTGCCCTTTACAACTAGTAAGGCTAAACAGAACAGCAAATGCTGTAGCAAAGACATAAATTGATTTAGTTCTCATTGATATAAATTTATTAGTATGACTCAAAAATAAGGATAATTCTAGACGATTAGAGCAATCCTCTGCCTGACTTAATAAGCCTACCCTCTTCTTTATAAGTAGTTGACAGATTGTCTAGAATTCCATTAATAAACAAACTACTCTTTGGGGTAGAATACTCCTTCGCAATTTCAAGGTACTCATTGAGGGTTACTTTAGGAGGAATAGATGGAAAATCAAGTAATTCAGCAATACCAAGAATCAATAGCAACTTGTCAATTTCTGCTATTCGGTCTTGGTCCCAATTGGGAGTTTTACCCTCAATCTCTTTCGCATACTCCCCATACTTCAAAGCTACCTTAGTTAATAGTTTTCTTCCAAAGTCTAAATCGTCATCTTCCGTAATTAGCTCTGGCAGCCAATAGGTATCTTCGGTCTGTTTGCGCGCTGCGCTAAAACGCTTGAGGATAAAAGTGTTAACCACAGGATAATCATCAATCCATGTCAGCTGTTCATCTTCAATAAAATCATAAACGCCATCGTCTGGAGCTAAAAACTCTCTAAACAAAAGCAATACAATCTCTTTGTCTTCGGCATATCCCACCTGCTCTAGATTCATATATTCTAGGTACGCGTCACTTTTCGTAAAAGAGGCATGAACATTTGCGACATACTTTTCATTCAAATACCACTGCTTCATTTTTCTTCGATCCCACTGATCGAAGAGCACCTCTGACTCAGTAATCTGAGTTAGAAAAGAATTATTGTAAAATCTTAAGGGATCAACAAATGTACTTTTCGAAGTCTCTAGGTAAGCTTTCTGCCTAGCCTCAACCTCTCTCAAACTCCAATCTCTGAAATACTTAAAGAAATGGAGCTGAAGTAGATAGAGAGAGTAAACACCATCCATACTCTTCTTTAAAAAACGTTGATACGAATCTAAACTTGTTTCAGGTGATTTCTGAAGAGCGTACAAGGTCTGTAATACCTTGATTCGAATGTGTCGGCGCGTTAGCATGAGAAAGAACTCTGTTTACATTTATACTGCGTCGCAAAGTTAAGTTATATTTTGATTGCGCTATCTTTGAATTCACGGAAACGCGCTCATGAAGGCATTAAAATATCTCAATTCATTTTTATTAAAATACTGGAAGAAGTTACTCATCGGATTGGTGATTACCATTAGTGCTCGTATATTTTCGCTTTTCATGCCTTCCTATATCAATGAATCCATTCAGGTCATTGAACAATATTTCAGAAACGAGATTAGCCAAGCAGAAGCAAAACAAATGCTACTTATCGACATTGGGATTATCGTTGGAACAACACTTATTGCTGCTATTCTAACTTTCTTAATGCGTCAGTATATCATCAACGTTTCTCGATACATAGAATACGATCTCAAGAACACTATTTACGATCATTACCAAGTATTGTCCTCAAGTTTTTACAAGAAGAATCGAGTGGGAGATCTTATGAATCGAATTTCTGAAGACGTTTCTCAGGTAAGAATGTATGCTGGGCCCGCCATTATGTACGGACTACAGACGCTTACTCTATTCGTTATTCTCATTCCACTTATGTTTCTAAAGGCTCCTGAATTGGCGCTTTATACCGTTTTACCGTTTCCACTTCTGTCTTTTCTAATCTATCGAATCAGTCGATTGATACACGTTAGAAGTACCGCCGTACAAACGTACCTTTCTACACTTTCTACCTTCACACAAGAACGATTTTCAGGAATAGCAATAGTCAAGGCTTACCATTTAGAGCAAAAGATTGACCAAGATATGCAGTCACTCGCTGAAGAAGGAAAGCAAACTGCTATGGATTTGGCTAAGATTAACGCCTGGTTTTTCCCTTTAATGTTACTGCTAATTGGCGCTTCTAATATTATCGTGATGTACGTAGGGGGGAGAATGTACCTCGATGGACGTATCGATTCTGTAGGCCTAATTGCTGAATTCATCCTTTATGTAAACATGCTCACTTGGCCTGTAACAGTGGTCGGATGGCTCACTTCAATCATTCAACGAGCCGAAGCTTCTCAAGAAAGAATCAATGACTTTCTTCAGATACCACCCGAAATCAACGACAATTTGGCAGATACTCAACCATCCATCCAAGGTCAAATTGAGTTCAAAAATGTATCTTACAAATACTCAGATACTGGTATTCAGGCACTTAAAAACGTTAATCTGAGAATATATTCTGGAGAGACCGTAGCCCTCATGGGTAAGACAGGAGCTGGTAAATCGACTGTGATTGATTTAATTACGCGACTCATCGAACCACAAGAAGGGACAGTACTTATTGATGGCGTTACAATCAATAACTACTATCTAACTGAACTTAGAACTAGCATGGGTGTAGTACCTCAAGATTCCTTCTTATTCTCTGATACTATCGAGAATAATATCCGATTCGGAAAATTAAATGCCACGGAGGAGGAGATTAAGACTGCAGCACAATTGGCAGATGTACACCAGAACATCTTAGATTTTCCCAAAGGGTATCAAACGCTGCTAGGAGAGCGAGGAATTAGTTTGAGTGGTGGTCAAAAACAACGAGTATCCATTGCCCGTGCAATGATAAAGGAACCTCAAATCTTTCTGTTCGACGATTGCTTATCCGCTGTTGATACAGAAACCGAGGAGGTGATTTTGGGTAATATTAAAAATCAATCCAAAGAAAAGACGACACTCATTGTCAGTCACCGAATGGCTACCGTAAAGCACGCTGACCGTATACTTGTTTTAGAAGAGGGCGAAATTGTACAGGAAGGAACTCACAATGAATTGATTGCCACCCCAGGGTTTTATCAAGACCTCTATAAAGAACAACTCAACGGTTAAAAAAGTTGCCCATCATTCTTTTTTTTTCCAAATTTGAGATAGACATAATTAAACTATTTCATGGAAAATAAGGTGAATACAGAACAAGAAGAGATTTTTTCGAAGGTAGTGCGAGCAGGTAGGCGTACTTATTTCTTTGATGTTCGCGCCACAAAAGCGGGTGATTATTACTTAACGCTTACCGAAAGTAAAAAGTTCACCAATCCTGATGGAAGTTTTCATTACAAGAAACACAAGATCTATTTATACAAGGAAGATTTTGAATCTTTCAAGGAAACTCTCGATGAAATGATGTCCTTCATTATTGACCAAAAAGGAGAAGAAGTCATTTCTGAAAGACACCGTTCAGATTATCAAAAGGAATCTAATTTCAATAACGAAACAAATGATGCTTCGGCTGAAGACGCAGAGAATGACAGTTCTTCGTTCACCGATATCAGTTTCGAAGACATTTAACCGCTAATCACAAAGCAATGAAAAATCATTTTTTTCGCAGTATTCTAATGCTGTGCCTACCCCTTTTCGCCTTTAGTCAAGTAGGTTCAGATACGGTAGACCTCAATTATTATCTACCTACAAATCACACTTACAATTCGAGTATTCCCACTCCGCAATCAGTCATTGGTCACGAAGTAGGTGAATGGCACATCACACATGATAAACTGATTCAATACTTGCAAGTACTTTCTGATACCAGTGATCGTATTTCGCTCGAAAATAGAGGAGAAACCTTCGAAGGTAGACCCCTATTTCTTCTCACTGTGACTTCGCCGAGAAATCATGAACGAATTGATGAAATTGTAGCCGATCGAAAGAAATTAGTTAACGGAGAGATTGAACCAAAAGAGGATATGCCCGTAGTAATCTACCAAGGATTCTCCATTCACGGAAACGAGCCGAGTGGGTCAAATGCGGCACTGGCGTATGCCTATCATCTTGCTGCATCGAATGAGGTTTTAGCAGATTTAGAAAATACAGTTATTCTGTTCGATCCAAGTTTTAACCCTGACGGATTACAGCGATTTGCTTACTGGGCAAATGTTCACAGAGCCCATCAATTAAACTATGATCCAAATGATAGAGAATATCGCGAGGTTTGGCCGGGAGGAAGAACCAACCACTATTGGTTTGACCTAAACAGAGACTGGCTACCAGTGCAATTACCCGAAAGTAGAGCAAGAATAGCAACCTATCACAAATGGTTACCAAATGTACTTACCGACCACCACGAGATGGGAACCAATTCGACCTTTTTCTTTCAACCAGGTGAGCCTACCCGTGTGCATCCGCTAACTCCAAAGATCAACCAGGAGCTAACCAAAATGATCGGATCTTATCATGCTAAGGCACTCGATAAAATTGGTTCACTCTATTATTCTGAAGAGAACTACGACGACTATTACTACGGTAAGGGGTCTACCTTTCCTGATTTGAATGGAACTATAGGAATTTTATTCGAACAAGGAAGTTCACGAGGCCATGGCCAAGAAAGTGAGAATGGGCTTTTAACCTTTCCTTTTACTATCAGAAATCAATTCACAACTGCCCTATCTACCCTTGAAGCAGCAAACGGATTGAAATCTAAATTAATGGAGTACCAGAAAGATTACTACGCTACTTTGAGAAAAGAGGCTACCGCTCATAAAACTAGTGGTTATGTATTTGGAACTTCAAAAGATGCAGGTAGTGCATGGCACCTTACCGAGGTATTGAAGCGTCACGGTATAAGCGTTATGGCACTAGAAGAAGATTATAGAAGTGGAAAAAAAGAGTTTGGTTCAGGAAAGAGCTATTTTGTTCCACTGAATCAAAGAAACCCAAGACTTGTTGACGCTATTTTCGAGGAGAGAATCACCTTTACCGATAGTTTATTCTATGACATTTCAGCTTGGACATTTCCGCACGCGTTCGGTGTATCTAGTGAAAAAGTTTTGAAAAAGCCATCAGTCAACATGACTCCTGTATCTTCGCTCGACATGCCAACAGGTAGCGTTGAAACAAAAAGTAATTACGGATACCTATTTGAATGGCATGACTATTATGCTCCAAAACTTCTTCATGCCCTTACCCAAAAAGGCATTCGAGTAAAGGTAGCAATGACACCTTTCAAGCTTGCAGGTAGATCTTATGATTACGGAACTTTAATGATTCCGCTACAAAATCAAGAAAACAGATCAGATGAGATTTATGCAATACTTTCAGATTTTACATCTAAACATCCTCTCGAAGTCTATTCTGCTTCAACCGGTCTAACAGAAGGGATTGACTTTGGAAGTAATAATTTCGATGCCGTTGAACCTATTTCTGTAGCACTTTTAGTAGGTACAGGAATAAGTTCCTATGATGCTGGAGAAATCTGGCACCTATTCGATCAGCGTTATAATATCAAGGTAACCAAGCTTGAAGCATCAAGAGTTTCTTCGGTGAACTTAGATCGTTATACAGATATTATTATTCCGAGCCTTGGTTATGGCCCCAACCCTCTAAATGAAGCTGCAGCGACAAAACTGAAGCAATGGGTACGTGAGGGCGGAACACTTATCGGATATCGAAATGCCTTAAACTGGTTGAACTCTAATGAACTCTTAAGTTTTAATACGCGAAAAGCAAAAGTAGCAGCTGCAAAAAACCTGAGGTTTGATCAAGCAGAGAATTACTACGGGGCACAGGTAACGGGTGGAGCAATTTTTGAAGCGAATATTGATCGATCACATCCAATCAATTTCGGATATACTACCGATAAAATTGCACTATTTAGAAACACTAATCTTTTTATCGAACCACGATCAAATAGTTTTGAAAACCCATTAACCTATACACAATCGCCGCTACTAAGTGGTTATATTTCTGAAGAGAATTTAGAAGTATTAAAAGGCAGTTCTGCGCTTTCAATAAAATCGATAGGACGCGGAAAAGTAATAGGATTCACCGATAACACCAATTTTAGAGCATTCTGGTACGGCACCAATCGATTACTGATGAACGCTTTATTCTTCGGTGTCTCAATGTAAGACTACCAACCCTTACGTTTCGCTAGATTTTCTAAGTGAGCGTAATGGTGGCCACTGTGCCAAGCATATAGGAGCGTATTCTCTTTGAGATTACGCTCCTTATTATTTTCTGGATGTATGAAAGCCTTTTCTAAATCAGATGTACTTAAGCTTCTGATAATGAAAACAAGCTTGCTGTGAATAGCTTGAATCAGATTCAATGAACTCTCGATAGGCATCTTCGCATCACTGAGTGAAGCCCAACCATCCTGGTCATAGGCCTTGATAAGAGGGGTTTGTTCAGATAAGGTCCACTTATATCTAATAAAACTGTGAGCGTGGCTATCCGCTATGTGATGAATGAGTTGTCTTGCTGTCCAGGATCCTTCACGATAGGGAGTATCCAACTGTAGGTCATCCCAGTTTGCGACTAAGTCGCTTAGCTTGCTTGGGAACTGCTCCAACTGCTCAGTAGCCATGAGGAGATCCTCTTCACTTATTACTGTGGGCAATTGAAAGGGTCCTATTGGGTACTGCTCGGTAATCATTCTCCGACTTTTACGAGTTCTACATCAAACACTAGGGTAGCATTCGGTGGAATTACACCTCCTGCACCACGCTCTCCATAGCCCAAGTAGGACGGAATTACAAAACGAGCTTTATCTCCTTCTTTTAAAAGAGCGATACCTTCATCCCACCCTTGTATCACTTGTCCGATTCCTAAAGTAAACGTAATCGGATCTTTACGTCGGTAAGAAGAGTCAAATACCTGACCGTTTTCAAGGCTTCCTTCATAATGCACTGAAACACTCTTTCCCTTTTCGGCTTGAGCACCTGATCCCTTTTGAATAATCTTGTATCTAAGTCCAGAATCAGTTTGATCAAAACCAGCAGCGAGCTTATCCAGCGCTTCTTGAGCTACCTTTTTGGCTTCTTCTTCACGCTTCGCTCGAGCATTTTCAAAAACACGAAAAGCTTCTACGGCATTCCAATTCTGTGCAGCATCTCCTACTCGCTCGATGGCTAATGTTTCAATAACATCATCTTGAGCAATCGCGTCTACTACATCTTGTCCTTCAACTACCTTACCGAAAACAGTGTGTTTTCCATCTAGCCAAGGAGTTGCGGTGTGCGTAATGAAAAACTGGCTCCCATTAGTTCCAGGGCCTGCGTTCGCCATAGAGAGTACACCAGGGCTATCATGCTTTAGCTCAGACACGAACTCATCGTCAAATTTATATCCTGGGTCACCAGTACCTGTTCCTAACGGGCATCCTCCTTGAATCATAAAATCAGCGATTACTCTATGGAACTTTAAACCATCGTAATAAGGGGTACCCTGTGGTTTTGCTGAATTTTCAAGATTACCTTCAGCTAATGCCACAAAATTCCCGACCGTTCCTGGGGTTTTATCGTGAGTAAGCTGAACAAGAATTTGTCCTTTTGACGTAGTAAATCGAGCGTAAATACCCTCCTGCATAATTGTAATTTTAAGTAAGTTGTATTAATTCTTTTGAGGCAAATAATTATCCATCATATAGATAAGCGCTGTCATTGCAGCAGCCCCGAGTTCTAATTCTCTTTTGTTGACGTGCTCAAAGCGATCGTTATCTGAGTGGTGGTGATCAAAATAACGTTGGGAGTCAGGTTTTAAACCTGCCAGAATTAACCCTTGAGGTTTAAGCGGGCCAATATCGGCACCACTACCTCCTAATTCAAATCGATCTGAGAGATAAGGATAAAAGTAATTGGACCAAGATTTGATCTGCTTAAAAGTTTCTTTATCAGTGTCAAAAGAAAAACCTCTAGGGGTAAAACCTCCACTATCGCTTTCTAATGCAAATACATGCTTCTCACCTTCAGCTAATGCTACTCTGGCGTATTCATTTCCTCCTCTTAATCCATTCTCTTCATTCATAAATAAAACCACACGAATGGTGCGTTTCGGACGATAGCCAACCTGCTTTAATAGGGATAAAACATCCATCGATTGAACAACTCCCGCTCCGTCATCATGAGAGCCATCTCCTAAATCCCAAGAATCTAAATGTCCCCCTACAACCATGATTTCATCAGGATAAAGGCTTCCTTTAATCTCACCAATGACATTATATGATTTCACATCAGGAAAGTTTCTACTATTCTGTTTAAAGTAGAATTGAGTTTGTTTGTTGAGCGAAAGCGTTGCAGATAGTAAATCTGCACCTTTGGTACTAATCGCTGCAGCTGGAATACGCTGATCTAAAGGCAAGTCTCCATAACTCATTGCCCCAGTATGAGGAAGGTCATCTAGGCGTAAGTTCATTGAACGAACAATTACACCAACAGCTCCAAATTTTGCGGCAGCTTCAGCTCCAGAATAGCGCTGATCAACACATCCGCCATAGGCAGCAAACGTATGAATTAGAGTTGGCTCCATCGGACGATTATAAAAGACGATTTTACCCTCAATCCTAGCACGACCCAACTGCTCTAATTCATCGAGGGACTTTACCTCAACTACTCCAGCCTTTAAACCCATACTTGAGGTAGCTATAGATCCGCCAAGGGCCGTAATAGGAACAGTAGTAGTTACCCCAGGAGTCGTCTCAATGTAAGCAAATTCAGGAGCTCCACGAACCCACTTCGGCACCATAACCGGTTGCAAGTAAACACGATCTAAACCCAAAGCTTCTAACTCTGTTTTGGTATACTCAACCGCTTGATCAGCCTCAACCGACCCCGACAATCTACCGCCTATTTGTAAAGACAGAAATCGCAACCAATCGTGCGCCTTACCACTAGTAAGGGCCGTATCAAAAATCTGCTTAATGGTTGCTGCATCTTCCTTCTCATTTGCCTCAGGTGTCTGAGCCATTGAAATTTGGAAGGAAACCAAAAGAATAAAAGCAAAATAAAATCTCATAAGGCGAATGATCTAACAAGTTCTAAGGTGATTTTATCATCAGATAAAATCATTAATCGTTCTACAATATTGCGAAGTTCACGAATATTTCCAGGATAAGACCTAGAAACCAACACCTTTAACGCATCTTTATCAAAAGGTTTATTCACGACTCCCATCTGTTCTGCAATTTGAGTTGAAAAATGGTCGATTAATTGAGGAATATCCTCTTTACGACTATCTAATGCAGGTACCTCGATAAGAATAACGCTTAGGCGATGATATAAATCTTCTCGAAAACGACCTTCCTCGATCTCGTGACGAAGATTTTTATTGGTGGCCGCAACCACACGAACATCAACCTTTACGGGCTTTTCGGAACCGACTCTGACAATTTGAGACTCTTGAAGAGCTCTTAGAACTTTCGCTTGAGCAGACAAAGACATATCCCCTATCTCATCTAGAAATAGAGTACCTCCATGAGCAATTTCAAATTTACCAGAACGATCCTTATGCGCCGAGGTAAAAGCACCTTTGACATGGCCAAATAGCTCACTTTCGATGAGTTCAGACGGTATAGCCGCACAATTCACCTCAACAAAGGAAGAACTTGATCTTGAGCTGTTTTGATGAAGCGCCTTTGCGACTAATTCCTTACCAGAACCATTAGGCCCAGTAATTAAAACTCGGGCAGATGTATCTGACACCTTATCAATCATCGAACGAATAGCGTTTAACGCCGCACTGTCACCAATCATTTGATCTGATTGAACGAGTCGCTTTTTAAGACGTTTGTTTTCTGACTTAATTTTCTTTCGTTCGAGGCCATTTTTTGCCGTGGTCAATAAGCGATTTAAATCGGGTGGTTTCGATAAATAGTCGAATGCTCCCAACCGCATGCATGCTACTGCAGTTTCAAGATCACCGTGCCCCGATATCATAATCACAGGCAATTCATCAGTGTGATCACCAATAGCCTGTAAGACTTCGATCCCATCTTTTTTTGGCATTTTAATATCACAGAATACCAGATCAATCGTATCATCTTGATT